>JAAWFD010000004.1 GCA_022794615.1 Clostridia bacterium
ACCGGCACGTGAGGCGGCACGCTCTCCCACCTTCATGCTCCCGTCATTGATAGCCACATAGGATGCAACTTTTAAATATACTGTAACTTCACTTTTTGTAAAGTTCAATTTATGGCAAAGTGTAGCTACTGCACAAGCTCCTGTACCACATGCATATGTTTCGCCTACACCTCTTTCCCACACTCTCATTTTTATGCTTGAATTTCCTAAAACTTGTATAAATTCTACATTTGTCTTTTGTGGAAAATGCTCATCATTTTCTATTAAACTTCCTATTTCACTAATTGGAACTTTTTCTACATCTTCACAAAATACTATTGCATGTGGGTTTCCCATTGAAATGCAATATACTTCTAATTCTTTTTCTAGTATTTTTAAATCTAATTGCTGTTCATATTTTGCTTTTCCCATATCTATTGTTATTTCTCTTATATCATTATTTATTTTAGATTTCCTTATAAAAGCATTTTTTATTCCTGCTAATGTTTCTATTCTTATTTCTTTTTTTTCTGTTAATCTATTATCATATATGTATTTTGCAAAACATCTTATCCCATTTCCACACATTTCTGCTTCTGTACCATCTTGATTATATATATTCATTTTAAAATCTGCTATATTGCTTTTATTTATTAATATGATTCCATCTGCTCCTACTCCAAAATGTCTATTACATAAGTATCTTGCTATTGGGGGTATATTCTGTGCTTCTATAATATTTTCATTATCTATACAATTTATTAATAAATAATCATTCCCTAATCCATGCATTTTAGTAAAATGTATTTTATTTTGCTGTTCAATATTTTCTTCTTGATTTTCAAAAGATATCATTTAATATCTACCTCCTATTAAATGATATTTTACAAACTTTATAAAAGTGCATATATTCATAAGAATTATGCACTTTTGTTATTCAATTTTTGTTATTATTCAACAAATTTTATTTATAATCTTAGTTTTCACTAATTATTTTTATATGTACATCTTTTAATTGTTGTTCTGTTACTTTTGATGGTGAATTCATTAATAAATCTCTTGCCTTTTTATTCTTTGGGAATGCAATTACTTCTCTTATGTTTTGTGAGTCTGAAATTAACATTACCATTCTGTCTACTCCTGGCGCTGCTCCAGCATGTGGAGGTGTTCCATATTGGAATGCATTATATAATGCTCCAAATCTTGTTTTTACATCTTCTTCGCTATATCCTGCAATTTCAAATGCCTTTATCATTATCTCTGGATTATGGTTTCTTACTGCTCCTGATGCCATTTCATATCCATTACATACTAAATCATATTGATATGCCAATATGTCTAATGGATTTTTTGTTCTTAGTGTTTCTAATCCCCCTTGTGGCATTGAAAATGGGTTGTGACAAAAATCTATTTTTGGATTTCCTTCATCATCTTCTGCCATTTCGTACATTGGAAAGTCTACTATAAAACAGAATTTGTATACATTCTTTTCTATTAAGTCTAATCTTTTTCCTAATTCTATTCTAACTAATCCAGCTATTTTTTGTGTCTTTTCTAACTTCTCATCTGCTATAAAGAATATTGAACTTCCTCTTTCTAGATTATATTCTTTTTCTAATCTGTCTCTTATTTCTTCAGTTATGAATTTTGCTATTCCTCCTGTAACTTCGCCTGTTTGTTCTAGTTTTGTCCATGCTAATCCTTTTGCTTCACATTCTTGTACCGCAAATTCTGTCATGTTATCAAAGAATTTTCTTCCCTGCTCTGCTCCATTTGGTACTATTATTGCTTTTATTATTTTTCCTTTGAATGCGTTAAATTCTGTGTTCTTAAATAGTTCTGTGATGTCTTGTATTATTAATGGATTTCTTAAATCTGGTTTATCAATTCCGTACTTTTCCATTGCTTCTTTATATGGTATTTTGATAAATGGTCCTTTATCTACTTTCCAGTCTGTAAATTTTTCAAATACATTTGGCACAACTGTCTCTATTACTTCAAATACATCTTCTTGTGTTGCGAAACTCATTTCAAAGTCTAATTGATAAAATTCTCCAGGTGCTCTATCTGCTCTTGGGTCTTCATCTCTGAAACAAGGTGCTATTTGAAAATATTTGTTAAATCCTGATACCATTAATAGTTGTTTGAATTGTTGTGGTGCTTGTGGTAATGCATAAAATTCTCCTGAATGTATTCTACTTGGTACTAAGTAATCTCTTGCTCCTTCTGGTGATGAATTTGCTAGTATTGGTGTTTGTATTTCTGTAAACCCTAATTCATCCATATTATCTCTTAATGCTTTTAATATTTTAGCTCTTAATAATATATTGTTGTGTAATTTTTCATTTCTTAAATCTAAAAACCTGTATTCTAACCTTAAGTCTTCTCTTACTTCTTGGTCTGTATTTATCTCAAATGGTAATACTGTTTTGCATTTTCCTAATACTTCTATTGTATTTGCCACCACTTCTATCTCTCCTGTTGGCATTTTTGGATTTTTACTTGCTCTTTCTACTACCTTTCCTTTTATTCCTATACAACTTTCTGTTGTTAATTCTTTTGCTTGCTTTTGTAGCTCTTCATCATTTATTACTATTTGTGTTATTCCAAATTCATCTCTTAAATCTAAGAATATCATTCCTCCTAGATTTCTGATTTTTTGTACCCATCCTGCTAATTCTACATCTTCTTCTATGTTTGTTTTGTTTAATTCTCCTAAATTGTGTGTTCTATACATTTTGTTTCCTCCAATTTATTATTATAATATCTAATATAGCATATTTACTGTCTTTTGACAATATTATTTTTTTGAAAACATCTAATTTTACAAGTGGCAGTCATCTATTACTATCTGATAAAAAACTAAAGCAAAAAATATATATACTATTGTTTTAATATTATTTAAAAAAGCATCTATTACACTTAACAGTAATTATTGTTAGTGTAAATAGATGCTTGTTGATAAAACTGTGCTTAACTATACTATTTGATATCGCTATCTTCTTGTGCATCACTTAGTTTCGTACAGTTATTACATTCGAAACTGTTAATGCAGTATCTACAAGAGTTACATTCTGTACAATCAGAACTTCTGTAGCAACTTACACTTCGCACACATCTGATGCAAAATAAACATCTTGTGCAATCCTCACATTCATTGCAAAAAAAACTTAATATGCAATTAGTGCAATTTTTGCATCCGAAACATAATATGCACCGATGATTGTTGTGTACTTTATTCCATGTTAATTGGAATATGCTAAGTGTTACTGCCACTAAGGTTATAATAACCCAGTTCATTGGATTTCCTCCTTCAAATTTTTTCTAAATTTTATTTTACCATATATTAGATTAACATTCAACTTTTTTACAACTTTATTTATTTTTTTAATATTAATAATAGCTAAAAGTCTAAAATTCAAGGCATTCTAGACTCATTTCAAAATAATTTATCACAGTATTCTAATTACATCTTTATATGTTACATAAATAGATAATGCTATTAATAGAGAAAACCCAATCATCTGTATAGTTGCTTCTGTTTCCACCTTCAGCGGTTTTCTTCGTATTGCTTCTATTATTAAAAATAATATTTTTCCACCATCTAATGCTGGTATTGGAAGCAAATTTGTTATTCCTAATGATATTGATATTACTGACATTATATAAATATAGTTTGTAAAGTTTGTTGTCTGTATTACTATTTCTGATATTCCAACTGGACCTGTCATTTCATTTATTGAAATTCCTTGTGTAAATATAGCTTTTATACTATTTCCTAATTCTGCAATAAATTGACCTGTCCCTTGTGCACCATAATATATTCTATTTAGTATTGTATCTTTCGCAGGGTCGGCAAACTGAATACCAACTGTTGTCATTAATATAAAGTATATTAATATTCCAAATATTATATTTACTAGTGCTCCTGCTGCAACTATTGCAATTCTTTTAGGTATACTTGCTTTTGTAAATGATCCCTTTTCTTCTGAAGCTTCTGTTTCTCCTTCCATGCTTACAAATCCACCTAATGGTATAATTCGTAATGCATATTTGGTTTCCTTTATCTGTTTTTGCCAAATGGTTTTTCCAAACCCTATGGCGAATTCGTTTACTTTTACTTTGCATAATTTTGCTACAATGAAGTGTCCTCCTTCATGAATAAATACTAAAAATCCTAGCAAAAATATAATTTTTATAGCATTAAATATAAATGAAATCAATGTATCCTCCTATTTTTATAATATTCTTAATAATATATATGCAAATGGTGCGATAAATAATAAACTATCTATCCTATCTATAATTCCGCCATGCCCTGGTATTATATTACCATAATCTTTTACTCCTACATATCTTTTTATTGCTGATGCCGTAAAGTCTCCTAATTGTCCTAATATACTTAATATTAATCCCATAACTGCTACATACAAATATGAGTAACTTAAGTCTGTGTTTTGATTTATTAAATATGTATATCCTATTACCAATATTATTGCTCCAATAGCTCCTGCTATACATCCTTCTATAGACTTTTTAGGACTTACTTGACTAAATTTATGTTTTCCAAAGTATTTTCCTATTAAATAAGCAAATACATCTGTTCCCCATCCTGTTAATATTAGATACCAGATTAATAATATTCCATCTTTCATTTGTCTTATTAATGACATACTTATCATACAAAATACTATGTAACATATTCCAATAAAAGTATATGCTACATCATTAAAGTTTGTTTTCATATTTGTTACTATTACTTGAAAAAATAGTATTACTATTAATATTGGTAATGCTAGAAATCCTACAGTCCCCATATATTGGCTAGGTATCACATGTATTGTTGCGATTAATAAACAAGATAAGTATGATATCCATTTTACTGGATTTGCTTTTTTTGATACTGCATCTAAATATTCTCTCATTGCTTGTAATCCAACTATTGTTAGAACTATATCTACTACATATTTATTTCCAAATATTAAGACAATTGCTACTATTGGAAAACCTACCGCTGCTGATAAAATTCTAGTTACATCTATCTTTGTTTTGTTTTTCTCTTCTTCCATTTATTTCTCCTTTTGTTGTCTATAATAATAGATTAATCACTATAAGATTAATTTACTAGTATATAAACAATTCATTTTATAAGTATTTATAGTATTAATTAGTTTCTTGTTAATTTGCTCCGAATTTTCTAGTTCTTTTGTTATACTCATTTATTGCTATATCTAAATCTTCTTCTGTAAAGTCTGGCCAATTCTTTTCTATAAAATATAACTCTGAATATGTTGATTGCCACATCAAAAATCCACTTAATCTTATTTCTCCACTTGTTCTTATTATTAAGTCTGGATCAGGATAATTTGCTGTATATAAGTTTTCTTCTATCAACTTTTCATTTATTTCTGATATTTCTATTTTTCCTTGTTTTACTTCTTCTGATATCTTTGTTACTACCTTTACTATCTCATCTCTTCCACCATAGTTTAATGCTATAGTAAATGTTACCCCTGTATTATTTTTAGTTCTTTCAATACATTTATTTATACTTTTTTGCATTCCTTCTGATAATGCTGTTATATCTCCTATAACTTTTACTCTTATGTTCTCTGTATCTGCTCTTTTTGAATAATCATCTAGATATGTTTGTAGTAACATCATTAATCCACTTACTTCTTCTTCTGTTCTCTTCCAGTTTTCTGTTGAAAATGCATAAACTGTTATATATTTTAATCCTATTTTGTTTGCATATCTTACTATATTTTCTAGTGTCTTCGCCCCTTGTTTATGACCAAAGCTTGCTGGTTTTCCTTTTGATTTTGCCCATCTTCTGTTTCCGTCCATTATTATTCCTATGTGCTCTGGCATTTTGTTTTGTTCCTCTTGCAAATTTATCCCTCCTATTTATTTCTTATTTTAATATATATTGCAAGTTCTTTTAAAAATTCTCCCTTTTCTTCATACGTTTCTGCTATTTCTACTGCTTCTTTAGTTAGTTTTTCTAGCATTTTTTGTGCTTTCTCTAAACCATATTTTGTAACATAAGTACTTTTTCCTTTTTCTTCATCATTTCCTACTGGCTTTCCTAATACTTTTTCATCTCCAATTGCAGATAGTAAGTCATCTTTTATTTGAAATGTTAATCCTATTGTTTCTGCAAATTTTGTGATTTTTTCTAAGTCTTCCTCTTTTGCATTTGCTAACATTGCTCCTACTCTTGCTGATGCTCTAAATAATGCTCCTGTCTTATTTTTGTGCATATATTCTAAATAGTCTGATGATATTGCTTTTCCTTCATATTCTGTATCTACATATTCGCCTGCTATCATTCTTTGAGTAGCTGTTGTAATTTCATTAATTGCTTTTATTTTATTATTTTGATTTTCTATATCATTACTATTTAATAACTCTTTTGTCATGGTTTCATATGCTAAATTTAATAATCCATCTCCTGCTAATATAGCTGTAGCTTCATTATACCTTTTGTGATTTGTTAATTTTCCATGCCTAAAATCATCGTTATCTATCCCTGGTAAGTCATCATGTATTAATGAAAAATTGTGTATCATCTCTATCGCACATGCAAATGGCATAACTTTTTCAATCTCTCCTTTGAAAATTTGATATACTTTTATCATTAATACTGGTCTTATTCTTTTTCCCCCTGCCATTAAACTATATTCCATTGCTTCATTTAATATTTGTTCTGGGCATTCTTCTTTTGTTAAATATTGGTCTAATTCTTTGTCTACTAAATCTCTATATTTAGACAGCTCTTGTTTTAATTCCATTATTACTTTTTGTTTCCTTTCTGGTATTTAGTTAGCAAAATTTAGTAATTTCTTGTTTTATTATATTTATTTTAGTGTTTCTATTAATTATACATTAATTAATTATTTATATATTCATTATATCTAATTCTTTGTTTGCTAGTATTTTGTCTATTTCCTCTACCTTACTGTCTGTCATTTTTTGTATTTCTGCTTCTGCTACTTTTAAATCATCTTCCGTTATTTCACTTGCTTTTTGTTTTGTCTTAAATTCATCTAGCCCATCTCTTCTTACTCCCCTTATTGATACTTTTGCATCTTCTGCTATCTTTCTTATTTCTTTTACTAACTCTTTTCTTCTTTCTTCTGTTAATTCTGGGAAATTTAATCTTATTACTTTTCCATCATTGTTTGGATTTATGCCTATATCTGAAGATAATATTGCTTTTTCTATCTCTTTTAAACATGTTAAGTCCCATGGTTGTATTACTATTAACCTTGCTTCTGGTACTGATACCGCTGCTACTTGATTTATTGGTGTTGGTGTTCCATAATACTCTATTTTTATTTTATTTAATATTGCAGGATTTGCTCTTCCTGCTCTTACTTCAGCCAATTTTTCTGTATACACTCCTATTGTTTTTTCCATTCTTTCTTTTATACTTGTGTAATCCATATCTTTTCTCTCCTCTTATATTCTTTTTTATTTTTGTGTATTTCTCTTCTTGCAATTTATATGTCATTAATATTGTTTTAGATCACTATGCATTTTTAAATTTATTTTTGTATCTTTGGTTTTATCTTTATTTTACTATTGTTCCTATTTTTTCACCTTTTACTGCTTTTACTATATTTTCTGAATCTGCTATTCCAAATACTAATAAAGGCATATTATTATCTCTACACATTGCTGTTGCCGTTGAATCCATTACTTTTAAATCTCTTTCTAATACCTCTGTATATGATATTTCTTCATATTTTGTTGCTGTTGTATCTATTTTAGGGTCTGCTGAATAAACTGCATCAATTGATTTTCCTAATAATATTATTTCTGCTTTTATTTCTATTGCTCTTAAAACTGCTGCTGTGTCTGTTGTGAAATATGGATGCCCTGTTCCTCCCGCAAATATTACTACTCTTCCACGTTGTAAATGCTTTTCTGCTTTTCTTAATATAAATGGCTCAGCTATTTCTCTCATTTCAATTGATGTTTGGACTCTTGAATAAACTCCCCTTGCTTCTAGTGCATCTTGTAAAGCTAGACCATTCATGGCTGTTGCTAATATTCCCATGTAGTCTGCCGTTGTTCTTTCCATTTGATGTCCTTGTCTTCCCCTCCAGAAGTTTCCTCCTCCTACTACAATTGCAATTTCTACTCCCATTTCTACAATTTCTTTTATTTTATCACATATCTTTCCTACTGTTTCTACATCTATACCTACTTTTTGTTGTCCTGCTAATACTTCTCCACTTAGTTTTAGTAGTACTCTTTTATATTTGGCTCCTTCCACTTCGTTTCCTCCTTATTTTATTTTTGTTTATTCTATCATATATCTAAAAAAAAATCACTAGTTTTATAAAAGATTTTGATAGTGTTTACTAATCAACAAAGAGGACATACATTGTGACATTTTTGTGTCAAAATATATGTCCTCTTTGGCATTGCTTTTTTATACATTTTCTTTTATGTAATCTACTACATCTCCTACAGTTACAACTTTTTCTGCATCTGCATCTGGAATTTCTATATCAAATTCTTCTTCTAATGCCATTATTAATTCTACTATGTCTAAAGAGTCTGCTCCTAAATCATCTATAAATGATGCTTCCATTGTTACTGTTGCTTCTGTTACTCCTAATTGTTCTACTATTATAGATTTTACCTTTTCAAATACTTCTTCTGAACTCATTGTTATAAGTTCACCCCCTCTCGCATCTGTTAATTTTATATTTTTAACAATCATCTTTTTCTTTAACATTTATATTATATGTTTTTATATTTGTCAAGTAATCTTTTAAAATATTTATTTTTTATACTGAGTATTCAAATTTTACTTCTTTTTGGTCTATTTTTCATTACTCCCTCTATTCTTTTCAAACTCTTCTATCATTTTATCTACTGCCTTATTTTCAACAAATCTTTCTGCTTGTTTTATTGTGAATTCAAATAATATTTCATCACTACTTCCATGTGCTTTTACTACTGGTTTATTTACTCCTAGAAATAGTGCTCCTCCATATGATTTGTAGTCCATTGCTTTTTTTAGATTTTTTATTGCTGGTAATGATGGTAATGCACATATTTTTGTTAACATGTTTTTTGCAAAACTCTCTGTTAATGTCTTTTTTACAAATTTTCCTAATCCTTCTGCTGTTTTTAGAAATACATTTCCTGTAAATCCGTCTGTTACTATTGCGTCTATTCTTCCTGAAAATGCATCTCTTCCTTCTACATTTCCTATAAAATTAATGCCTAATTCAGGAGATTTCTCTTTTAATAATTTATATGATTCTTTTGTTAATTCATTACCTTTTGTTTCTTCTGTACCTATGTTTAGTAATCCTATGGCTGGCTTTTCTATTCCAAATGTATTTTTTAAATATATTGTTGACATTTGTGCAAATTGTAATAAATTTATTGGCTTGCAGTTTGTGTTTGATCCTGAATCTATTAATAATAATTGACTTTTATATGCTGGTAATATTCCTGCTAGTGCAGGTCTATCTATTCCTTTTATTCTTCCTACTAATAATGTTGCTCCAGCTAATAGTGCTCCTGAATTTCCTGCTGATATGAATACATCTCCTTCTCCATTTTTTAACATTTTAAATCCTACTACCATAGATGAGTCTTTTTTGTGTTTTATTGCATCTGTTGGACCATCTTCCATTTCTATTGTTTCTGTTGCATTTTTTATTTTTAGTCTGTCTGATATTTCTTCCATTTCTTTTTTATAGAATTCTTTTATCTTTTTTCTTATTATTTCTTCTTTGCCTAATATCTCCTAAAACATATAAATAACCATTATGAATTGACATATCTCTGATAATATCCGTTCCACAG
>JAAWFD010000017.1 GCA_022794615.1 Clostridia bacterium
GATGAAACTAGGAGAATTAAAGCCAGCAGTTGAAAAAACAAAAAGAATAAGAGTAGGACGTGGAATAGGATCTGGACTAGGAAAGACATCAGGAAAAGGACATAAAGGTCAAAAAGCAAGAAGTGGTGGAGGAGTAAGAAGAGGATTCGAAGGTGGTCAAACACCATTATATAGAAGACTACCAAAAAGAGGATTTACAAACATTCATGCTAAAAACTTTACTGAAGTAACATTAACAATGTTAAACAAAAGTAAAGCAACAGATGTTACAGCTGAAACTCTATTAGCAGAAGGAATAATCGGAAAAGTAAATGATGGAATAGTTGTATTAGCAACAGGAAAATTAGAAAAGAAATTAAATGTAAAAGCTAATAGATTTACATCAGCTGCCAAAGAAGCAATTGAAACTCTAGGCGGAAAGACAGAGGTGGTTTAATTGTTTAAAACTTTAGTAAATGCTTGGAAAACACCAGAAGTAAGAAAAAGATTATTATATACATTATTATTAATATTAATATTCAGATTAGGGTGTTACCTAACAGTACCAGGAGTTGATATGGTTGCATTAAGTTCAGCAATGTCATCAACTGAAGGAATAAGTGGATTTATAAACCTAATATCAGGAGGAGCATTTTCAAGATTTTCAGTATTTGCAATGTCAATAACTCCTTATATCACAGCTTCAATAGTTGTACAATTATTAGCAATGATAATACCTTCATTAGAAAGACTAACAAAAGAAGGTGGAGAAGAAGGAAGAAGAAAAATAAATAGATATACAAAAATAGTTACACTAGTATTAGCACTAGTAGAAGCATTAGTAATTTATTTTTCATACAAGCCAGCTAATGTATTCGTACATCCAGGATTCTTAACAGGATTCTTAGTTGTATTATCACTAGTTGCAGGAACAGCATTCCTAATGTGGTTAGGAGAGCAAATTTCTTCAAGAGGAATAGGTAATGGAATATCAATGATAATATTAATAGGTATAATATCAGGATTACCATCAGCTATTGTAACAATGTGGAAATTAATGTTCACAACAGCAGGATTTAGCACAGTTGGATTAATTGTAGTATTAGGAGTAATAATAGGAGCATTACTATTAATTGCAGGAGTTGTATTTGTACAACAAGCAGAAAGAAGAGTACCAGTACAATATTCAAAAAGAGTTGTAGGAAGAAAAATGATGGGAGGACAAAATACTCATATTCCTCTAAAATTAGTAATGGCAGGAGTTATGCCAGTAATATTTGCATCATCATTTATGACTTTCCCAGCAATGATAATCCAAATGTTTGTAAGTGATATAGCAACAAAAACTGGATTCTTAGCAGGACTATATAAATTCTCAATAGCAACATCATCTTCAAATGTTGGTATAGGATATTCAATAGCTAATGCAATAGTATACTTATTACTAATAGTAGGATTCACATATTTTTATACTTATGCAACATTTAACCCAGCAGAAGTATCAAATAACATAAAGAAAAATGGTGGATTTATACCAGGAATAAGAGCTGGAAAACCAACAACAGAATATTTGACATCAATAATATCAAAAATAACATTATTTGGTGGAGTATTCTTAGCAGTTATTGCAATATTACCAATGTTATTAAGATTTACAAGCTTAAATATTACATTTGGTGGAACATCTATATTAATAGTTGTAGGTGTTGTATTAGAAACAGTTCAACAATTAGAAGCTCAATTGTCAATGAGACATTATAAAGGATTCTTAGAATAAAATATAAAAAATACTATATTTTTCAACGAAATATAGTGTTTTTTTGTTTTTATATTCTAGGAAGTTATCACATTTCACTTTCAAGAGAGAAAAAGCTGTACTATATGACGTAATGCATAGCACAGCTTTTCTTTTGACTAAAAGATTAAATCTTTAAATGGCAATACCGACACATGGAATTTCGCGTAGGAAATGGACATTGCTTCATGGGGGCTACATGCTCCCGTGTATGAGAATAAAGGTTATGACATTTTAGAGCCTTTACTCTCTGCTTCCTTTCCCAGTTTTCAACATTTGTGGTCTTTTTGCTATTTAACATAGAAAGACCTCCTTTCTTTTAGCATTAAACATTGTTTATGATATCAGTAATTATTATAGCTTATATTATTCAAAATGTCAAACAAGACCCAAAAGAACAATAAGAAATAGAGTAAAATATAGATTTGCAAATAAAAATTATTAAATCATAAAAATGCTTGATATTTTAGCTTAATTGTAGTACAATATGGCATGTGAAAAGCGTAATAAATTCAAAAAAGAGATAGGAGAGATGGTATGATAATTATAATGTTAGGAGCACAAGGAACAGGAAAAGGAACAGTAGCAGGGCTAATAAGCGAACAAATAGGATGGCCACAAATATCAACAGGAGATATATTCAGAAAAAATATTAGTGAAAAAACAATATTGGGAATTGAAGCAAGCAAATATACAGAAAAAGGAGAATTAGTGCCAGATGAAATAACAGTTCCAATGGTAGAAGATAGATTAAATTGGGAAGATGCACAAGAAGGAGCAATTTTAGATGGATTCCCAAGAACAATAGAGCAAGCAGAAAAATTAGATGAAATGTTAAAAAAGAATAATAAAAAGGTAGATTTAGTAATAAATTTAGTAACACCGAAAGAAGAAATAATAGAAAGAATGTTAACTAGAAGAGTATGTACTAATCAAGAATGTAAAGCAACATATAATATAAAATTACATCCACCAGTAAAAGAAGGAATATGCGATAAATGTGGAGCACCATTAAAACAAAGAGCAGATGATTCAGACCCAGAAGCAATCAAGAAGAGATTAGAAATATATGAAGAAAAAACAAGCCCATTAGTAGAATATTACAAAAATAAAGGAGTAATAAGAACAGAAAAAGTAAGTGTAGAAATAAATAGAATGGGAAAAGATGTAGCAGAAGATATAGTAAAAGAAATAAAAAACAAATAGATGTAACAGTTCAGGTTAAAATTATATAGCCCTGTTTAACTGCGATACGACTTAAAAATAATTTGATACGCCCCTACGGGTACCACCAAATTATTTTTAAATGTATCGCTAACACGGACTTCTAATATTGCTACTGAACTGTAACAAATAAAAAGCAATATACGAGAATACGAATAAATAGAGGTAAATAAAGTGGTAACTATAAAGTCAAAAAAAGAAATAGAGTTAATGAAAGAAGCCTGTAAGGTTGCAGCGGTAACGCATAAAGCAATAGAAGAAAATATAAAACCAGGAATAACAACATGGGAATTAGACCAAATTGCAGAACAAACAATGATAAAGTTAGGAGCAATACCAGCAGAAAAAAATTATCCATCAGGATATGATGATGTACCAAACTTTCCAGCATCAACTTGCATGTCAATAAATGATGAAGTAATACATGGAATACCTTCAAAATATAGAAAACTAAAAGAAGGAGACATATTAAGTGTAGACTTAGTAGCATTAAAAGATGGTTTTAATGGAGATATGGCAAGAACATATGCAGTAGGAAAAATATCGAAAGATGCACAAAGGTTAATAGAAGTAACTAAAAAAGCATTTTTTGAGGGGATAAAATATGCTAAAAAAGGAAATAGAATTGGGGATGTGTCACATGCAATAGGAGAATATGTGAGGTCACAGGGATATTCAGTTGTAAGAGAATTTCAAGGACATGGAATAGGAAGGCAGATGCATGAAGACCCTGGAATACCAAATTATGGAAAAGCAGGGAAAGGAATACGATTAGAGCCAGGAATGACACTAGCGATAGAGCCTATGGTAATACAAGGAAAACAAGATATTTTAGAACTAGAAGATGGATGGACAATCGTAACAGAAGATGGAAGTTTATCAGCACATTATGAAAATACAATATTAATTACAGAAAAAGAGCCAGAAATATTGACAATTCTTTAAAAAAGGTATATACTATATGAGTTAAAATACTAAATTGGCAAAATAAGGAGGAATATTAATGTCAAAAGAAGACGTTATCGAAGTAGAAGGTACTGTTGTAGAAACATTACCAAATACAAATTTCAAAGTAGAACTTGAAAATGGGCATCAAATATTAGCACATATTTCAGGAAAGCTAAGAATGAATTATATAAAAATACTACCAGGAGATAAAGTAAAGGTAGAACTTTCTCCATATGATTTGTCAAAAGGTAGAATAACATGGAGAGCAAAATAGAGCTAATAGGTAAAATCAAACTAACAAAAGATATAAAGTAATAATATAAATATATAATAACCCAAAAATATATGAAAAAGAAAAAATACAGGAGGTGCAGAAAATGAAGGTAAGACCATCAGTAAAACCAATATGTGACAAATGCAAAGTAATAAAAAGAAGAGGAAAAATTAGAGTTATTTGTGAAAATCCTAAACACAAACAAAGACAAGGATAAAACAAATATAAAAATTAGTTAATAGCACAAATATGTAGCGGCTGTGAAGCAAAAGCTTCATATCATGTTTGTGTTAATATATATGTCTTAAGATGTTTAAAGAGGCCAAAGTAAACGTTGGTACATTTCACCTTTAAACACCAAGGGCAAACAACAATTATACAAGTACAAAACAACAATTAATAAAAAATTATGGAGGTGTAAAATATGGCTCGTATAGCAGGAGTAGACTTACCAAAGGAAAAGAGAGTAGAAATAGGACTTACATATATATATGGAATAGGACTAAAAAGCTCACAAACAATATTAGCAAAAGCAGGAGTAAATCCAGATACTAGAGTAAAAGACTTAACTGATGAAGATGAAAACAAAATAAGAAAAGTAGTAGATGAATCATATAAAGTCGAAGGTGATTTAAGAAGAGAAGTAGCATTAAACATAAAAAGACTAACAGAAATAGGATGCTACAGAGGGTTAAGACATAGAAGAGGGTTACCTGTAAGAGGACAAAGAACAAAAACAAATGCACGTACAAGAAAAGGTCCAAGAAAATTAGTAAGTAAATCAAAAAGCAAATAGAAATTAATAAGAAATCCATTGAAGGAGGGAAAAAAAGAAAATGGCTAATAAAAGTCTAACAAAGAAAACAGTAGCTAGAAGAAATAGAAAAAACATTGAAAAAGGTGAAGCACATATACATTCAAGTTTTAACAACACAATAGTTACAATAACAGATACACAAGGAAACACAATATCATGGGGAAGTGCTGGAGGATTAGGTTTTAAAGGATCTAGAAAAAGCACACCATTTGCAGCAGGAGAAGTAGCAGAAACAGCTGCAAAAGCTGCAATGGAACATGGGTTAAAATCTGTAGAAGTATATGTAAAAGGACCTGGTTCAGGACGTGAAGCTGCAATAAGAGCATTACAAACAGCTGGATTAGAATTAAGCAGTATAAAAGATGTAACACCAATCCCACATAACGGATGCAGACCACCAAAAAGAAGAAGAGTATAGTTAGCAAGAAAATATAGAAAGCTAATAAAAAATAAAAATCAGAAAACCTAAAATAGGAAGGGAGAAATAAAAAATGGCAAGATATACAGACGAACAATGTCGTATTTGCCGTAGAAACGGAGAGAAATTGTTTTTAAAAGGTTCAAGATGTTATACAGACAAATGTAGTATATCAAGAAGAAATTATGCACCAGGACAACATGGGCAAAAGAAAGCAAAACTTTCTGAATACGGTACACAATTAAGAGAAAAACAAAAAACAAAATCATACTATGGAGTTGGAGAAAAACAATTCAGAAAATATTTTGAAATGGCTTCAAACCAAAAAGGAGTAACAGGTGAAAACCTATTACAAATACTAGAAAGTAGATTAGATAATGTAGTATATAGATTAGGATATGGATCTTCAAGAGCACAAGCAAGACAACTTGTAAATCATGCAATCTTCGAAGTAAATGGTAGAAGAGTAGATATACCATCATACTTAGTAAAAGCAGGAGATGTGATAGCTGTAAGAGAAACAAAGAAAGAAACAGGAGCAATAAAAATTAATGTAGAAGAAAATGCAGCAAGGCCAGTTCCAGAATGGTTAGAAAAAAATAGCGAAACTTTAAGTGGTAAAGTAATTAGATTAGCAGCTAGAGAAGATATAGATATACCAATCGAAGAGCATTTAATAGTAGAGCTTTACTCTAAATAGTTTCTTTAGTTCTATAAAGGTACGGAAATAAAGCGCTTTATATAGACACAATATATGTAATCTTAATTACATTTAAGAAAATTAGGAGGTAAAAATGATAGAATTCGAAAAGCCAAATATTGAATGTCTAGAAATCGATAATACAAAAAATTACGCAAAATTTGTATGTGAACCATTAGAAAGAGGATATGGAGTAACAATAGGAAACTCACTAAGAAGAATCCTATTATCATCACTTACAGGATGCGCAATAACAAGTGTGAAAATAGAAGGAGTTTTACATGAGTTTTCTAGTATACCAAATGTAGTAGAAGATGTACCAGAAATAATAGTTAATCTAAAAAATGTAAGACTAAAATTTAATGAAAACGAAGAAAAAACATTACGAATTAATTTTAAAGGAGAAGGAGAGGTAACAGCAGCAGATATAGAAACAGATGGAACAGTAGAAATAATGAATCCAGAGTTACATATAGCAACAATATCAGAAGGTGGAAAGCTAAATATGGAAATGACAGCAGATATGGGAAGAGGATATACACCAGCAGATAAAAATAAGAAACCAGACCAAGATATATCTGTACTTCCAGTAGACTCAATCTATACTCCTGTAAAAAAAGTTAATTATCAAATAAAAAATACTAGAGTAGGTCAAATGGTAGATTATGATAAGTTAATAATTGAAATTTGGACAGACGGTAGTTTAAAAGCACATGAAGCATTAAGTTTAGCTGCAAAAGTAATGACAAGTCACTTGAACATATTTATAGACCTATCAGAAGCAACGAGAAATACACAAGTAATGATAGAAAAAGAAGAATCTCAAAAAGAAAAAGTATTAGAAACATCAATAGAGGAATTAGAATTATCTGTAAGATCATTCAATTGTTTAAAGAGAGCAGGAATTGCTACAGTTGAAGATTTAATTAGCAGATCTGAATATGATATGATGAAAGTAAGAAACTTAGGAAAAAAATCATTAGATGAGGTAATTGCAAAATTACATTCATTAGGACTAGGTTTCGCTGAAGAAGAAGAATAGAAAATAGGAAGTTAGGAGGAAAAAAAGTTGGCTACAAATAGAAAATTAGGTGTAACTACAGATATAAGATTAGCAATGTTAAAAAACTTAACAACAGATGTAATTCAACATGGAAAAGTTGAAACAACAGAAGCAAGAGCGAAAGAAGTAAAATCAATAGTTGATAGCATAATATCATTAGCTATTAAAGAAAAAGACAATTTTGAAATGGTTGATGTAAAAGTGGTTAAAGCAAAGCTAGATTCAAAAGGAAATAAAGTTACTGAATTAGTAAAAAGCAAAAATGGAAAAGAATACTTAAAGGTAGTAAAAGAAGAAACTACAGAAAGTAGGCAAAAAGACAACCCATCAAGATTAAATGCAAGAAAGAAAATGATGAGAAAATTAAACAAAGTTAAAGACAGTGAAGGAAATAACATAGATTTACCTTCAAAATTATTTAATGAAATCGCTCCAAAATATGAAGGTAGAGTAGGGGGATATACACGTATAGTTAAAGCTGGTCCACGTAAAGGTGATGGGGCAGAAAAAGCTATATTAATGTTAGTATAATGTTATTAAAGTTAGAATAAGCATTAATTAACTATATAAAAAATAAAAAATGAATAACACAAAAAGAATTAAAAACATATAATAAATCATAAGGAGATAGCTTATGATTTATTTTTTATTAAATATAATATTATGGACACTAGCATTATATGGGCTTATAGAGATAGTAAAAACAATAGTATATTCATATACATATTCTTCTAGAGGAATAAATGATAGTGATGGGATTTATCTTATTATTGCAACTAAAAATCAAGAAGAAAATATAGAGGGCTTTTTGCGTTCAAATTTATTAAATTCAGTTTATGGAAATAAAGATAATATAAAAGAATATAATTATACAAAAGATATAGTAGTTGTTGATTTGTCATCAAAAGATAAAACAAGAGAGATTGTGGAAAAAATATCAGAAGATAGTGATTGTTTTAAAGTAATAGACTGGGAAGAATGTAAAAATATTCTTGATAATGTAAATGGGGATAGAGAGTATTGATAGAACTTTTAAAAGACAGACTAGAATTATCTAGTCTGTTTACTCCTTTCTTTACGTATTTTTGCTAAATCTGTGTAAGTAAGCCCTATTAATTGAAGCCGATAGCTTATTGCATGTTTAGATATACCAAATTCATCTGATGTCTCAACCAGGCTATGACCAGCCAAAATAAACTGAGCCATACTATTAGCTTGTTTTAAAATTTTGTCATAATCATGCATAAAAAGTTCCTCCTACAATACCTTATATTTGGCTTTCATATATATTTTATCACATTATGTTAAATAGTGCAATACTTAATTATCTAGTAACATCTGTATATACTAATAGATAAATGTAATGTACGCCATTGAATTATCAACATAAATAAAAATATGTACAATAGGACTTTGAAATCCTATATGTACATACATAATGGTACCGATGGTGGGACTTGAACCCACATGGTTTCCCGCTGGATTTTGAGTCCAGTGCGTCTGCCAGTTCCGCCACATCGGCATAAAAAAATTTAAATATAACATTAAATATATTAACATATAAATGAGCAAAAGTCAAAAGAATTATAAGATTTATTATGAAAAAACATTATAACCATATTATTTTAACTATGCTGTATGCATAAAAAAAGCTTTTCAATTAAAAAACTAGAGTCCCACTAATAATGTGTAGGACTCAGAAGGACACTAACAGCGCACTGAACAAAATTTTAATACCTGGTCTTTCAAATGGTCACGGTCAGCTTTTGTAAATTCTTCATAGAAAATGCTTTCAATAATCTGTATTTTTTCTCTGTCAGTTGCCTTGGCAGGAGAAACAACATGCCCAGCTTTGTTGGAATTTGAGTCTAAAATGTCGAAAACCAAAGTACCATCTGAAAGCTCTGCAACAAAATAAATTTCAAATTCAGGATATTTATCATCTTTTTTAAGATACTGAGTATTTTCATATTCTGTGCCTGATGATAAATAAACAGATGAATTCCCATAAGAATTGATTTCATCTTGAGAATTCTTTTTCAAAAATGAAAACATAATGTCTTTTCCGCTAACTAAATAAATTAGATAGACTTAAATTGCAGTTATAAATAGTATTTTACTATTTAAGTTACATATATTATTATACAATATTTACATAGAAAATGAAATTAATATAATTAATCTAATCTTTTTTTATATGCTAGCTGTCAATGATTTTTGAAAATGTCCCAAAAAATTTTAAACATAAGCCCTAAAAATTTGATTTTTTAGGGTTAGTTTTTTGTGTCAGGGTACTGGAGTGA
>JAAWFD010000037.1 GCA_022794615.1 Clostridia bacterium
GATCTATAAAATAGGTTTCTTTGTTATGCATAAAATCTTCATAAAAATAATTTAAAAATTTTTTAGAAAACTATTGACTTTTGTTAGCAAGTTTTAGAGAGTAATTCTTTACTCATATTGATTTCTTTTTTTGTTACTTGTAACATAATATCACAAAAACCTCCTTTTTTCAATATTTTGGGTCAAAAAAAGACCGTTTCCTTTGAAACGGTTTAAGTTTTTGTGTTCATCAAACTTTTTGATAGTCTTGAAATCAAGTTATATCAAGGTTTCCAAAAAGTTCGACGAAACTTCTTTATGGCTGGGCTGGTGGGATTCGAACACACGCATGCTAGAGTCAAAGTCTAGTGCCTTACCGCTTGGCTACAGCCCAATATTCAATTTGTAGAGCGTTACCGCATACTGACACTGTAACTCGCTAAGCTCGAACAGTCTCAGCAGCTTGGCTACAGCCCAATATTATTTTATATGGGGTGGAAGATGGGACTCGAACCCACGGTCTCCAGTGCCACAAACTGGCGCGTTAACCAACTACGCTACATCCACCATTGTAACTTAGATAATTGTAAGCACTTTACTATTTTACTCTAAAAATAATAGATTTGTCAATACATTTTTGCAAAAATATAAGAAAAGTAGATGTTAACAAAAGCAAAACTTTCAAAATCTGCATGTACACGTGGCTTGCAACCGCATGAATTAAGGCAACTTAACCTTTTGTACACACTAAAACCTTCGATTTTTTTTATAAAAATAAAAAACATAGAAAAAGAGAAAATTAATATTATTATAACAAAAATAGCAAAAATTATGTTAAAAAATGAATAAAAATGATTAATAATGAAATTGACAGTAAAATATAAAAGTAGTAAAATTAAAAAAAATCAGAGAGGGAAAAAGATGGCAAAAACAATAGTAGAAAAAGAAGAAATTAAAAATGTAAATATAGATAAACCAACAGAAGAGAAAAAAAAGACAACATCAAGAAAAACAGCTACTAAAGCAGTAAACAAAAATGTAAAGGAAGAAAAAACAGTAGCAAAAACACAAAGTAAAGATACAAAATCAACTAAAGCAAAAAAAACAACACGAAAGAAAACTACTGAATCACCTAAAGCAAAAGAAGGAAGACAAGAAAATAGTTTAACATCAGAAAAAACAAAGAAAAAGATTACAACTACAGCTAAAATAAATGGTAATGCTATAGATAATGATACAAAAAAAGAGAATGCAGTTGAAAAAAGATCAGAAACAGCAGAATTAAAAATAACTAAAGAAAGTATAGAACAACTAAAAGAAAAAATAAATTTACATGAAAAAATAAGAAAATTAGAAAATGAGATAATATCAAAACAAGAAGCAATAAAAAAATTAGAGAATGAGATAATACTTAATAAACAAGAAATCAATAAGATACAAAACTTAGAAGAAGATTCAGAAAATAAAGAGGCGGAACAAAAACAAACAAATAAAAAGAAAAACAAAAATGGAATATCAATTCTGAAAAAGATATTAATAGTAATATTAATATTAGGAATAATAGGAATAAGTACAGCAATCTTTTTATTTTATGGACCATATAAAGGATTTAGAGATTGGTGGATTACAAC
This sequence comes from Clostridia bacterium, assembly GCA_022794615.1. Classification (GTDB taxonomy): domain Bacteria; phylum Bacillota; class Clostridia; order TANB77; family CAG-508; genus CAG-269. Next base: position 1,611 of record JAAWFD010000037.1, read on the forward strand.
AGCAATGACAACAATGAGACACCAATACTTAGCAACATGGTTTTTCAATAAAGAAACAATAGAAGAAGTACTATCAAAAAATAGAGTAGAAGAAGTAGATGGAATAACGGACACAACACTAATAGTACCAATAGAAAACAACAAAGATGAAATTACATATAAAAACAAATATGAAAAACAAATATTAGCCAAAGGTCTAAACAAAGAAGAATATGATATATATGAAGACACAGAAGACTACAGAATAGTAAAAATAGAAGGAAAAAAATACAGTGGATATTTAGCAGTAATATATGACCCATCAAGAGTGCAGGCAGTAGCATCAAAGGATATAGGAAAATCAGGACAATATCTAACAACTATGGTACAAGAAAACGATGCAATACTAGGAATAAATGGAGGAGGCTTCTTAGATGAAGGATATAATGGAAATGGATCAACTCCACATGGAATAACAATAACAAAAGGAAAAGTAATATCAGCCAATAAATATTCTGGGGTAGGTGGACTAATAGGATTTGACAATGATAATAGACTAGTATTAGGAAAAATGAACTTAACGCAAGCTAGAGCAATGAATATAAGAGATGCAGTAACATGGGGGCCATACTTAATAATAAACGGAGAAAAATCCCAAGTATTAGGAAATGGAGGATGGGGAACAGCACCAAGAACAGCAATTGGGCAAAGACAAGACGGAATAGTATTAATGTTAGTAATAGACGGAAGAAGAGCTACAAAGCCAGGAGCAGATATGAATGAACTAATAGAAATAATGGAAAGATATGGAGCATATAATGCAGTAAACCTAGATGGTGGAACTTCAAGTGCAATGGTAGTAGGAAACAAAATAATAAACGACCCAATAGATGCATCAGGAGCACATAGAACAAGATATATAGCAACAGGATTTATACTAACGAAAAAAGTTGAAGACTAAAAAATGTAAAAAAAATACAAACCAAAGAAAGGATTTAAAAGTATGGGAGTTGGAATGGTAGTGGCTGTAGATGGACCAGCAGGAAGTGGAAAAGGAACAATAACAAAATTAGTTGCTCAAAAATTAGGATTAGTTTACATAGATACAGGAGCTTTATATAGATGTATAACATTATATATGATAAGAAACAAAATAGATTTAAAAGATATAGATAAAATACAAAAAATGCTAGAAAATATTAACATAGAATTAAAAAAAGAAGAAGATTCAGATAAAGTATATTTAAATGGAGAAGATGTATCAATAAAAATAAGAGAAAAAGAAGTAAATGAATTTATTCCACAAGTATCAAACATAGTAGAAATAAGAGAAAATATTACTAATTTATCAAGAAAAATAGCAGAAGGAAAAGAAGTAATTATGGAAGGAAGAGATATTGGAACAAATGTATTTCCAAATGCTAAAATTAAAATATATTTAGATGCTACACCAGAAGAAAGAGCAAATAGAAGATTAAAACAAAATGAACAAGAAGGAATAGAAATATCATATGAAGATATATTAGAGAACATTAAATTTAGAGATAATAATGACAAAACAAGAAAAATTGCACCATTAAAACAAGCAGAAGATGCAATATATATTGATTCAACAAATATGACAATAGAAGAAGTAACGGAAAGAATTGTAAAAATAATAAAGGAGAAATAAAATGATAAAATTAGTTATAAATGGATACAATGGGAGAATGGGACAGACAGTAGCAAGTGTAGCAAAAAATGATAGTGAGATACAACTAATTGGTGGTGTAGACAAGATACAAAAAGAAGATGATGTAAAAGTAGTAACAGACATAGAAAAATTAGAAAACAAGCCTGATGTAATTATAGATTTTTCAATACCAGAAGCGACATTTAAAATATTAGAATATGCAAAACAGAACAAAATACCAGTAGTAATAGCAACAACAGGATTTACAAAAGAAGAAGAAAATCAAATAAAAGAAATATCTAAAGAAATGCCAATATTTAGGTCATCAAATATGTCTGTAGATATAAATTTGATGTGTAAGATAGTATCAGAAGTTGCAAAGAAATTGACAGGAACTGATATAGAAATAATAGAAACACATCATAACAGGAAGATTGATAGTCCTAGTGGAACAGCGCTTATGTTGGCAGATGCGATAAATAAAGCATTAGATGATAAAATGATATATGAATTTGATAGACATATTAAAAAACAAAGAAGACAAAAAAATGAGATAGGGTTTAGTTCAATAAGAGGTGGAAACATTGTAGGTGAGCATACAGTACAATTTTTAGGCGAAAATGAAACATTTGAAATAAAGCACACCTCGTATTCAAGTACAGTATATGCAGAAGGAGCAGTTAAAGCAGCCAAGTTTTTAATAGGAAAGCCAAATAGATTATACGATATGAATGATATAATATAATAAAAGAGAATAAACCTCCAAGTATAAGCATAAAATGAAATAGCTTATATTTTGGAGGTTTAACATGTTTATAATACTAAATAAAGAAAAAATATACACCTATGTAATATCAATAGCAACAGTAGTTATGCTATTTGGGATAGCAAATATATTATATATTGGAGAAAAATCACAAAAACAAGAAATAGAAAATAATCAGAAAGCAGAAAGTAGTCAAGAGGTAGCAAGTAATCAAACAAAGAAATTACCAATATATAATGTAGAAACTAAAGAAAAGAAAATAGCATTTACAATGAATTGTGCATGGTCGCGAATTCCAATGGGATAGAAATGAAAAGAGCCTATATTCCAAAGTTTTAAAGGATAGCAAATAGCTATTCTTTTTTGTATTATAGGAAACTATGTTAATTCACACTAAAATGTAGGGGCGATTTTAATCGCCCGAGAGGCAAAGCCTCTTTGGTTTTATTATAAATAATAATATTAATTGTAAATAAATGTAAATTTTACAGTAGCAAAAAGTATGGCAAAATTGAAATTTTTTAAAAAGAAAATTTGGCATATGTTAGATTATAACAAAATGCATTTATTTTGGGCATTTTACAACTTTGCAAGAATAGTTTTTGACGTGGAGGTAAATGTGCGATATCGAAAGATATAGCATATTTACCAAAGTGGACTATTTTTTGATAAATTGTTGATTCGTATTGGAGGTGAGTTTTTTGAGTTATTTTCCGATAAACAATGATGAGATTTCTTTAATAAAATTTATTGCAATATATCAGTACTTAAATGTAAAAGATGCAAAGTACTTTTTTAATAGTAGTAGATATTATAGAAATAGAATTAAAGCTTTAATAGATAAGAAATTTTTAAGGAAAATTAAATGGACATTAGTATTAGGACAATCAGGTATACAGTATGTGCAATTATTGAATCTTGAATATAACAAATTGAACAAAAATCAACAGTATAAAGAAAGATTATTAAAATTAAGTAATATAGCAGCATTCTATCATAATTGTAATACAGTTACCTTTATTCCATCATTTGCAATAAAAGATAAAACAGTATTTACAACAACAGGTAGAAGATTTATAGGAATATTAAATATAAATGGATTTGAATATCTCACTTACCAAATTCTTGAGGAGCATGATAATAAATATATCGAGTCTGTAGCTTATGACATACAAAAAGAAATGAAATATGGCAACTTCATCATTTTAGTAAATGATATAAATAGAATAAAATTAGATGACTTTGCTTTTGGAAAGAATAGTTTATTAGTTATTGAAGATAATGAAACGAGTAGAGAAAAGCTAAAATATTTACATAGTATAAGGTGGAACGAACTAATAACTGAATATTATGAGGGAGTTCATTTATCTGAATATTATTTTTGTGAGTATTCAAATAATAAAGATACGTATATTAATACATTTTACTTTATAGATACTGAAAAAATTATTAGATTTAGGTATTTTATGAAAGAGAATTCTGCCAATATAGCACATATCATATGTACTACAGAATTGGAAAAAGAATTAAGAAAAGCATTTCCTAGTGCTAATTATTGTGTGGTAAAAATAGAAAAATATATTGATAAAGAGAGAAAATATTATCACTTTTAATATATGTTTCCATAAAATCAGCATAAAGTATTGAATTATGTTAATTCATATGATATAATATTAGCATGTCAATAAATGATTGCTTTGCATTCAAAACTGTTGTCTCATTTACATTTAAGGAGGTACACAATGAGATTTGAGGCAAACAGCAGTCAACTGACTAGCAAAAATTTATTAATCAACTTTAGTTCAAGGAGGTATTCGCATGAAGACAAATTACGAACAGATTGTAGATGTTACCAAAATTGGTCAGCATTCTGCAGCAGACATGAACGCCATCTTTGCTATGGCAGAACAGGAACGGTTTACGGCATCCATTGATGATTCCCCTCAGCGTTTGCTTTTGTGCATTGACGTTCAGAAGGATTTCATCGAGGGCGGTGCTCTGGCAGTTCCCGGATCTATCGGCGATGTGGAACGTATGACACGTTTCATTTACAACAACATGGAGGGTATTTCCCGCATTATGTGCAGTCTGGATACCCATATCGCACACCAGATTTTCCATCCTTGTTGGTGGGTAAACTCTGCGGGCAATCATCCGGACCCTTATACGGTCATTACCTACGATGATGTTGCAAACAATCGTTGGCGTCCTGTTATCGGCAATCCGAAAGACTCTATTCAGTATCTGAAAGAACTGGAAAAGGTCGGCGCCGGTAAGAAACAGCTCTGTATCTGGCCCTATCACTGTATCAAAGGTACAGATGGCAATTCACTCGAAAACGAGTTCGCAAAGATGGTTTATTTCCATTCTGTAGCTCGTAAGTGTGTTGACCACATGATACCTAAGGGTGAAGATCCGTACAGCGAAATGTATGGTATCATCAAGCCGGAATACAGCAAGAAAAACTTCTTGAATACGCCCGTTCTCACGGCTATCGAGAAGTACGATGAGATCTACGTTGTAGGTGAGGCGGCAAGCCATTGCCTTATGGAATCTGTTAAACAAATCGCAGAACACTTTGCTAATCGTCCTGAGGTTACTCAGAAGATTACCATTTTGGAGGATTGTACTTCTCCGATTACTGGTTTTGAAGCAGATACTGCGGCAGCGTTTGACAACTTCAAGAATTCCTACGGCATCAAGTTTGCCAAGTCAACAGATATTCAGTTTTAAACAATAAGAAGGAGGATTACACTATGAGCGAAGAATATTTGGACAACATCACAATTGATGGATTGGATGAGACTTATGCAACAAACATGGACGTTGATGACGTCGTATCCCCGAGCGTTATGCTTGTCGATTTTCTTATCGATGGTAGCGGCTCTATGGACCCGTATGAAAGAGCAATGCGTGAGTGCCTTGAGCACTACAGAGAGGCTATTGTCAATTCTAAGCAGGCCGATGAGATGATGGTAAGCAAAACCGTTTTTGAATCCAGAATCGAAACTGGCGGCTATGTAGCACCTGAGGATTTCAATACTGATTATACTGCAGGTGGCTGCACGAGATTGTATGATGCTATCATCGACAGACGTCAGCGTATGCTGGACTATATGGAACAGTTGAAAAACAATGGTACTAATGCCCGTGCATGTATGGTTATTCTGTCTGATGGAGCAGACAACGATTCTCAGTATCGTGCAAGCGATGCTCGCAAAGCCATTCAGGATTTGATTTCTAAGGAAATCACGGTAGCTTTCATTGCTTTCGGTCAGGATGCTTTCGGAATTGCTGATTCTATCGGTGTTAAAAAGAACAACGTCAAGGAAGTAAGCAACGATGAGAGCGAACTCCGTAGAGTAATCGATCTTGTTTCTAAAAGTGCTATTTCAGCATCTAAGAAGGCAAGTTGTGGTGCAGGCGGAAACGATGACGGCGGATTCTTCGACGTATAAGAAGTACACAATCTGTAAGTCAACAACAATAACTAAAGGCTTAAGAGGGGTTGCAGTGCAATCCCTCTCTTTCTATAGGAGGTAACTGATATGAAATCATTTTTAGGAAATTTCCGAACTGCGAAAAATCCACCTATGGATGAAAATGTCTCGGAAACAACAGGAACAACCAATGTAAGTAGTGAAACTACTGAGGTAGAAAGTGAGACTACAAAGAATACTGCTCAGGTAGTTGTAGAAACCGAAAGTGTAACTGCAACTGAACCTGAAACAGGTGAATCTGAGGGAACTGCACCCAAGGAACAGCCTAAAAGGAAAACTATCAGAGTTTGTAAAATGGGCTCGGACCATAAATTTGCAAACATGAATAATCATGATTTTGCATTTAATCTTCTTAATATGAAGATTGTAACAGATGGTTGCGGCTCTGGTAAACACTCTGAGGTTGGAACAAGGCTTTTCGGTCAGCTCTTTGCCAGAAAATCAAAAGAATACTTTGATAAAGGTAAATCAATATGTGAGGAAAACTTTATCGAAATCGTAAATAGCATTTTTGAGAAGATGCTGGAGCTCTGTAGTGATACATCTTTCATTTTCCAGAATTACTGTTTTACGATTCTGGTATGTTTTGAGTTAGAGGATGAGTTTGTTGTATATAGCTGTGGTGATGGATACATCATTAAGGAAAATGAGGAAGGAATCTTCTTTGATGAACTTGATGATGGAGAATATCCTTGCTACTACATCTACAATTTTATAGCAGACAAATCCGCTCTCAAAGAGTACAAAGAAGGCGTGAGCTTTAAGGTAACTCGTTTTAACAAATCCGAGTATTTAAATGTCGGAGTTGCGAGTGATGGATTAAGATATTCGGAAAATCTTCTTGATATTGAAAAATCCAAACTGATGAAGTTTTTACATGAAGGTAAAGGTCCTCAGATTGAAAAACTCATCAATAGGAATAATCTTAAAAATGAGATGTTCCATGATGATATTTCAATCTGTTTCTAAGGAGGTATTGAAATGGCTATTAATTTTACAAGTCGAAGCCGTATTGAAAGCCTTAACAAACTGGCAGAAGGCGGCGAAGCGACTATCTACGAATATGACTCGAAAAGAGTTATCAAGGTTTTCAAGCCTAAGGTAGATTTGGCTCGGAAAAAGGAAAAGGTAAACTACTTCATTTCCATCAAAAATCAGTTGCCTAGAAATGTAATTGGTCCGGAAGAAGAAGTAACAGTTCAGGGCAAATTTGTTGGTTATGCAATGAGAAAACTAGTTGGTGCCGAAGATTTGCACATGCTCACGAAACCGAAGTATTTAACTGCTGCTCACTTGTCAAATCAGGATGTATTGCAGATAATTACAGATTTCGGCAAGCATTTAGGTGAATTGCACTCTACAGGCATTATTGTCGGTGATGTAAGTGATTATAACTTCCAGATTAATGGAAAGTGTGATTACTTTATCGATGTTGACAGTTGGGGTATCGAAGGGAAATATACTCCCGATGCTTATACAGAACTTTTCACCTGTCCCGACAGTTATTCTTCAAGTGGCAGTATCAATTTTTCAATTGAGAATGAAAACTACAACTTTGCTATCCTCGCATTCAATATGCTTACGAGAATCCATCCTTTCGGTGGAACATATCTTCCTGATAAAAATCTTTCTACTATAGAGAGAATGAAAAGGAAAATATCAATCGTGGGCAAGCACAAGGGAGATATTAAAATTCCCAAAATTATCGGCAGTTGGAAATGGATGTCGCCGCAGCTTGAAAAGGATTTCCTTGAGATCTTTGAGCAGGGAAAGAAAATTGACATCACAGCAAATCTTCAGGAACTTCTTAAAAATATGAAGTATTGTAGCACTCATGACATTTATTATTATTCAAAGTTCAACGAGTGCCCGCTTTGTAATGAGAATGCGAAGGTCAAGACTGCACCAGTTGTGGCAAAGGTTACTCAGACTGCAAATGGACCTCAGATTACAGTTATATTTGCTGGTATAGATTGTGCATACGTTTTAAGCAATGTGCATTATCTTAACAGAAGCAATGAGGCTGTTCACTTTGAAACTGTAAGAAAGTTTACAGTTGAAAGAGGCAAGAGAGTAGATTTCTCTAATGATGGTAAGGTTGTCTTTGTTACTGATGATGATTCAATTCAGGTGTATGATGAGAACAATCAGGTTGCAGCTACTATTGAACGTATGCACAAGTCTAACTATCTTGTAAAGGATAGAGACCTTTACTACGTTGATAAAGGTAACAACTTGGTTAGATTGTCTATCACCAAGAGTGGAAACATGCCGAACTATTTAGGTCAGGTATTTAATGCGTTCTTTGAAGCATCAGATGATGGCAAGGTATTGATTGTATCTATGTATCCTAAGACTGCAATAATTACAACTCCAGATTATACTTTCGAGGTAGATTACAACGGAAGAATCAATGAGTATGCTATCAAATATGACCGTGCTACTCAAAAATGGTTGTTTGTATATCAGCTTTCTAATGGTAAGTATCGTACGATGGTATTTAACAAGAATCGCATTGAATATGATGATGATGTGATAATGTATAATGCTCAGCCGTTGGTAAATATTGATTTTTGCAATAACACCATTTATGATCCGGCAGATGGCAAGATTATCGGAACTAATATTGTTAAAAATACTGCAAAAGAATTCAATTGTGGTGTTGTTGATGAAAGTTCCAGACTCCAGTTTACTGGGCGTGGTTTCAAGATTTACAACAAGAATAATATCTATAACTATGGTTGATTATAGTCTCAGAGTATTTCTCTAGACTAACCAAAAGCCGTAATCAGTTTAAATTAAACTGGTTATGGCTTTTTTATGCAACAACTATTGCATTTTAGATATAATTATGGTATAAATAATTTATTGAAAGGCAATATGTTTTAAATATTGTGCATAATAAATATAAGGAAGTATTGTCTTTATATAGTTTTGTCACATATAAAAGTTGTCGACAAAAAATTAACTAAAAATAATATAGTGTACCTAAAAATGCCCTTTAAATTTAGTATTAATAAATTTATGACTTATTTACATAGGTCTATTTTTTTGCCCAAATTTAAAGAATAGATTAATGAAAACAAGCATAGATTTAAACGGAGGTTTAATATGACAATTTATAGGGAATTTGAAAATAGTGAAAAAACTATGCAGGAGTTAGTAAAAGAGATAGTTAAAAGATATATAATGCTTCAATATTGTAATTTTGCCACAATAGGTATAGAATCAAATAAACAAGGAATATAGGCTCTAATTTACACAAATGTAGAAGAGGTGAAGAATATGGTTGGTGTAAATAGAGGAGCACTATTAGAATTTAATAATTATCAAACATTGGGTGAAGAGCCAAATTACAAGGTTGCAATATATTTAAGATTATCAAGAGATGATGAAAGTATACGGAGAGTCGGAAAGTATTATTAACCAAAGAGAGTTTTTAACTAAATATGTAAAATCTCAAAATAACTGGGAACTGATAGATATATATATAGATGATGGATATACAGGTACTAACTTTAATAGACCAGACTTTATAAGAATGAAAAAAGATGTGGAAGCAGGAAGAATAAATCTAATAATAACAAAGGATTTATCAAGGCTTGGTAGGGATTACATTGAGACAGGCTATTATTTAGAAAAATATTTTCCAGCCAAAAGAGTTAGATATATTGCTGTAAATGATGGAATTGACACTTACGAAAAAAACAATGGAAATAATGATATGGGAGCTTTTAAATCTGTAGTCAATGATATGTATGCAAAAGACATTTCAAAAAAGGTAAGAACTGCAAAAAAAACAAAAGCAGAAAAAGGAGAGTTTATAGGAGCATTTGCACCTTATGGCTATAAAAAAGCTCCAAATGATATTACAAGACTGGTTATAGATGAAAAAGTAGCAGATGTAGTAAGATACATATTTAGTGAATACAACAAAGAAAATGGACTTAGCTTTATTGCAAGAAGATTAAATGAAAGAAAAATAGAATGTCCATCAGTTTATAAACAAAGAACTTGTAAATTTCATTGTAAAACACTTACAGGATTATGGGGGCATGAAACAATAAAAAGCATACTCACTAATAGAGTGTACATAGGAGAATTGATTCAAAGAAAAGGTGAAATGGTAAGCTATAAAGTAAAAAAATACATAAGTTTACCAGAAAGTGAACATACAATAAAAAAGAATGCACACGAACCTATAATAAGTGAAGAAGAATTTAATTTGGCACAAGATATGCTAAAACTAAAAACTCATAAAGGTCATAGTAAACAAACTAAAGAACATTTGCTATCAGGGCTTTTGTATTGTCCGAGATGTGGCAATAAATATAGATACCAAAAGCAAACTGGCTTAAAAGACGATATGGTAGCAATATGCAGTATGTATAATAGATATGGAAAAGAATATTGCACAAGAGTTGCGATAAAAGAAAGTATCATAGACGAAGCAGTTAAGGAAGATTTAAAAGCTATGGCAAAAGAAAAAATAAACAGTCAGAAACTCATAAGTTTAGAAGAAGTAAACAATATTAGAAAAGACAAAGCAAAAATGAACAAGTCAAAGTTTGATTACGAACGAAGAATAGCTGAAATAGACAGGATAACAAAAGCAAGCTATGAAGATAAAGTAAATGGAATTTTGCAGGCTGATGAATTTATAAATATGATAGATAATTATAGAAAAGAAAAAGAAGAATTATTATTAAAAGTTAAAGAATTGGAAGAGAATTTAAGTACATATAAAGAAACAAAAGAGGATGAACTAACAAAGATTGTAAAGAATATAACTGATTTTGACAATGTAGATAAAGAAACAATAGTTAGTTTAATTAATAGAATAGAAGTAATAGATTCGGAGAGTATAAAGATATATTATAAATTCTCCGAATAAAAAATAAATATACCTATCTCAACGGCAATTGCTACTGGTCAGCGGATGATATAGACACAATACTAGAAGCATTAAAAAGACAAAATGTAAAAATAACATTTTTCATTGTTGGAGAGTGGGCTGACAAAAATCCAGAAGCAGTGAAAAAAATATATGAAGCAGGTCACGAAATAGGAAGCCATAGTAATACACATCCACATGTAAACAATTTAAGCTATGAAAAAAACCAAAAAGAAATAGCAGATTCAGTAGAAAAAATAAAGAAAATAACTGGGGAAGAAATAAAATTGTATAGAGCACCATATGGTGAATATAATAACACCGTAATAGAAGCAGTAGAAAAAGCAGGATACTATTGTATACAATGGAATCAAGATACATTAGATTATGAAGGACTAACAGGGAAAGAAATGTGGAAGAGAATAGAAAAAAAGTTGCAAAGTGGAGATATAATATTAAGTCATAATGGAACAGCACATACAGCAGACAGTATAGAAATGTTAATAAAGAATATAAAAGAAAAAGGATATGAAATAGTAAAAGTATCAGACATAATTTATACAGAAAATTATATAATTAATAGTAATGGAACACAGCAAAGTAAATAAATAATCCATAGAATGAATAAAATTGCCACTAGAGGAAAAAATAAGGAAGATGTGCTTCGTGAAAGGTGGAAATTATATGTCATTTGTAGGAATAATTGCATGTGAAAAGCAAGTAAATGAAATAAAAAAAGTATTATCCAGACAAGACAAAGAAAAAGATATACAAATAATAGCAATAAACAGCAAGAGTATAGAAAATATAGTAAATATAAAATTTGAAACAATAGTAATAATAGATTCTATAGACAAATTATATGATAAGATAGAATGTCTAAGAAAAATAATAAGTAATGCAGAATACTTAATAATAAATTCTGACTTTAGTTTAGAAAGTGAAATATTAAATGACATAGAAATAAAAATAATAACATATGGATTAAAACAAAAATCAACAATAACTGCATCTAGTATACAAGAAGAAAGTATAATAATATGTACTCAAAGAAAAATAAGAAACATACAAGACGAAATAATTGAACCAAAAGAAACAAAAATCAATATACAGCATAATAAAAAGATATATGAAATTTTGGCAATATACTCAATAATAATATTATATAATGACAGAATAGGTGTAGATGTATTAGAAAATTTTAACTTTTTTTAAAAAAATTAACATTTTATGTAGACAAAACCAGGAAAATGAGTTATAATAAGAAAGTAGAAATTTTAAAAAAGAAAAAACAAGAAAAGATACACAGACAAGATAAAAAGATAGGGAGGAAATAAAATTGGATACAAATTATTTAGAAAATAACTACTTAATATTAGTAGGGAAAGTAACTGGAGAAAAAAAGTTCAGTCATGAAATTTATGGAGAAAGGTTTTACGTTTTTAATTTATCAATACCACGTTTAAGTGGAAATGCAGACATAATACCAATAACAGTTTCAGAAAGAATAATAACAGATGAAATGTTAAAGGAAGGAAATAATTTACTTATAAAAGGACAATTCAGATCATACAATAGTTATGAGAATGAAAAAAATAGATTAGTATTAACAGTATTTGCAAAAGATATTGAAGAAGTAAAAGAAGAAGACAAAGAGCAAGAAGAAAGTGAAATAGTAAAAAAAGACGCAACAACAAATGAAGTAGTATTAATAGGATATGTATGTAAAAAGCCAATATACAGGCAAACACCATTTGGAAGGGAAATAGCAGATTTGTTATTGGCAGTAAACAGAGCATATAATAAATCAGACTATATCCCAACAATAGCATGGGGAAGAAATGCAAGATTTTGTCAAGTATTAGAAGTAGGATCTCAAGTAAAAATAATAGGAAGAGTACAATCTAGAACATACGAAAAGAAACATGAAGATGGAAGTGTAGAAGAAAGAATTGCATACGAAGTTTCAATTTGCAGTTTAGAATTGGTTAATCAAGGAGAAGACAGTAAAGAGCCAGCAGAAAATCAAGAGGCTGTATAGAAAAATAAAAAGTTTATATGGAATGCCATATGAACTTTTTTTGATGTGTGTCATGGGGACGTTCTTTTTGACACACTTTTTTATTTTTTTACAGATATATTTATTTATAATTAAAAAGTGTGTCAAAAAGAACGTCCCCATGACACACAACTTGACAACATAAATATAAATGATAAAATAAGAAAAAAAACGAAAAGGAAAGAAAAAATGGAAGAAATAATAAAAAAGAGTGAAATATTAAAAAGATATTTAAAATATACAAAAGAAGAATTACTAATAATGAGAATGTATATAAAATTCAATTTAGGAAAAATATTAAACAGAACAGAAGAACAAAAGAAAAATGGAGAGATAAAATTCAGAACAATAAAGTCATGCTTAAATGAGAAGTATGATTATATAGATTTCATACTAAATTGTAAATATGAAATTGATTTAAAAACATCGACTAGTATAAGTGTCATTAAAGAAGGAAAAGAAAACAAAATATGTGGAGAATGTAAATGTAAAAATTGCATAAAATCATCAATAGGAAACTTTCTATTTGAAATTCAAAACATAAACGATAATTTGCAAACAAAACAAAAAATAGAGCCAATAGAAGTAATAGATTTTTTATTAAATAGTAAGGAACCTGAATATAAGGAAGGGATATCAGACAATTTTTTTAATAAAGTACAATTAATAGATTTAATGAAAATACAAGTGATTTTAGAAAATGATTTTATAAAGATGACAGAATATAATGCAGAAAGTGGGATAGCTAAGTTTGAGTATTTAGATATAACAGACAAAAAAGGAGAATCATATTATATAAATTTAATAACAGAATATTATAAAGGAAAAAATAAAAATGAACAATTAGAAATAAATGTACAAGATAAGAAAAAAATATATAATAAAAAAGGAAGGCAAGAAAAGGAAAATATATACATAATATCAGCATATTATAAATACTTAATGGAAGTAGAAAAAATAGATATAATAGTTGGACTAAGAAAACTACTAGATGCATATAGAGTAATAGAAAAAATAAGTGTTAGATCAAGATACTACATATACAGATATTTTTCAAAAGTGGAAGAATTACCATATTCAAGAGAAAGTAAAGACAAAATATTAGGAATATTTAATTACATATTAAACTATAACTTTACACCAGGGACTCCTTATATACCAATAAATATAGCAATATATTCAAATGATAAAGAGGGTGTAGAAATAATAAAAACATTAATAGGTGAATTTATGTGGTATTTTGGATATTTAAGCGAAAATATGAGTTATTATGACGAATTTATGAACAATATCATATTAGACAAATATTCAATTAATAAATTATATTACTACACAACAGCTAATAACATGGTAGAGAGAAAAAATGGTGTATTAATGTTACATAATTTCGAAAACATATTATACACAGAAAAATTAAACCAAAATCTAATATTAAATATATTAACAGATGAGATGGAAAAAAATAATAACAATGTATGCACAATGTTATATGGAAATAAAGAAACAATAAAAGATATATTGGCAGAGCATCCAAAGCTAGGAAAGTTATTAATAAATTTAGAATTAGAAATTGATGAATTAGATATAGAAAAAGTATATGAAATATTAATAAAGAAGTTAGAACATACTGAAGAATTAACAGAAGAAGTAAAAGAGAAAATATTTAAATACATAAAAAGTACATATAACCAAAGTGAAAATCAAAACATGGAATATGTAAATAAATTATATCAAGCAATAATACTAAAGAAAAACAATAAGTTTAGTAATGATGGAAAGAAAATTTTAGAAATAAGTGATATACCAGATGTATATAATACAAGAAACTTACCAGAAATTATGAATGAGTTAAATGAACTAGTAGGGCTAAAGGAAATAAAAGAACAAATAGATGATTTAGTATATCTTCTAAAATTTAATCAAAAAGTAAATATAGATATATCAAAATTTAACTTACATATGATATTTACCGGAAACCCAGGTACAGGAAAGACAACAGTAGCAAGGCTTATAAGCGATATTTTATACAACATTGGATATGTAAAACAAAATAAATTAGTAGAAGTATCATCAAAAGACTTAATTGCAGAATATATAGGGCAAACGGCAGGAAAGACATTTAATGTAATAAAATCAGCACTAGGAGGGGTATTATTTATAGATGAAGCTTATGCATTAAATGGAGAAGGAATGAAATATGGCGAAGAAAGTATATCTACAATACTAAAGGCAATGGAGGATTATAAAGATAAGCTAGTAATAATTTTTGCAGGATATAAAGAAGAGATGGATAAATTTGTAAGAGCAAATGTTGGGCTATCATCAAGAATAGGATATAAAATCAATTTCCATGATTATTCATTAGATGAGCTAATGCAGATATTCTTAAACTTATTAGAAAGGAATGATTTAAAAATAACAGATGAGGCAAAAGAAAAAGTAGAAGAATTAATAAGGGACTCAAGCAAAATAGAAAATTTTGGAAATGCAAGATATATCAATAGTTTATTCCAAAAAGTATTAATAAATCATGCTAAGAATATTGAGATAAAACCAGAAAATCAATTATACATAATAGATGAAGATGATATAAAAGATGACATGTTGGCAATAGATGCTAATAAAAGAAAAATTGGGTTTTAAAAAAGTCGAATTTGATACAAAAAGTATAAAAAAGCCAAATTTGGAAATACTAACATAAAGTAAATCCAAAGGAGGTTTTTTCTATCGTTAGAAATTTTGAGCGATAGAGAAAAAATTTCCTTACGAGAGAAATATGGCGAGTGTTATAAATTCTTGTAACAACGTCACATAGAATTTGTTAAGGAGGTTTTTTATTTGATAAACAAGGTAGAAATATGTGGAGTAAACACAAGCAAATTACCAGTACTATCAAATGAAGAAAAAAACGAATTATTAAAACGAATAAAAAATGGAGATGAAGAAGCGAGAAATCAATTCATAAATGGAAATCTAAGATTAGTATTAAGTGTAATACAAAGATTTAATAATAGAGGAGAACATGCAGATGATGTATTTCAAATAGGTTGCATAGGATTAATAAAAGCAATAGACAACTTTGACTTATCACAAAATGTACAATTTTCGACATATGCAGTACCAATGATAATAGGAGAAGTACGAAGGTATTTAAGAGATAATAATAGCATAAGAGTAAGTAGATCTGTAAGAGATTTGGCTTATAAATCATTACAATTCAAAGAAAGATTTCTAAAAGAAAACAATAGAGAGCCAACAATACAAGAAATAGCAAAAGAGTTAGGAGTAGAAAAAGAAGAAATTGCGTATAGTTTTGATGCAATCCAAGACCCAGTGTCATTACAAGAGCCAGTATATAACGATGGTTCAGAAAGCATATTTGTAATGGACCAAGTAAAAGATACAAAAAACACAGATGAATTATGGGTAGAAAATATGACAATGATGCAAGCTATGTCAAAACTGAATGAAAAAGAGAGAAATATAATAGTGAGAAGATATTTTGATGGAAGAACGCAAATGGAGGTAGCAGAAGAAATTGGAATATCACAAGCTCAAGTGTCAAGATTAGAAAAAAGTGCATTAGACCATATAAAAAAGACATATAAATAAAATCTAATCCTTTATCTAACTATATTTTATATAATAAAAAGCAATATTTTATAATCTGATGAATAAAATAATAAAGAAAGTTTAGAGATAGTAGAAGGAGGAACAAATGGGAGATAAAGGATTAGATTTTAGGCATAAAGAAGTAGTAAATATAAAAGATGGAAAAAGGCTAGGATATGTACAAGATGTATGTGCTGATTTAGAATCAGGAATAATTACATCTATAATAGTACCAGGAGGAAATAATAAGTTGTTAAATATATTTTCACAAAACAATGATATTGTAATACCTTGGCAAAACATAAAATGTATTGGAGATGACTTAATATTAGTAGAAATATAAAAATTTATCAAACTCTTGACATTTTAAAATGCATAATATATATTTAAATTTGAAATAACCAAAAGAGAGGAGGAAGTCGAGAATTTACAAAACTAAAAACTCGACGTAAGAAACATATGGAAGAGCAAGAAGAGAAAAGAATACAAGCAATGATTGATGAATTAGTAGAAAAAGCTAAACAAGCATCAAGAGAATATTTAGAATTAGACCAAGACACAGTAAACAACATAATAAAATCAATGTCAATGGCAGGATTAGAGCATCACATGGAATTAGCTAAAATGGCAGTCGAAGAAACAGGAAGAGGAGTATATGAAGACAAAATAACAAAGAACATGTTTGCAACAGAATATGTATATCATAGTATAAAATATCAAAAAACAGTAGGAGTAATAAATCAAAATGATGAAGATGACTATGTAGAAATAGCAGAGCCAATAGGAATAATAGCAGGAGTAACACCAGTAACAAACCCAACATCAACAACAATGTTCAAATCAATAATATCAGCAAAAACGAGAAATGTAATAATATTTGGATTCCATCCATCAGCACAAAACAGTTCAAAGCGAGCTGCAGAAATAATGAGAGAAGCAGCAGTAAAAGCAGGAGCACCAGAAAACTGCATATTATGGATAGAAGAGCCATCAATAACAGCAACAAGACTATTAATGAACCATCCAGGAGTAAACCTAATACTAGCAACTGGAGGAACAGGAATGGTAAAAGCTGCATATTCATGTGGAAAACCAGCATTAGGAGTAGGACCTGGAAATGTTCCATGCTATATAGACAGAACAGCAAAATTAGAAACATCAGTAAATGATTTAGTATTATCAAAAGCATTTGACAATGGAATGATATGTGCATCAGAACAAGCAGTATTAGTAGATAGAGAAATATATCAAAAATTTGAAGAATTAATGAGAAAAGCAGGAGCATACTTTGTAAATGAACAAGAAAAAGAAAAATTAAAATACAGTATGTTTGAACAAGAAGGAAATAAATTGAAATCGCATGTACCAGGACAAAGTGCATGCAAAATAGCAAAAGAAGCGGGATTTGATGTACCAGATGATACAAAAATATTAGTAGTATATGAAGAAGGAATTGGAGAAGAATATCCATTCTCAAAAGAAAAGCTAAGTCCAGTATTAACATACTATATTGTAGAAAACAAAGAAGAAGGAATAGAAAAAGCAGAAAGATTACTTGAATTTGGAGGATTAGGACATTCAGCAGTAATACATTCAGAAGACCAAGAAACAATACTCGAATTTTCAGAAAGAATGAAAGCAGGAAGAATAATTGTAAATTCACCATCAACACATGGAGCAATAGGAGATATATACAATACAAATATGCCATCATTAACACTAGGATGTGGATCATTTGGTGGAAATTCAACAACAGCAAATGTATCAAGTGTAAATTTATTAAATGTAAAAAGAGTAGCGAAAAGGAGAGTAAATATGCAATGGTTTAAAGTTCCGGAAAAAATATATTTTGAAGCAGGTTCAATAGCCTATTTAGAAAAAATGCCAGATATACAAAAAGCATTTATAGTTACAGATGAATCAATGGTAAAACTAGGATATATAGATAAAATATTATATCATTTAAGAAATAGACAACAATATGTACATTCAGAAATATTCTCAGGAGTAGAGCCTGACCCATCATTTGACACAATAAAAAGAGGAGTAGCAGCAATGGAAAGCTTCCAACCTGATGTAATAATAGCAGTAGGTGGAGGAAGTGCAATAGATGCAGCAAAAGGAATGTGGTTATTTTATGAACATCCAGATGCAGATGTAGAAGGACTAAAATTAAAATTTATGGATATACGTAAACGTACTTATAAATTCCCAAAATTAGGTGAAAAAGCAAAAATGGTAGCAATACCTACAACATCAGGAACAGGATCTGAAGTAACATCATTTGCAGTAATAACAGACAAAGAAAAAAATAAAAAATATCCATTAGCAGATTACGAATTAACACCAGATGTAGCAATCATAGACCCAGATTTAGTAATGACATTACCAAAAAGTATAACAGCAGATACAGGAATGGACGTATTAACACATGCATTAGAATCATATGTATCAGTAATGGCATCAGACTATACTGATGGATTGGCAGAAAAAGCAGTAGAATTAGTATTAAAATATTTAAAAGAAGCATATGAACATGGAGATAATAAATTAGCAAGAGAAAAAATGCATAATGCAAGTACAATAGCTGGAATGGCATTCACAAATGCATTTTTGGGATTAAATCACTCTATAGCACATAAAATAGGAGGAGAATTCCATGTACCACATGGTAGAGCTAATGCAATTTTATTACCATATGTTATAAGATACAATGCAAGCAAACCAACAAAATTTGTATCTTGGCCAAAATATGAACATTTTATAGCAGATGAAAAATATGCTGAGATAGCAAAACAATCAGGATTAAAAGCAGACACAATTGAAGAAGGAGTAAGCTCATTAATACAAGCTATAAAGGATTTAAGAGATAGCATAAATATTCCAAAGAGTTTCCAAGAAGCAGGAGTAGATGAGAAAGAATTTATGGCAAAATTAGATTTAGTAGCAGATAGAGCATTTGAAGATCAATGTACTACTGCAAATCCAAGGGTTCCATTAGTTGAAGAGATTAAACAAATTTTAATAGATAGCTATTATGGAAAAGAAATAAATTAATGTAAAAATGTCAGTGAGGGTGTACAACACTGGCATTTTTTACATAAAATTTGCAATTTTATGTAAAAGGTGGTATAATAATATAAATGCGCATAAAATGCGTAAACAATAACAAAGGAGATTAACAAGATGGAGAAACAATTAGAAGGACGGGAACTGGAACTGAAGGTAACAGACATGATGAGAGAGCTGGGAGTACCAGCTCACCTGAAGGGCTATCACTATGTTAGGGAAGGCATTATAGAGGCCTATAATGACATGGCAGTGGTTTCCAGCGTGACCAAGTTGCTTTACCCTGATATCGCAAAGAAATTTAAAACAAGCGATCAGAAGGTGGAGCGAGCAATCCGGAATGCCATAGAAGTAACATGGTCTAAAAACTGTGAATATTTCAAAGAATTCTTCGGGAACAGCACCTGGACTAATAGACCCACGAACAGCGAGTTCATTGCAACATTTGCTGACAAAATAGAGTATTCCGAATGATTCTCCTACCCCCTCAGCGAAGATATATTGCTGAGGGGGTAAAATTATGCTTAAAATATAAAAATCAAATTTACAAAACAAGAGGGAATTATGTAAAATACGTCGAATAATATAATTATGTATATTTTAATAGGGAAAGGAAGGCGAAAATGGTACGATATAGTGATGAAATAATAGAAAACATAAGACAAAGTAACGACATAGTAAATATTATATCACAATATGTAGCATTAAAAAGAAAAGGAAGAAACTATTTTGGAATATGTCCATTTCATAATGAAAAATCGCCATCATTTTCAGTATCACCAGATAGACAAATATTTCACTGTTTTGGGTGTAATGTTGGAGGGAATGTATACTCTTTTCTAATGAAAATCGAAGGAATAGGATTTAAAGAAGCGATAGAGCAATTGGCAGAAAAAGCAAACATACAGTTACCTAAATTAGAGAATGCGATAGATAATGAAAAAGAAGAGTTAAAAGAAAAAGTATTAAAAATAAATGAATTTGCAACAGAATATTACCACCAAAACTTATACAAGCCACAATCCAAAATAGCACAAGAATATATAAAACAGAGAAAGCTAAACAATGATGCACTAAAAAGTTACAGATTAGGATATTCAGGAAAATTTGATGAATTATATCAAGAACTAAAAAAACAAAATTTCAAAGAAAAAGAAATATTAGAATCAGGACTAGTAAGAAAGAACGAAAAAGGAATATATTACGATTTTTATAGAGAAAGACTAATAATACCAATATGTGATGTAAGAGGACGAGTAATAGCATTTGGAGGAAGAATACTAATAAAAGATGAAAAACAGCCCAAATACATAAATTCACCAGAAAATGTTGTATACAGCAAAGGAAGGCATTTATTTGGATTAAATGTTGCCAAAAAAGGAGATATAAAAAAACTACTAATAGTAGAAGGATATATGGATGTAATATCGTTACACCAAAGAGGAGTAACAAATGTAGTAGGAGCACTAGGAACAGCACTAACAGAACAGCAAGGCTGGTTATTACGAAGAAGTTCAGAACAAATCATTTTAGGATTTGACTCAGACTCTGCAGGACAAAATGCAATAGAAAGATCCATAGGAATTTTACAAAACATGGGGTGTGATATGAGAGTACTACAAATGGAAGGAGCAAAAGACCCAGATGAATATATATTAAAATATGGAACAGCAAAATTTCAAAAATTAATAAATGATGCAATATCACTAGTGGAATACAAAGTAAAAATGCTAAAAAATAAAACAGACTTAGAAAATACAGTAGATAAAATCAAGTTTTTAAACGAAATAGCAAAAATACTATCAAAAGTAGACAACAGTATTGAAAGAGAAATATATATAACAAAAATAGCAAAAGAATATAACATATCACAAGAAGCAATATATGGAGAAATAAACAAAATAATATATGCAAATGCAAAAGGAGAAAAAAGCTTAAATAAGCCAAAGCCACAAGTAAAACCTAATGAAATCAAAAAACAAGAAATAGAAGATATACCAGAAGAAGTACAAAGAAGAGAAAACACAATAATATCATTATTATTAGAAAATGAAAATAAAATGTATGATATGATAAGAGAAAATATAAAAATAGAAGATTTCAAATATCCAATAAATAGAGAGATTGTAAAAAAAGTTTATCAAGAATACGAAAAAGAAAACTTTAATATAAACAGTATAATAGATACATCAAGTGAAGAACTACAAAATCAAATAACGGCAATAATGGCATATGACTTTGGAATAGAAGACAAAACAAAAGCGATAAAAGATATAATAAAAATCTATGAAAAGGAAAGACTAAACATAAGAAAATTAGAAATAATAAATTTATTAGAAAAAGAACAAGAAGAAGAAACAAAAAAGAGACTAGAAAAGGAATTATACGAGATAATAATAAAAGTTGCAAAACAGTAAGCACAGTAACTTAGCAAACATCTAATTATTTAGAAAATTGTTAAAATAACTCAAAGTGAAAACTTTAGAAAGGAAAAGAAAGATGGCAAGTAAAAAAGAAGATAAGAAAGTAGAAAAAGAAGAGACAAAAAAAGTAGAAAAAAGCAAGAAAGAAAAAGCTGAAAAATCAAAAGCAGAAAACGAAAAACAAGAAAATTTACAAGAAGTAAAAGAAGAAGAAAAAACAAATGAAAGTGTAAATAAAATAATAGAAAAAGCAAAGGGAAATGGTAAAATAACATATGAAGAATTAGCAAAAGAATTAGAAAATACTGACCCTGAACAAATAGAAGATGTATTTGATGCTTTCGAGAAAATGGGAATGACAGATTTAATAGGGGATGACTTTGATGAAGAGCCAGACATAGAAGATTTACAGGAAGTAGAAGATTTAAAGTTAGATGAAATAACAGATACAAGTCTTGAAGGAGTAAGCATAGATGACCCTGTAAGAATGTATTTAAGGGAAATAGGTAAAATACCACTATTAACATATGATGAAGAACTTGAACTAGCAAAAAGAATACTAGAAAATGATGAAGAAGCAAGACAAAAATTATCAGAATCAAATTTAAGATTAGTAGTAAGTATTGCAAAAAAATACATTGGAAGAGGGATGCTATTTTTAGACCTAATACAAGAGGGGAATATGGGACTAATAAAAGCAGTAGAAAAATTTGACTACACAAAAGGATTTAAATTCAGTACTTATGCAACTTGGTGGATAAGACAAGCAATAACAAGAGCAATAGCAGACCAAGCAAGAACAATAAGAATACCAGTCCATATGGTTGAAACAATAAATAAATTAATAAGAACATCAAGGCATCTATTACAACAATTAGGAAGAGAACCAACCCAAGAAGAAATAGCAAAGGAAATGGAAATACCAGTAGAAAGAGTTGCAGAAATTCAAAAAATAGCACAAGACCCAGTATCATTAGAAACACCAATAGGGGAAGAAGAAGATAGTCATTTAGGAGATTTCATACAAGATGATGATTCACCAGCACCACATGATGCAGCATCATTTACACTATTAAGAGAACAATTAGAAGAAATAATGCAAACACTAACACCAAGAGAAGCAAAGGTATTAAAACTAAGATTTGGATTAGAAGATGGAAAAGCAAGAACACTTGAAGAAGTAGGAAGAGAATTTGATGTAACGAGAGAAAGAATTCGTCAAATAGAAGCAAAAGCATTAAGAAAATTAAGACATCCAAGTAGAAGCAGAAAATTAAGAGACTATATGGGATAATAAAACAAGAGAAAAATATAGAAGAGCAACAAAATTGCTCTTTTTAAAATATTTAGAATTACAAAGAAAAACAATTTACGAAAAAAATAAATATAATTCACAAAACAAACACAAGAAAGAGATAAAATAAACATATTTATTAAATAATGAAGAAAGAGGAAAGAATATGTTAGATACAAATATTTTAATAGTAGATGATGAATCAAGAATGAGAAAATTAATTAAAGATTTTTTACTACAAAAAGGATATAGCATATTAGAAGCTGAAGATGGAGAAAAAGCAATAGAAATATTTGAAAGCAATAAAAATAAAATACATCTAATATTATTAGATGTAATGATGCCAAAACTAGATGGATGGTCTGTATTAAGAAAAATAAGGCAATTATCAAACATTCCAGTAATAATGCTAACTGCAAGAGGAGAAGAACAAGATGAACTATTTGGATTTGAACTTGGTGTAGATGAGTATATAACAAAACCATTTAGTCCCAAAATACTTGTTGCCAGAGTAGAAGCAATATTAAAAAGAGCATATGGAGAAATAGATCAGCAAAAGGACTATGGAGGGATTGTTATAGATGAACAAGGAAGAACAGTAAAAGTTGACGGAAAAGATACAGAATTAAGTTTAAGAGAATATGAACTGTTAAAATATTTATTAGATAATGAAAACATTGCACTTTCTCGAGACAAAATTTTAAACAATGTATGGAATTATGATTATTATGGAGATTCAAGAACAATAGATAGTCATATAAAAAAGATAAGACATAAACTAGGAAAGAAAGGAAAATATATTCAAACTATGAGGGGTGTTGGATATAAATTTGAAATAAAATAAAATGGAGAAATTAAAGAAAAAATTAAATTCAATAAGAATTAGACTTTTTTTATCATTATGTGTAGTTGTAATAATAATAATAACATTTCTAATCATAGTAAATAATTTTATATTAGAAACATTTTATTTATATAGTAAAACTAACACATTAAAACTTGTATATGATAAAATCAATATATTTTTTAATGATGATGACTGTAGTATAGAAGAATTTAAAGGTGAATTAGAAAAAATATCAATAAATAATAACTTTGAAATATTAATAAAAACAGGAGATGGAATAACAACAATATATAACACAAATAGAGACTATCTAGGAGTTATAAAAGATTTTAATAGACTAGTAGGAGGATTTTCTGAGAAAAGTTCAATACTTGTAGAAGAAACTGGAAATTTTGATATAAAAAAAGTTAAAGATACTGGAAACAATATAAACTACCTAATGTTATCAGGAACATTAGATAATGGATATATGCTGTTCATAAGAATTCCTATAACATCGATACAAGAAAGTGTAAGAATATCTAATAAATTTTTATATTTAATTGCAATATTTGTAATAATATTAGGAGGAGCAGTAGTATCATTTGTATCAAGAAAATTTACGAAGCCAATATTAGAGCTAAATAGCATAGCCAAAAAGATGTCTAATCTAGATTTTAGTCAGAAATACCAAGGAAATGATGAAGAAAACGAAATAGATACATTGGGGCAAAGTATAAATACTATGTCACAAAAACTCGAAACTACAATAAAACAACTAAGGGCAACAAATAGAGAACTAGAAAAGGATGTGGAAGAAAAATCAAAATTGAATGAAATGAAAAATAGCTTTATTTCAGATGTATCTCATGAATTAAAAACACCAATAGCACTTGTTCAAGGCTATAGTGAAGGATTGCTAGAAAATGTAAATACAGATGAAGAAAGTAGAAAATTTTATGCAGAGGTAATTTTAGATGAAGCTAACAAAATGGATAGATTAGTAAAACAATTATTAGAGTTAATGAAATTAGAGTATGATATGAGAGAGTTTAATAATAAGACATTTGATATTATAGAATTAGAGAAAGAGATTATAAGAAAATCACAAGTAATGCTTGAAGAAAAGAAGGCTGATATAAAATTTGACAGTAGAGAAGCTATAAATGTTATAGCAGATGACTTTTATATAGATCAAGTTATTACAAATTATATAACTAACGCAATTAAGCATGTAGAAGAAATTGATGGAGAAAAATATATAAGTATAAAAAATGAAATTATACCAAATACAAACAAAGTTAGAGTAAGTGTATTTAATACTGGCAAGAATATAGAAGAGGAAGATTTAGAAAGAATATGGAATAGATTTTATAAGGCAGACGAATCACGAAATAGAAATGATGGTGGAACAGGTATAGGTTTATCACTTGTTAAAGCTATTATGAATAACTATGGTAATAATTTTGGCGTTATCAATAGAGAAAGTGGTGTAGAATTTTTCTTTGAAATATAGATTTTTTAATAAAATATGTTAGTTAGCTATTTACTATAAAGTAATTTGTACTAGTGCTTAGCTAATGTATTTGTTTTCACAAAAATAGCTTTTTTTCTAGGCAACGGTGATTACCGTTACCTGGGAAAAAAGCTGTTTTAAAAATAAAACATACTATACTAAACGCAGAAACATATAATACAGTTGATTTTTATAAATAATATAATATTAATACAAAATTCATACAATAAAAAGAATAAAAATTCCACGAAATGCAAACAATAACAAAAAATGCGAAGAGAGGGATTTTTTTGGAAGGAAAAAGAGTATTACAAATAAATGGAATAGCGATAGACAAAAATCAATTAAAAAAACAATTAGAAAACATAGCAACAACGCACAATTTAGAATCAAAATCAGACAAACAGACATATCCAATACCAAGAATGTTAGAAAATTATGAAGTAATAAAAACTGTATACAAAATGTTAAACGACAATTTAAAACAAGAAATAACCATACATCCAGCAGGTGAATGGTTATTAGACAATTTTTATATAATAGAAGAAACAATAAAAATAATAAAAAAAGAATTAACACAAAAGAAGTACCAAAACTTTGTAGGAATAAAAAGTGGAAAATACGAAGGATATGCAAGAATATATGTATTAGCAGCAGAAATAGTAGCATATACAGACAGCAAAATAAATAGAGAAGAATTAGAAGAATACTTAATATCATACCAAAAAGCAAAATATTTAAGCATGGAAGAAGTATGGAACATAGGAACATTCCTAGAGATAGCAATCATAGAAAATATTAGAGAAATATGTGAAAGAATATATAATTCACAAATACAAAAAATGAGAGCAAAAAATATAATAGAAAAAACACTAGAAAAAAAAGAAACAGACCTAAAAGAAAATACAACAGCCTTACTAAAAGAAGTAAAACAAAAGGTAAAATTAAATGTAATAGATAATTCAAGATATGCGTATATAGAATACATGTCATATAGTCTAAAGAAGTATGGAAAAAAGGCTTATAGCTATCAAAAAGCGTTAGAAGAAATAGTAAGTAGGACAGGAATAACAGTACAAGAAGCAATAAAAAGAGAACACATAGATATAGCAGTAAGAAAAGTATCAATAGGAAATGGCATATTAAGTCTAAAGGCGATACAAAGAATGAACTTTTCAGAAATATTTGAAAAGGTAAATGGAATAGAAGAGCTACTAAGACAAGACCCAGCAGGCGTATACGAAAAAATGGATTATAAAACCAAAGAATGTTACAGAAACAAAATAAAAGAAATAGGGTATGAAACAAAAATATCAGAAATATATATATCCCAAAAAATATTAGAATTAGCAAACCAAAATGAAGATGGAAACAAAAAAAGTCATATAGGGTATTATTTAATAGATAATGGAATAGAAAAGTTATATAAAGAATTAGGATATAGGTATAAAGACATAAAAAAAGAAAACAAGATGAAAATATATATTTTAGCAATGTTGTTTTTCAGTATAGCAATATCAATAATACTAGGAATGACATTAAATAAAACAAACAGCCTAGCAAATAAAATAGTAGGAATAGTATTATTAGCGATACCAATATCTGAGATAATAATTCATATAATGCAATATATACTAGGAAAAATAATAAAGCCCAAAATAATACCAAAAATAGATTTTACAAATGGAATAGACACAGAACATTCAACATTTGTTGTAATACCAACGATTGTAAAATCAAAAGAAAAAGTAAAAGAACTAGCGAAAAAATTAGAAGTATTTTATTTAGCAAACAAAAGCGAAAACCTATATTTTTCAATATTAGGGGACTGTTCGCAAAGTAAAAGTGAAGAAGAAGAATTTGACAAAGAAGTAATAGAAGCAGGTATAGAAGAAACTAAAAGGTTAAATAAAAAGTATTCAAAAGAATTTCCAAAATTTAACTTTATATATAGAAAAAGAGAGTGGAATCCACATGAAAATGCATATTTAGGATGGGAAAGAAAAAGGGGATATTTAAATCAGTTTAATAAATTTTTATTAGGAGAAGAACAAGAAAATTTTAGAGTAAACACAATTCCAAAAGAGAATAGACCACATATAAAATATGTAATAACATTAGACTCAGACACAGATTTACCGATAGGTACAGCATCAGAATTAATAGGAGCAATGGCACACATATTAAATAAGCCAATAATAGACCAAACTAAAAAAGTAGTAATAGATGGATATGGAATAATGCAACCACGAATAGGAGTAAAATTAGACATAAGTTATAAAAACTTGTTTACAAAAATATTTGCAGGACAAGGTGGAACAGATTTATATTCAAATGCAATATCAGACATATATCAAGATAATTTTGGAGAAGGAATATTCACAGGAAAAGGAATATATGATTTAAAGGTATTTGAAACAGTCATGAAAGGAGCAATACCAGAGAATACAGTATTAAGTCATGACTTATTAGAAGGATGTCACCTAAGGTGTGGATTAGTTTCAGATATAATGCTAATAGATGATTATCCTAGCAAATATATGAGCCATATCAATAGACTATCAAGATGGATAAGAGGAGATTGGCAAATAATAAGATGGTTAAATAGCAAAAGACTAAATATAATATCAAGATATAAAATATTTGACAATTTACGAAGAAGTTTATTAGAAATTGCTTGTATAATTTGTATAATATATTTTTTAGAGAATAAAACAATAATGACTTTGGCTTTATTAGCAGTAACAATACCATATATTTTAGAAATAATAAATTATATAATGTTTAGAAAAGAAGGAGAGAGATATCAAAAAACATTTATACACAAGGTAGGGACTATACAAGGTGCTATATATAGAGCAATATTAGCAATAGGGACACTACCATACAAAGCATATATGTCAATAACTGCAATATTTAAAACAATATATAGATTAACAATAACACATAAGCACTTACTAGAATGGATGACATCAGAAGAAGCAGAAAAAACATCAAAAACTGATGTAATATCATATTATAGATTAATGATATCAAATATAATATTAGGAATTTTAATGCTATGTGTATCAATAATAGAACAAAATATATATGTATTAATAATAGGAACAATATGGATTATAACACCTGGAATAATGTGCTATATAAGTATAACACCAAGGGAAAGAGAAAAAATAGAAGAGATTACAGAAAAAGAAGAAAATTATATTCTAAAAGTAGCTAAAAGAACATGGGACTTTTTTGAAGAATATTTAACAAAAGAAAACAATTATTTAATAATAGACAATTATCAAGAAGGAAGAAGTCCACAAACTGTATCAAGAACATCATCAACGAATATTGGATTATCGTTATTAGCAGTAATATCAGGTTATGATATGGGATTTATCTCAGAAGACAAGGCAATAGAATTACTAGAAAAAATAATAGATGTAATAGATAGCTTACCTAAGTGGAATGGACATTTATATAATTGGTATAATACAAAGACAATGCAAAGTCTAATGCCAAGATATGTATCCACTGTAGATAGTGGTAACTTTGTAGGATATTTATATGTAACCAAAGGATTTATAGATAACACATTAGAACAATATCAAAGTTTAGAATTAAAAAAGAATACAGATAATAGAAAAACAATAAAAAAATATAAAAGTTCAAACAAAATAAAAAGAATAGATTATATAGAAAAGTTGAAAAAGATGAGAAGACAATTAACAACATTAATAAAGAACACGGACTTTTCAGTATTATACAATCCAGAGCAAAGACTATTTTCAATAGGATTTAATGTAGAAGAAAATAAACTAACAGATTCATATTATGATTTATTGGCATCAGAAGCAAGACAAGCAAGTATTGTAGCAATAGCAAAAAAAGATGTACCAGTAAAACACTGGAATAGTCTTAGTAGAACATTAACAAATTTAAAAGACTATAAAGGGCTTATATCATGGTCAGGAACAGCATTTGAATATTTAATGCCCAATATAAACATACCAGTATATAAAGGTAGTTTAATAGATGAATCATGTAAATTTATGATAATGAGTCAAAGAGAATATGCGAAAAAGTTAGGTATATCTTGGGGAATATCAGAAGCGGCATTTAATTTAAAAGACTTAAAATCAAACTATCAATACAAAGCCTTTGGAATACCTTGGTTAGGACTAAAAAGAGGATTGGCAGATGAAATGGTAGTATCAAGTTATGGAAGTATATTAGCAATAAACTATATTCCAAGAGAAGTCATAAGAAATTTAAGGGAATTAGAAAGTCAAGGAATGCTTGATAAATATGGATTTTATGAATCAATAGATTATACACCTGAAAGAGTAGAAAAAGGACAAATATCAGCAGTTGTAAAAACATATATGGCACACCATCAAGCACTTATATTACTATCAATTAACAATCTAATAAATAACAATATTTTACAAAAAAGATTTATGACTAATCCAGAAATAGAAGGAACTCAAATATTATTACAAGAAAGAATGCCAGAGACATTTATAATTACAAAAGAAAACAAAGAGAAAATAGAGAAAATAAAATATAAAGATTATGAAGGCTATACTGAGCAAACATTTAATAAGATTGATGAAAGAGTAATTAGAGGAAATGTAATATCAAATGAAAATTACACAGTAGCAATTAATCAAAAGGGAAATGGATTCAGTAAGTATGGAGATGTTTATATAAATAGATACAAAAACACATCAGAAGAAAATCAGGGTATATTTTTGTATATAAAAAATATACAGACAAATAAGATATGGTCTACTAATTATAATAAACAAAATGATGACATTAAAAATGAAAGTTATAGCATAAGTTTTATGCCAGATAAAGTAAAAGAAAAGATTATAGTAGATGGAATAAAAACAATAATGAATGTAACTGTTAGTTCAAATGACCCAGTAGAAATAAGAAGATTAGAAATTACCAATAATACTAATACAGAGCAAACATTAGAAGTAGTAAGCTACTTTGAACCAATATTATCAAAACCAGAGCAAGATTATTCACATCAAGCATTTAATAATTTATTTTTAGTATATGAATATGATGAAGAAACGGGAAGCTTAATAGTTAAAAGAAAAAAGAGAGGTACAAATGATAAAGAAATATATTTAGCCACTAAATTATCAACAAATGCTGAACAAATTGGGAAAACAGAGTACGAAATAGATAAAGAAAAGTTTATAGGTAGAGGAAATTTAGAAACACCAAAAATGATAAAACAATCACTTCCATTTTCAAAAAGTACAGATTTAGTCACAGAACCAATTATAGCTATGAAAAATATTATTAAAGTTTCACCAGAACAAACAGTATATATAGATTTAATTATTTCAGTAGAAAATGATAAAGAAAAATGTATTAGTAATTTAGCAAAATACCAAATTAGCAATATTGAAAGAACTTTTGAAATTTCAAAAGCTAGATGTGAAGCAGAAAGTAGATATTTAAATATAAAAGGAACAGAGATAGAACTTTATCAAAAAATGCTTTCTTATATACTATTTGATAATCCTTTAAAATCAAAATTGATAAGTAAAGTTCCTAAAACAAGATACAATAAAAGTGAATTATGGAAATATGGTATTTCAGGAGATATGCCAATTATATTAGTACAAATTAGAAACATGAACGATATATATGTTATAAAGCAAGTATTAAAAGCTTATGAATTTTTTAGAACTAAAAATATATTTGTCGAATTAGTCATATTAAATGAAGAAAAATATAGTTACGAAAATTATATTAAAGATGAAATTGAAAAAGAAATAGCAAATAATAATATGACATATTTAAAAAATATTAGAAGCGGAATATTTTTATTAGAACAAAATGAAATGGATTTAAAAGACGTAGATTTAATAAAATTCGTTTCAAGCATAATCATAGATAGCCACTTAGGTAACTTAAAAACAGTAATAAACGATATGGAGGAGGATGAACTTGGAAGAATATGATAATTTAAAATATTATAATGAATATGGTGGTTTTTCACAAGATGGAAAAGAATATCTAATAAAAATAAACAAAGAAAATAGGATACCTGCAGTATGGTGCAATGTTCTAACAAATGAGAATTTTGGAACGATTGTTACTGAGAATATGGGAGGCTATACATGGTATGAAAACTGCAGAGTAAATAGAGTTACTGCTTGGAATAATTCATCAACCATGGATATACCATCAGAAATTATATATTTAAAGGATAAAGAAAAAAATGTTGTATGGTCATTAGGAGCAAATCCTGCTCCAGATGAAAATGATTACAATATTATATATGGATTTGGATATAGCAAATATATTCATCAAAGCATGAATGTAATACAAGAAGCCGAAGTATTTGTACCTAGAGAAGATAGCTGTAAAATAAATATTATAACTTTAAAAAATACAGAGCCAATAAAAAAGAAACTAAAATTAGTTTATTATATAAAACCAGTAATGGGAGAAGATGAAATAAAAAGCAATGGATATATAAATGTAGAATTTGAGAAAAACAATAATGTAGTAATAGCTAAAAATTTATATAATTCAGAAGAAAATAATCAATTAATTTTCGTTTCAAGTAGTGAAAAAATACACAGCTTTACAGGAAACAAAAAGGATTTCTTAGGATGTAACGGATTATCTAATCCAAAGGGTGTAAATGTAGAAAAGTTAGATGAATCTAATGGATTAGGTAAAGATAGTTGCATAGCAATAGAATTTGATATAGATTTAGAAAGTTTTGAAACAAGGGAGATTTCACTAGTTTTAGGTGCATTGAAAGAAAAAAGCTTAGATAGTATAGAATTATTGAAAGAATCAGCAAATGTTAATACTTCATACAAAGAAATAGCATATAAATATAGTAAAATACAAAATTGTAAGATGGAATTAGAAAAAGTAAAAAAATACTGGTCTGAGTTTTTAGAGAAGGTATATGTAGAAACACCTCTAGCATCAATGGATATAATGCTAAATGGTTGGGTTATGTATCAAACAATTGCATGTAGATTAATGTCGAAAACGGGTTTTTATCAATCAGGAGGAGCATTTGGTTTTAGAGACCAACTTCAAGATACATTGGGCGTAAAATTTTTAGATGTTAACATCATGAAAAATCAAATAATAAAGCATAGTAGTCATCAATTTTTAGAGGGAGATGTAGAACATTGGTGGCATGAACAAACACAAAGAGGGATTCGTACTAAATTTTCAGATGACTTGCTATGGTTAGCATTTTTAGTAATACAATATATAGATTTTACAGGAGACTATAGTATTTTAGATATCCAAACTCCATATTTAAAAGGAGAACTTTTAAAGGAAAACGAAGATGAAAGATATGATAAATTTGAAACAACACAAGAGACAGGAAGTATTTTAGAACATTGTATAAAGGCTATAAATAAGAGTTTAGAATTTGGAGAGCATGGTTTACCTAAAATTGGCTCAGGAGATTGGAATGATGGATTTAGTGAAGTAGGGAATAAAGGAAAAGGGGAAAGTGTGTGGCTAGGCTTTTTTCAGTATTATATTCTTGATAATTTTATTCCAATATGTGAAGAATGGATGAAGCAAAATCAAAATTTTAACTATGACATTGATGGAACTTATACACAAGGAAATTCTTTACAAAAAGTTATTTTGCTATTAGAAAAGCTAAATAAAATAAAGTTCGAGTTAAAGAAAAACTTAAATTCAAATGCTTGGGATGGAAGATGGTTTAAAAGAGCATTCTGTGATGACGGTGCAGTTTTAGGAACAATTGAAAATGAGGAATGTAAAATAGATAGTATTGCTCAAAGTTGGTCAGTTATTTCAAATGCTGGGGACAATGATAAAAAATATATATCAATGGAAAGCTTAGAAAATTATTTGATAGACAGAGAAAATGGAATAATTAAGCTATTAGATCCTCCTTTTGAAAAGAGCAAGTTAGAGCCAGGATATATAAAAGCATATCTTCCTGGTGTTAGAGAAAATGGAGGACAATACACACATGCAGCAGTATGGACAATAATTGCAGAAACAATGCTTGGATTTGGAGATAAAGCATTAGAGTTATATAGAATGATAAATCCGATAGAACATGCTAGAACAAAAGATGCAGTAAATAAATATAAGGTTGAGCCATATGTTATTGCAGCAGACATATATGGTGCAAAAAATCTAGCAGGTCGTGGGGGATGGACATGGTATACAGGCTCATCTAGTTGGTATTATATTGCAGGGATTGAATATATTTTAGGATTAAAAATAAAAAAAGGAATGCTAACAGTAAATCCTTGTATTCCGAAAGATTGGAAAGAATATTCAATTAGATATAGATTTGGAAATAGTTTATATAAAATAAAAGTTAGAAACAATAATTCAAAAAGTACAGGAGTAGAAAAAGTATTATTAAATGGCAATGAGGTTTCTTCTAAAGAAGTTAGGCTTGTTCCAACTGGTGGTGTATATGATATTGATATTATAATGTAATCACATTATAATCAGCATAATAAGGAATTTTGGCAAAAATAATTTAATATTAATAGAGAAATTATATATTGTTTTCAAAAAAAGTAGCTTATTTTTTAGTGAGCAGGAATTCCCGTTCACTAGAAAATATGCTACTTTTTTATAAATAGAATTAATAATCTTTTTTGCTAATACTTATTTCTCCTAAATTAGACATTTTTCGTAATAGTAATTTATAAATTTTGATGTCATATAAATCTGAATGTGCAAACACCTATATAATTAACAAAATCTATTGAATATCATTGATATTTAAAACAAATTATAGTAGAATAAAAAGAATTAACAAACAAGAAAATAAAAGAGAAAAGAGGCATAATATTGGAGATAGAAGGAATATTAACAAACATAATATATCAAAATGAAGTAAATAGTTATGTAGTAGCTGAATTTGAGATGGAATATGGAGAAACAATAATTGTAGGATATTTGCCATTTATCTCAGAAGGAGACACACTAAAATTAATAGGAAAATACATAGAGCATAGAGAATATGGAGAACAATTTAAAGTAGACACATTTGAAAAGTTAATGCCAAGAACATTAGATGCATTGGAAATGTATTTAGGAAATGGAAATATAAAAGGAGTAGGAAAAGCAACAGCAAGAAAAATAGTAAAAAGATTTGGGAAAGACACAACAAACATATTAAAAAATGAGCCAGAACGATTATCAGAAATAGCAGGAATAACAAAAGAAAAAGCACAAGATATATCACAATCTTTTATAGAAAATTGGGAAGTATGGCAAATAGTAGGTTTTCTATCAAAATTTGGTTTAGGAGCTGAACATGCACAAAAGGTCTTTAAATTATTAGGAGCAAATGCAATTGAAGAAATAGAAGCAAATCCATATATATTAATAGATATAGCAAGAGGAGTAGACTTTAAGCAGATAGATAAAATGGCATTAGATTTAGGAATAGAAGCAAACAA
Organism: Clostridia bacterium; assembly: GCA_022794615.1. Taxonomy (GTDB): domain Bacteria; phylum Bacillota; class Clostridia; order TANB77; family CAG-508; genus CAG-269. Next base: position 36,682 of record JAAWFD010000037.1, read on the forward strand.
TGAAAAAAGAATAAAAAGTGCAATAAAGCATGCCTTAATTATCACAACATACAATGGACATTGCTGTACCCTCAAAGAAAACCTAATAGAATTTGTAAAACAACTAATAGGAGTGATTGAAGAAGAAATAGAAAACGAAATAATTGCATTAAAAGCAACAGATGAAATAATAATAGAAAAAAGAGAAAACCAAGAAGAATGGGTATACTTAATAGCATTTTATAAAGCAGAAAGAAATGTTGTAGACAATTTAATAAAATTACAAATAGCAAAAAATACAAAAAAAATACATAATGTAAAGTCAGAAATTAAAAATATAGAAAAAAAAGAAAATATAGAATTATCAGACAGACAAAAAGAAGCAATAGAAATAATAAGTGACAATAATGTAGCAGTAATAACAGGAGGGCCAGGAACGGGAAAAACAACAATAATAAAAACAATATTAGAAATTTATAAAGAAAAGAAAAATAAGATAGTATTGTGTGCACCAACAGGAAGGGCAGCAAAAAGAATGACAGAAACAACTGGAGAAGAAGCAAGCACATTACATAGACTATTAGAAATAGGAAAAATAAGTGAAGATGCTGTATACAAAAAAGATGCAGACTATCAATCTGCACCTATAGATGCAGACGTAATAATAGTAGATGAAATGTCAATGGTAGACATATTTTTAATGAATTATCTACTAAAAAGCATATATCAAGGAACTAAATTAGTATTAGTAGGGGATAGTGACCAATTGGCATCAGTAGGACCAGGGAGTGTATTAAAAGACATAATAGAATCAGGAAAAATAGAAACAATACATCTAGATAAAATATTTAGACAAGCAGCACAAAGTAAGATAATAGTAAATGCCCATAGGGTAAACAATGGAGAAAACTTTATTACAAAAGAAGATGAGGAAGAAAACTCAAAAGATGACTTTTTCTTTATAAAACAAAATATACAAGAAAAAATGTTAGAAGAAGTAATAACATTATCAAATGGAAGGCTAAAAAAATTTGGAGATTATGATTTTTTCCAAAACATACAGATATTAACTCCAACGAAAAAAGGAATATTAGGAACAAAAGAATTAAACAAAGCATTACAGGAAACATTAAATCCACATAGAGAGCGGAATATCAGAAAAAGGCAGTTTAGGAATAACATATAGGGAAGGTGACAGAGTAATGCAGATAAAAAACAATTATGACATATACTGGGAAAGAAAAATAATTAATAGTAAAACTAGAAATGAAGAATATGAGACAGGTAATGGAGTATTTAATGGTGAGATAGGAAAAATAATAAAAATAAATGAAAAAGAAAAAGTGGTACAAATAAAATTTGATGACGAGAAAGAATGTTGGTATGAATTTTCAGAGCTTGAACAAATAGAACACAGCTATAGTATAACAATACATAAAGCACAAGGAAGTGAATTTGATGTTGTAATAATGGTAGTTCCTCCAACAGCACCAATGTTGCTTACAAGAAATTTGCTATACACTGGAATAACAAGAGCAAAGAAAATGCTAATAATAATAAGTAGCCCAAAAGTTATAGAATATATGATACAAAATGTCGATAGCAAAAAGAGAAACACTGGACTAGAATATAAATTAAAACATATAGAATAATGGTGTTAATACACAGAGAACTATAAATTTGAAGTTCAAAAGGAATTAATAAATAAAAACTCAAAAAGATTAATAAAAACAGAAAGGGGATAACAAAATAATACAAAAAACATTAGACTTAATATATCCGCCAGTATGTGCGAAGTGTGGAAAGATAAATCCAAATTGGTTATGCAATAAATGCAAAATACAGTTTAAAAAGTATTATGATTTAAAAAAAGACAATTATCAAGATGATATAACAAAAAACTTTAATGAACACATCTATATTTTTAAATATGATGGAATAGTTAGAGAAGAAATACTAAGATTTAAGTTTCAGGAGAAATCATATAGTTATAAAATGTTTTCAGAAATTATATTAAAAGATGAAGAACTGTGCAAGATGCTAAGTAAATATGAAATAATAATTTCTGTACCAGTAAGCAAAAAGAGAAAAAAAGAAAGAGGATACAATCAAAGCGAATTAATAGCAAAAGAGATTTGCAGAAAATTAGATATACAATATGCAAAAGATATATTATACAAAACACGAAACACAATAGCACAAAGCAAATTAAATAAAGAGCAGAGAGAAGAAAATGCAAAGGGAGTATTTGAAATAAAAAACTTAAATAAGATTAATAACAAAAAAGTTTTACTAATTGATGATATATATACAACAGGAAGTACAGTAAATGAATGTAGTAAAATTTTAAAACAAGCACATCCAGAAAAGATAGGAATTTTTACAATAGCTAAGGATTAAGAAAAGAAATTAGGCATTGTTATATAGGAAAAAGATAAATTAAAAAGACAGTATCAAACAGATATATCTATTTGACAGCTGTCTTCTTTTCTAATTGCAATTATACTACCACGAACTTCAAAAGCTCTAGGGTCTCCTGAAGGGCTTATTAAGATAGGAGTAATTGATGTACCGTGGAATTAGACCTAAATCAAGTAGTCTTCTACGAATATTACCTGTACAGTTAAGACTTTTTATCTTACCACATTTATTTAATTCTAAATCATTTAGATTCATAACTTTCACATTCCTTTCATAAAGCAAAAATAGACTAGGAATTAGAAATTTGTCTAATATATTATATTTATGTCGAAAAATAAATGTTACAAAAAAAGAATGTAGTAATATTATGAAGTGAACCCACTTTGGTGGACACGAAAAAAAGAACCTATATGGGACTACATTAATTTGTAGTCTCATATTTTTTATTTGATTTTAATCTAATTGTA
>JAAWFD010000007.1 GCA_022794615.1 Clostridia bacterium
AAAAACTTAATCAATACCAATAAATATTATAAACCAAAACAATTAAAATTACCCTAAAAATTGAAAAAATTATAGAAATTTCTGATCCAGTATATAGTTTTGTGAAATTGTAGATTGTATTGACTTAAATTCATGTTTTGCAAAATTAGAGTAATAACTTTAAATTTATATTCATAAAATGAAACAAAAACTATAAGGAGACAATCTATTATGAAGAACAAACAAAATGCAAATATTCAAATAGAATATGGAAAAGCTGAGTTAAAGCTAATTTTATTAGAATTATTAAAAGAGCAATATATAAATTATATAACTATAAATGAAAAATAAATGCTTATTTAGTGCTTACAAATTATAATGGATACGTTATAATTGAATTGCTTTAGATAGGCTATTTACTCTCAAAAAAAGGAGAGTGATTAAGATAAATAGAGTGAATAGTTATAGAAACATAAGAGTTGCAAAGTACATAAGGTTATCAAGGGAAGATGGAGATGATAGAGAAAGTGAAAGTGTTGAAAATCAAAGAGACATTATTGATAATTACATATTAGGACACGAAGAATTAATTGAAACAGGAGAATATGTTGATGATGGCTATACGGGTACGAATTTTAATAGACCTGGATTTCAAAAAATGCTAAAAGACATAGAAGAAGAAAAAATAGACTGCATCATAACAAAGGATTTATCAAGATTTGGAAGAGACCATATAGATACAGGTTACTACTTAGAAAGGTATTTGCCAGCTAATAATATTAGATACATAGCAATTCGGAGATAATGTAGATACCCTAAAAACAGATGGATTACAATTTCTAACATTTAAGCTAAGTTTTAATGACTATTATGCACAAGATATATCAAACAAAATAAAAAGTGTAAAACAAAGAAAAATAGAAAAAGGAGAATATCAAGCAGGAATACCACCTTATGGCTACAAAAAAGATACTGAACAAAAAAATCATTTAATACCAGATGAGTATAGTTCACAAATTATAAAAGAAATATTTGATATGTATGTAAATAAAGGAATGTCAACAATAAAAATTGCAGATGAGTTAAATAGAAGAGAAATAGAGCCACCAGCAATGTATCTAAAAATACCTACCTATATGAAAAAACAAAGTGCAAACCCTAATGGAAAATATGTATGGTTAAGAGCACAAATAGGAAAGATTTTAAGAAATGAAGTATATCTTCGGAAGTGTAGTAGGAAGAAAGTTTCAGAAAGTAAGCCATAAAATAGCAAAAGTAAGATGTACGAAAAAAGAAGAGCATATAGTTTTAGAAAATATGCATGAACCAATAATTGATATAGAAACTTGGAATAAAGCACAAGAAAAATTAAATGGTTATACAAAGTCAAGAAATAGAAAATATGACCATGAGTTAAAATGGTTAGTCTATTGCATGGAATGTGGGAATAAAGCAACTTTAAGATGTAGGGAAGAAAAAAGAAAAAATGGAAACTTTTGGAGAGCAATTTATTTTATTTGTTCTAAAAGAAATAATTATAGTGGATTATGTGATTGTAAACAAATATCAGCAAATCTAATTGAAGAAGCAGTACAACAAACAATAAAAACAGAGATGGAAAAAATAAGTTTATCAGAAAAAGAGATTAAGCAAATTTATCAAGAAGCGGAAATTCAAGCACAAACAAAAAGTAATTTACTAAGTACAAAATTACAAGAACTAAAAAACACACTTCAAAATATGGAAAATACAATTGAAGAAATTTATCAAGATAAAATAAATAAAATATTACAGGTAGAAGACTTTAAAACAATTTACGAAAAGAAACAAAACGAAAGAAATAAAATTTTAAAAGAAATGAAAAAGCTAGAAAAAGAATTAGAAGAAAGTAAGCAGAAATCTCCCAAGATAGATTTTAAAGAAATAGAACAAATAGCAAATGAGTTCTTAAAAATGAAAAATTCTAATAAAATGATATTAGAAAAGTTAATTGAAAGGATAGAATTTGATAAAGAAAAAAACATAAAGATTAAATTAACTTTTAAAATCTAGTTACATTTGATAAACGAGAAATTAAATAGTATAAAAAATAATTATTTTTTTAACATTAAGTACTTAGGAAATCATACAGTAAACCATAAAAGCATGCCAGAAATAAGTGATGAAGAAATAGAAAGTGAAGTAATGAAGCTACACCAAGCGATATATGAAAAATTTGGGTATGAAATGAAGTATGTAAGACCTCCAAAAGGAGAATTTAGTGAAAGAACATTAGCAATATGCAAAAAGCTAGGATATCAGAATGTAATGTGGAGTTTTGCATATGTAGATTGGAATGAAAATAATCAACCAGATGAAGAAAAATCAAAACAATTAGTGTTAGATAATACACATAATGGAGAAATAATATTATTACATGGAAATTCAAAAACTAATACAGATATATTGGATAGTGTAATAAAAGGAATAAAAGAACAAGGATATGAAATAAAAGCATTAGACAAGATTTAGATTTTTAGAAAATACTAATCTACAATAAAGAAAGGAAAAGAAGATGTCTAAAAAAAGAAAATTAACGAATAGAATAGACAGCCTATTAGAGATACCAAAAGAGGTATATACAGATATACCTAAAATAACAATAGTAGGATTTGAAGAAACAGTAATAGAAAACTACAAAAGCATATTAGAATATGAAGATTATTATATAAGGATAAATACCAATATAGGAATATTAAACATAAACGGCTTCAATCTAAAATTAGAAAAAATGACAAATGAACACATAAGAATAACAGGTAACATTGAGAGTTGTGATTTAGAAAAAAATATAGATTAGAAGAAAAATGAATAATTAATAAAAAAGTGGCGAAAAAGAAAGACAATGAAAACTAAGTAGAACGGAGGAAAGAAGTGGCAATAGCAAAAATTATATTATCATATATTTTAGGATATGTAAGAGTAACAGTAGAAGGCTATTACATAGAAAGATTTATAAATATATGTAACAATAATAAAATATTAATGTGGAATGTAAAAAGAGATAAAGGGGTTAAATTATATGCTAACATAGGAATACGAGACTTCAAAAAAATAATACAAATATCTAAAAAAACACAATGCAAGACAAAAGTAATTAGAAAAAGGGGATTGCCGTTCATACTAAATAGATATAGAAAGAGAAAAATATTTGCTGTATTATTGTTAATATTAATAACTCTAATAATAATAAGTTCAAACTATGTTTGGAATATAGAAATACAAGTAGAAGATAAAAGTGAATTATTAGGAATAGAGGAAGAAGTTAAAAATGCAGGATTAATTATAGGAAAGAAAAAAACGGAAATTGATGCAAAAGAAGTAATAAATCAAATTAGATTAAACAGGTCAGACATATCATGGATAGGCATTGAAATGAAAGGAACCAATGTAATAATAAAAATAGTAAAATCAGAAGAAGCACCAACAATCATAAATGAAAATGATTACACAAATATAGTAGCAAGTAAAAATGGAGTGATAACAAAAATAACCGCACAGAACGGAACAGCAAAAGTAGCAGTAGGAGATATAGTACAAGAAAAAACTGTATTAATAGAAGGAACAATGACAGGGAAATATACAGACACAAGATATGTACATAGTATAGGAGAAGTAGAAGCAAAAGTATGGCACACAAAAAGCAAGAAAATATATTATAATGAAGAAAAAGAGCAGAAGACAGGCAAAGAAGAAAAAAAGTATAAAATAAAAATAAATAATTTTGAAATAAATTTTAATAAAACACTTTCCAAATTTAAAATTTATGATACAATATATGAAGAAAAAAAGATAAGAATATTTTCTAATTTATATTTACCTATATCAATAATAAAAACAACAAATCAAGAAAAAGAGATAAACAAAAAAACGTACACAAAAGAAGAAGCAAAACAATTAGGGATAGAGGAATTAAGAAAAGAGTTAGAAGAAGAAATAGATGACCCAGAAAAAATAGTAGAAGAAATAGTAAACACAAAAGAAGAAAAAGATTATATCGAAGTAAATTTAACGTACGAAGTTATTGAAAATATAGGAACAGAGGAAAAAATAGAGTTTTAAGACAAACTCAAATAGGGAGGATGAAAAATGGAACAAAGAAGTTTAACAATAACAGGAGCAAATACAAGTTTTTTTAGCAGAGTATCGAAAACACTAACAAAAATAATAACACCAACAAAAGAAGGGATAAATGCTTTAGTAATATCAAATAAAAGAAGCAATGTAATCAAAGCATATGAAAATTATAAAAAGGTAGGACTAAACTCAACAGACTCAGAGCCAATAGAGAAGAAATATGAACAAGCATATACAAGTTATTTAGAAACATTAGACAAATATGTATTAAACTCAATCTACAAAAAAGTAAGTTCAGGAACAGCGACTGACTTTCAAAAACAAGCATTATCACAATATTATGGAATAGTACAATTAAAAGAAGGAGAGTACAATGAATACAAGTACAGAAAACAAAAATACTTATTAGAATTAGACAATGAAAATGTAAGATTAGCAAAAAAAGAAAAGCTAAGCAGGAAATATAAAACATTTTATATATCAAAAATGGATGAATTATATAAAAAGATATTAAAAAATTACTCAATAAAATTAGCAGACAACACAAATGTATATGATAGTTCAAAAGAACTAATATATACAAAGGTATTTATAACAATAGAAGAATATATAAAATCAATATTAACACTAAAAATAGAAGATAGAAGAAGTAAAGAAAATGAAGAGGTAGTAGCTGAATATAGAAAATTCGAAAAATTCTTAGTAGGAAAATTAGACACAAGAGACAATATAGAGAAAAACCTAATATTATTAGGAATTAGCAGAAAACTATTTACACATAGTTTACCACTAGTTGTAGCAGAACAATGTTATCTAAAACTATTAAAAGATGCAAGAACTCTAGTGCAAGATACCAAAATAGCAGCAAAAAGAGAAAAAGCTTATGAAATGTTAATAAATCTAATAGAAGATTACAATATAAAATTATTAGCAACAAAGGTATACTGGGATAACGCAAAAGAAAGAGAAAATTTCAAAGCATTATTAGATTCATACAAAAACATAGAACAATTAAAGGAATCAAACTTTAGTGAATATATAAAACAAAAAGAAATATTATTTATAAAAGAAGAAATAAGAAAAATTGGAAAAGAAAAAATAGACTATACACGATTATTAAGATATTATAAAAGAAAGTTAGTAGACTATGGGGCAATTCGTGAAATAGGTAGCAAAGCGATAACTAGAGTGGGAACATACAAAAAAATAAAAAAAGAAGTTGAAAAAATATAACATAATATATTCAACATCAAAGTGTAAGAGGAAAAATAAATGTATCAAATAGAATATTTAGACATAGAAGAAAAAAAAGAATATGAACAAATAATAGACAAAGTAATAAGAAAATGCTATGAGACAGAAAACTTAGATAAATCAAAGTTATATATAAGCATAACTCTAACAAATCCAACAAATATAAAGAACATAAATAAACAATATAGAAATATAGACAAAGAGACAGATGTATTATCATTTCCAATGTTTGAAAAAGAAGAGTTAACTAACAAAATAAAAAATAGAAATTATAAAAATGAAGATATATTAGGAGATATAGTTATTTCTATCCAAAAAGTAGAGGAACAAGCAATAGAATATAATCATAGTTTTGAAAGAGAATTATCTTATATGATAGTACATGGATTTTATCATTTGATGGGAGAAGATCATATAGAAGAAAAAGACAAAATTATAATGAGAGAAAAAGAAGAAAAAGTCTTAAATAGCTTAGATATAAAACGAAGTTAAAATATAAATATTTCAGCAATCGAAGGCAATGGCATTATAAATAATAAGAAGGGAGACATTGGCAATGGCAAGAGAACGAAAAACACTTAGTAAAAAAAGCAAGATAATATTAACAATAATACTAATTATATTAGCAACAGTAATTGTAGGAACAGCAATATATATAAAATTTTGGAAAGGACAAACTAAGCCAGCATCTCTAGATACAGAAACAGGTGATAATCAAGAAATACCAGAATATCCTGAGCCAGAGCCACAGAAGGAAATACAAATATTCAAAGGAAATGACAGACCAGTAGCAGTTATGATAGATAATCATTCAGGAGCATGGCCACAAGCAGGGCTTAATAAAGCATATATAGTATATGAAATAATTGTAGAAGGCGGAGAAACACGATTAATGGCACTATTTAAAGGACAAGATGTAGAAAATATAGGACCAGTAAGAAGCTCAAGACACTATTTCTTAGACTATGCATTAGAAAATAATGCAATATATGTACACTATGGATGGAGTCCGCAAGCACAAAGTGATATATCAACATTAAAAGTAAACAATATAAATGGAATAAGTGAAAGCTCATCAAGTTTTTGGAGAACTAAGAAAAAATCATCACCACATAATGTATTAACAAGTACACAAAAGATATTGTCTATAGCAGACAGAAAGGGATATACTACAACATCAACAAAAGAAAGTGTATTAAACTATGTAGCAGATGAAATAGATTTATCAGAAGGATTAAGTGCAACACAAGTTACAATTCCATATTCAACACTACAAAAAGTAGAATATAAATATAATTCGGAGACTGGTAGATATACAAGATATGCTCGAAATAAATTACAAACAGACTTTAGTTCAGGGGAAGAAATTACTACTAAAAACATAATAATTACTTTTTGTAACAACTATACATTAAATGATCCAGAAAATAAAGGAAGACAAGGGATAAATAATACTGGAACACTTAAAGGATATTACATTACAAATGGTAAGGCAATAGAAATAACTTGTACAAAAGATACAAGAAAATCTCAAACGGTATATAAAGATTTAAATGGAAAAGAAATTGAAGTTAATGATGGGAATACATTCATAAATATTTGCCCAACAGATGCAGAAGTTTCTATACAATAATGCTATTTAATGAAGTAACAAAAAAGGAGAAGAAGAATAGAATACTGTAAAAAGTATTCTATTTTTTTCTTATACCATAAGGTTAAGTTTCATTAATATGTGCATATTTGCAAAGTAAAATACACATATGGATGTCGAAAGCTTTGCTAACATCCACTTTTCTTACCAAAATATACCTGTGAAAAAAGTAGATAAATATATTGACAATAAAAAAGAAACATGGTAAGATATAAAAGTACCGAGCAAAAAGAAGAGGGAAACGAAAGAATATATTAAAGATAGTAAAAGAAGAAAGCCTGATAAAATAACAGCAATTACTACTTTTTTTGTACCCTAAAAACTGAGAAAAATACATAAAAAAGCTAAAAAAGAAGAAAAATCGACTACATTTTTTTTGAAAGAAGAACAATGAAAAAAGGTGTAAAAAGATGTAGCAAAAAAAAATTAAAAAAAATGAAAAAATGTATTGACAAAAGGAAAACGGTATAGTATAATGAGCCTTGTTCCGTTCAACAAAAAAATGGAACAAGAGAACAAAGTACATTGAAAAATAAA
>JAAWFD010000015.1 GCA_022794615.1 Clostridia bacterium
AATAAAATTTTCTTTATAATGATATAAATAATAGTCATAATTTGCTCTATTGCCATTAGGCATCATAAAAAGAAATTCATTTTTTGGGTTATAATATTTGATAATAATAGATTTGATCTTAGGGTGTATAGGTATTTCTCTATTTACTCCTGCTTGTGTTTTTATTCCACCTACAAAATAGTCTTTTTCTAAAAAAATATTCTTATTGTATATGAATAATATTTCTTCAGCTCTACAACCTGTATATAAAGCTATTAGTAATAAATCTCTAACAAAATCTTCTTTGTAATTATTAGGGTTAATATTCCATAAATATTCAATTTGCTCGTAAGTATAAGGTGTTTTTTTATTAATAACAGTGTCAGTATTTGTTAGTTTGATGTGTTGAGCATAACTTTTTTCAATAATATCTTCTTGTAATGCATATTCGTCTAACTTAACATATAGATTTTTCATTATTCTTAAAGTCTCATATTTTTTTTTGCAATTATTTAAAAACGATTGAAAATCAGATGTTTTTAAATCTTTGTATACTTTATCATATAAAAATTCTGAATTATGATAAGCAGTAAGCATACTTCTCGAATAGTTATAAGCAAATTTTCCAGCTGGTTTTATATGTTTTTCTTTTTCAAGTTTAATTTCTTCATTATTAGGTAATTTCATTGTTTTAAATTCTTCAAAAAGTTGCTTAAATGTATATGTATCTTTTCGCACTTTCTCTACAATTTCTTTTTTGGGATTTTTAACTGCAACTAGTGGATATGGATTTTTAGGAAAAGTTGCAATTCGATTATATTTTTCTTCTTTAATATATAAAGGATAAGGTTGTTTGTGGTAGTTTTCTAAACATACTAGTGTTTCTAACTCAGTTTCAAAATTACTAATAAAATGCCTTATTGAATTGCCTTTTATATCTTTTCCAATCGTTATCCTAGCTCCCCAAGGCTTTTCTCTATTATCTCCCAAATATATTGCAGAGCCTTTACCGTTTGCTCTTTTTTTCATTATTCTCATAATAAAATACCTCCATTTTAATAATTTATTTTTATAAACTATTGAAAATGAAAGTATTAAAATGTTATAATAAAAATACAATCACTTTCAATAGTGTTTTGGTAAGGAATAAATGTATCGGGTTGTGGTAAATTTGATTACATCTATTCCTTTTTATATTAAACTAATACACCGTACTTTTCGACATAAAAGTTAATACATTCAATCATATATTTACAATCTACATTGAAGTAGTCTGCCAAATCATATAAGTCTAAACCTTGTATGATTTTTTCTTTTAACTTTTGAAGCGGAACTAAAACAGAATAAGTCCATTTTATTGCTCTATGTTCACATTTGTCTTTTAATGTTTTATCAGAATTAAGATAGTATAAAGCATTACAATAATAATGTCCAAGTTCTTCCACTAATATTTCCTTTTCTTCAATACTATTATCAATTTGTTTATTATCTAAGCCAATATAATAATTATTATCAATTTCAAATATTCTAGCCTTAGGTATTTGCCCATTTATAATTTAAAATCTTTATATGTTCATTTTCAGCTATTTTATACATATCTAAAGTATTCATAATAAGATTCCTATTTTTTCTCGTTCCTTTTTTTGTTTTTTATAAATTCAACAAATCTATTTATTTCTTCAATGTCATCTTCATCAAGTCCTTCTGTGTTAATACCACTATTAGAAACATAACGAAAATTGTTGTTCTCATCAAAGAAATAGTTCCCATCTTTTTCAAGTATTTCACATATGAGTTGAACAGTATCAACATCAGGACTATTTAAACCAGATTCCCAATTAGCAATTGCAGTATTAGAAGTTTTTCTTCCTCTATTTGTTAATTCTTCAGCTAATTGTTTTTGTGTCATTTTTTTTTCATTTCTCGCTTCTTTAATTTTTTTATATAAAAACATAATTTCACCTCACTTGTTGAAACAAATATATTTTAACACATATTTTTAGATATGTAAATAAAAAAATTCAGAAAAACTGAAAAAATTTTTTAAAAAAGTATTGACAATTCAGAAATTATGAAATAATATATAAACAACTTCAGAAAAACTGAAAAAGGAAAGAAGGTGAAAAAATGTCAGTAGGAAAACGAATAAGATTGTATTTAACCGAAAAAGGAATTAGTCAAACTTGGGTATCAGAACAATCAAAGATTGCTTTACCGAAATTAAATGCATCGCTGAACGATAAAAGAAAATTAGATGTTGAGGAATTTTCATCGATAATAAATGTTTTAAATGAAGATGCTAACAAATTTTTAAATAATTAACCACAACCCGATACAAAAAAGAAAGAAGGTGATTGTATGGAAGAAGAAGTTGAGAGAATGACACCAGCTGAAGTTGGAACATTATTACATATGACTGCTGAAAGTGTAAGAGCAGGATTAAGACAAAACGTATTTCCATTTCGGAATAGCATTTAAGGGAAATACAGGACAATGGAATTATTTAATTATAAAAAGTAAGTTTTATGACTGGATAAAAAACAAAGAAAAAACATCTTGACAAAATAAAAGCTACGCTTTTATGAAAAAAATTAAATATAAGATACGAGAGGAGGGAAAGAGAATGCAAGAATTTATTAATGATTTTTGCTATACATTAGCAAGAATAATACAAATTGAAGAAGAAGTAAAAGAAAAATAATAGAAGGGAGGAAAGAAGATGGAAGAGGAAACACTAAAAATTATAAATGAAAAGATTAGAAAAATACTTAGCGAAGAAAATGATGTGAATTTCTATAAGGCAATTGATTTAATAAAAGCATTGAATAATCCACTAAATGGCATGTAAAACGTATTATAAAAACTATTTGTTTAATTCTTTAACTTTGCTAAATATTATTTTGTAGCTTTCCAAAACTTGTAAAGCAAAAAAAGAAGGGAGAAGAATGTGAACAGAATAAAACAATTTAGAAGAAATAAAAAAATGTCCCAAAGTGATATAGCAAAAATAATAAAAGTAAAACAGAACACAATATCTCAATGGGAAAGAGAAATAAGAATGCCAAACGTAAGACAAGCATTAAAATTGGCAGAAATACTAGAAACAACAGTAGAGGACTTATACAAATAGAAAATGCTAATCATAGCGTTAATACGATTAGCACGTCTCCATAATTTGTATATCTTAAACTCTTGCAAATAGTCTAGTCCAAGCCATTAGAACCAGTTTAAACGACATGGAGGTCTCACCCGTTTAAAGCCCGTCGGCTTGCCTTCTGATTTTAGATAATCAGTAAATCTCTAGTTATACCGACATAGAAGTCGTGTGGCAAAATTCTCCCAGCTAGTATTCGGCTAATATTATGCTTAACGCTCATAATTTCTATAAAAGTTTTAGTTACTTAATCAGTTATGGTTCTGATATGTAATATTTTAATACCCTATAGCCAACTAAATTTTAGATTTTAAGCTATCCAGCTGAAATATGTGGTTCTACCACCACATAAATCTCTAATTCATAAGAAACAGGGTAAACTCAAAAATTGTGACAAAATAACCACATCCTTCCAAGTTTTACATATTAAGAACATATCACAAAGTGAGATAAAAGTAAAGAAAAAAGGAGGAAGTGAAAACAAAAACAAAGGAGGAAAAAAATGAAAAGAAAACTAGATAAGAAGAAAATAAAATCATTTATTGGACAAGCAGTAGCAATAGTAGGATTTCATATATTAGGTACTGTAATGCTAATTTATGGTGTTATGACTGCTACAACGTTGAATTAGAAAGGAGGAAAGAAAATGTTTAATAGAAAAACAAAAGAATTACAAAGCTTATTAGAAGCAAGAACAAAAGCATTAAATAAAGCAGAGGAAATAATAAAAGATATAAATACAGAAAACAGAGAATTAAAATATATAAGATTACAAGAAGTAAGAAACAATGCAAAGATATTAGAACAAAACAATAAAAAGACCGAATTTATAACAAGAATTATAGATTTAGTAAATTCAAACAAATACAACAATGAAAAAGTAGTTTTAAATAAAATAAAAGAACTAGCTGATGACTACCAATCAATAAACTAGTTCAAATAAGAATACATAAACATATGATTTCTATTTAATTATATCAAAAATAAAAGTAGAAATCAAGGAAGGAATTGGAAATGAATAATTTAGGAATAGTAAGAAAAATGGACGAGCTAGGAAGAATAGTAATTCCAAAAGAAATTAGAGACAAATATGAACTACAAGAGGGAACAGAAATCGAAATCAATACAACAAAAGATGGAAATATAATTTTGCGAAAATATAAGGACACATATTGTCCACATTGTTTAACAAGATGTAAACATACTGATAATTTTTGTAGCAATTGTGGATTAGAATTTAAATCTCTAATAGCAAGAACAGATAAGAATTAGGTGGTGCAGATGAATTGTATACATCTAAAAATTAGAACAAAGCAATATGAAAAGTATATATATTGCAAACAAAAAAGAAAGAAAATTATTTTTAAAGATTGTATAAACTGCAAACACAAAGAGTTCAAACAAGTAAAAGAACTGAAGAAAAAATCTAATAAATTAAAACAATTAGAAACCAAAAGATACAGTATATTAACAAACAATTTAAATATTTGTTATATATGTCACAAAAGAAGGAAAGATGACATACACGAAATTTTTGGAGGATCTAATAGACAAATTAGTATGAAATATGGACTAACAATACCAACCTGTCGCGAATGTCATAGTGATTGGGATACAAACAAAGAATTAAGAAAAAGGATACAAGAAGAAGCAAAACAGAAATTTTATAAATTATATTCAGAAGAAAAATTCTTAAAGGAATTTGGAAAAAAATACATATGAGTTGAAAGGAGACGAAATGGCACAAAAAAGAATGTTTTCGAAAACAATAATAGATAGTGATGTTTTTTTAGATATGCCACACTCTACACAATTATTATATTTTCATTTAAACATGAGAGCCGATGATGATGGATTTATAAACAACTGTAAAAATATAATGAGAATGATTGCTTGTAAAGAAGATGATTTAAAGATACTTATAACAAAAAAATTCGTAATACCGTTTGAAAGCGGAGTAATAGTAATAAGACACTGGAGAATACATAACTATATCCAAAATGACAGATATACAGAGACAAAATACAAAGAAGAAAAATCGTTACTTTTTTTAGATGAAAATAAATCTTATACGCTAAAAGAAGGTCAACGTATACAAAATGGATACACTATGGATACACAGAATAAGAGTAAGAATAAGATATTAGATATTAATAATATATATGGTCAAAATGAGGGTCAAAAAGAAGAATGGGAAAAGCAATTTGACCAATTTTATGAGAAATATCCTAAGAAAGTAAAAAAGCAAGACGTAAAAAAATGGTTCAAGAAGAATAAACCATCGAATGAATTGTTTAGTTCTATGATAAATAGTTTGGAACAATTTAGGGCTAGTAATGACTGGCAAAAAGATGGTGGACAATTTATTCCATATCCATCTACTTGGTTAAATCAAAAAAGATGGGAAGACGAAACAATACAAAATACACCTCAAAAACCTATAGGGAAAGTAAACTTTACTCAAAGAGAGTATTCAGAAGATAAACTTAATAGTTTATATGCAAATCAGCGGAGGAAAATAAAATGATAGATAAAACAAGTTGGAAAATTAGAAACAGATTAGAGCAAATACAAAATAGGGAAAAAATAGTTATAAATACAAAGATTTTAAAAACAAATCAAGATAGCAATATAGTAAAAAGCGAAACTAAAAAAATGTACAAATATTATAGATGTGATTATTGTAATGATGAAATAAGATTAGATTTAAAGAAAGATGAAAGAACTGGAGGAATTGTGACTTTTCCACATTCTTTAACAAAAAGAGGAAAACTTTCTTTAGTATTATGCAACAAATGTTTAAATAAAGCATTTAAAGAATTTGAAAGTTAAAAGGAGGAAAAATATTGTTTAAATTTATTAAAAAATTAAAAGATGAAATTAACAAAAAAGTAGATTTAAAGATAGAAGAATATGCAAACAAAAATATGTTTGAACTTAATAGAATAACAAATAGACCCTTAGAAGGTGAGATAGTAAAACTTGAGAATATAAAAATATCAAAGAGATTTGTAAAGCCCAATTCAACAAAGCTTATATCAAGAGATGTTTATTATTATACCCATAACTATTTTAGAAGCCAGATAGTATTAACAAAAGACAACTACTTAACAGATGGCTACACAACATATTTATTAGCCAAAGAAAAAGGGTTTGAATTTATAACAATAGTAAGAGATGAATGATAAATAATTAATTAAAGAAGCGGAGGAAAAATAAAATGATAGATTGGTACAAAAAATGTAAAGAGTTAAAGGTAGCTCTAATAATATCAACAATAGCTTTAATATTAAGTATAGGAACAATAATATATCAATACATAAATTTAGAAAATAAAAAAGAAGAATTATTAAAAAAGAATATAGAGATAGTTGAGTTAAGAGAAATAATTGAAAAGGAAGGAAGAAAGTAAAATGAATAATATAGAAAAATTTAAAAATTTCTTAAAAGAAAACGACATCAGAAATGAAGTTGTAATAGAAAATGAAAATGTTAAAGTAGGAGGGTGGTTAGACTTAAGTAATACAGAAATAAAAGAACTCCCAGAGAATCTAACAGTAGAAGGGTGGTTAGACTTAAGAAATACAGAAATAAAAGAACTCCCAGAAAATCTAACAGTAGGAGGGTGGTTAGACTTAAGTAATACAGAAATAAAAGAACTCCCAGAAAATCTAACAGTAGGAGGAAGTTTAGACTTAAGCAATACAGAAATAAAAGAACTCCCAGAGAATCTAACAGTAGGAGGATATTTAGACTTAAG
>JAAWFD010000001.1 GCA_022794615.1 Clostridia bacterium
TTTGAAATTTTTAATTATTTAAAAAAAGTATAGTGAGGAAATTGCTAATTATACTTACAGAACTAAACAAAGTTTTTAATTTTAATTATATAAAATATAGGGAGGAAGAAAACATGATGGTGGAGTATAATGACAATAATAATGAAACAATGATGGACGGATCAGCTACAATAAAAGTAATAGGTGTAGGTGGAGCAGGAAATAATGCAGTAGACAGAATGATAAGATCAGGAATAAGAGGAGTAGAATTTATAGTAGTAAATACAGATAGACAAGTATTACAAGAATCAAAAGCCTCAACAAAAATTCAAATAGGAGAAAAAATAACAAGAGGATTAGGAGCAGGAGCAAATCCTGATATAGGAGCACAATCAGCAGAAGAAAATAAATCAGAAATAACAGAAGTACTACGTGGAGCTGACATGGTATTCGTAACAGCTGGAATGGGTGGAGGAACAGGAACAGGAGCAGCACCAATAGTAGCACAAGTAGCAAAAGAAATGGGAATACTAACAATAGGTGTAGTAACAAAACCATTTACGTTTGAGGGGAAAAGACGTTTAGCACAAGCAGAACGCGGAATAGAAAGTTTAAAAGGAAAAGTAGATGCATTAGTAGTAATACCAAATGACAAACTATTACAAATAATAGACAGAAAAACAAGTATGGTAGAAGCATTCCAAAAAGCAGACGAAGTATTAATGCAAGGTGTACAAGGAATATCAGATTTAATAACAGTAACAGGAACTGTAAACTTAGACTTTGCAGATGTAAAAACAATAATGTTAAATACGGGAATGGCACATATGGGAATAGGAAAAGCGTCAGGAGAAAATAGAGCAGAAGATGCAGCAAAACAAGCAATACAGAGTCCATTATTAGAAACTTCAATAGAAGGAGCAAGAGGAGTAATAATAAATATTACAGGTGGAGATGATTTGGGATTACAAGAAGTAAACACAGCAGCAGAATTGATACAAAGAAGTGTAGATCCAGAAGCAAACATAATATTTGGTACAGTAGTAAACCCAGAAATGCATGATGATATACAAATAACAGTAATAGCTACAGGATTTGAAAAAAATCAACCAATGGCATCAGGACTAGGAGTAGATAGTTTAGTATCAAAAACATGGGAGAAAAAGATAGGCTCAATACCATCAAATTCAGATTTAGGGAACTCACAAGGAGATTTAGACATTCCATCATTCTTACGTAAAAATAAAAGCAAAAACATGTAGATAAAAGAAATTATAAAGAGAAATAATCTATAAATGTAGATTATTTCTTTTTTTCTACAAGAAGAAAAGACAGATTTCTTGAAAGACAAGTGCTAGAATATATCCATGACAATTTATTTAGATATAGTTATTATAGAAAATTTAATAATGAATTACATAATATTATATGCTACATCAATAATAGCAAAGAGAAAAGTAAAACATATAAGTATTTTCATATCAAGTATTATAGGAACAATATATGTAATAATGTTATATGTTACAGCATTACCAATATATTCAAATATAATATCAAAGTTATTATTATCAATAATCATGATATATATAATGTTCAAACCTAGAGATATAAAGACATTAATAAATAATTTATTATTATTTTATTTAACATCATTTGTATTTGGAGGAGCGGCAACAGCGTTAATATATCTAATCAAGCCAGAAGAAGTATTAACAAAAAATGGAATATTTTTAGGAGCATACACACTAAAAACAGTTTTCCTTGGAGGAATAGTCGGATTATTTTTAATAGCTGTAACAATTAATATAATAAGAAGTAAGATTTCAAAAAAAGATATGTTTTACAACATAAAAATATACATAGAAGAAAAAACAGTAGAAACAAGAGCAATGATAGATACAGGTAATTTATTAAAAGAGCCAATAACAAACATACCAGTTATAATCATTGAACATACATTATTATATGGCATAATAGAAAAAGAAATATTAAATAACTTAGAAGAAATATTGTCTGGAAACTTTGAAAAGATACCAGATAAAATCAAAAACAAATATTTATCTAAACTAAAAGTTATACCGTTTAAGTCATTAGGAAAAGAAAATGGAATGTTACTAGGAATAAAGGTTGATAAAGTAATACTAGAAAACGAAGAAAGTAAAAAAGTAATTGATAAAGCCATAATAGGAATATACAACAAATCCTTAACGAAAAGAGGAGAATATAGAGCATTACTAGGTATCGATATGATTTAGACAATTTAGAAGGAAAGGAAGACATTATTATGAATTTAGTAGAATTACTAAAAAACAGTATAAATACAATTTATGCAAAGTACATAGGAGAAGATGAAGAAGAAGAAATTTTACCTATTTTCTATGTAGCGGGAAGCCAAACTTTACCACCGCCATTACCAATTGAAGAAGAAGAGGAATTAATTAAGAAATTATCTGATAAAGACAATTTAGAAGCAAGACAAACATTAGTTGAAAGAAACTTAAGATTAGTAGTATATATAGCCAAAAAATTTGAAAATACAGGAATAGGAATAGAAGACTTAATATCTATAGGAACAATAGGATTAATGAAAAGTGTAAATACATTTAATTATGATAAAAAAATAAAACTTGCCACATATGCATCTAGATGCATAGAAAATGAAATATTGATGTATTTAAGAAGATCTAATAAAACAAAAGGAGAAATATCAATAGATGAGCCATTAAATAAAGATGGAGATGGAAATGAATTATTGCTATCAGATATATTAGGTACAGATTCAGACATAACGTCCAGAGACTTAGAGGATGAAGTTGATAAAACGTTGTTAAGAGCTGCAATAAAGAAATTAAACAGCAGAGAAAAAAATATAATGGAAATGAGATTTGGATTTAAGACTGGAAAAGAAAAAACACAAAAAGAGGTTGCAGATGAACTGGGGATTTCTCAAAGTTATATTTCTAGGTTGGAAAAGAAAATTATTGGTAAGATGAGAAAAGATATAATGAGTAAGACAGGATAAAGTGATTTTTAATTAGTTGTAAAATATAATAATAATATAAAATATTTAAAAAAACATCTATTTTTCTAGATAGCGGTAATCACCGTTACCTGGTAAATTAGGTGTTTTTAAAAAAATATATTTATAAACATCAAAACAATTGATTAAAATTTAAGTAAAAATATTGAAAATAAGAGAAAAACATGATATGTTAACAAAGAAAAAAGAGAATATAAGTATATTTTATAATTTTAAGAAAGGAGAAGGTGTCAGTTTTGAAAGCTAACATCTACTAAGAAAATGGCAAAAGCAAAAACAATATTTGTATGCAATGAATGTGGATATGAAACAGCAAAATGGATAGGAAAATGTCCAGCATGTAATAGCTGGAACACATTCTTTGAACAAAAAATAGAAAAGTATTCAGAAACAAATAAGTTAGAAAAAAAAGTGGAATCAACACCAAAGCCATTAAATACATATATAGGACAAGAAACAGCAAGAACATCAACAGGATTTGCAGAATTAGATAGAGTATTAGGAGGAGGACTAGTAAAAGGATCACTAATACTATTAGGAGGAGAGCCTGGAATAGGGAAATCAACATTAATATTACAGCTATGTGATAAAGTAAAAGGAGAAGGAAAGGTATTATATGTATCAGGGGAAGAATCAGCAGAACAAATAAAACTAAGAGCTGACAGATTAAACATAGATAATGAAGAAATCCTATTTTTAGGAGAAACAAATATAGAAGCAGTAAATGACAATATAGTAGAATTAAATCCAAAGCTAGTAATAATAGACTCAATACAAACGATGTTTTCAGAAGATTTAACATCAGCAGCTGGAAGTGTAAGTCAAGTAAGAGAAATAACAGCACAGATAATGAGGATATGTAAATCAAGAGGAATAACGACTATAATAATAGGACATGTGACAAAGGATGGAAATATAGCAGGACCAAGAGTATTAGAACATATGGTAGACACAGTATTATATATAGAAGGAGAAAGATATTTTTCGTATAGAATAATAAGAAGTGTAAAAAATAGATATGGGTCAACAAATGAAATTGGAATGTTTGAAATGAAACAAGAAGGAATGTGTGAAATAACAAATCCATCCGAAGTATTAATATCAGAAAGAGATGATAATCCATCAGGGTCTTGTATAATAGCAACAATGGAAGGAACAAGACCAGTTTTAATAGAATTACAAGCATTAACAGCACAAAGTGTATTTGGACTACCAAAAAGAACAGCAAATGGAGTAGACTATAACAGATTAGCACTATTAATAGCAGTATTAGAAAAAAAGGTAGGACTATTATTAGGAAGTCAAGATGTATACCTAAATGTAGTTGGAGGAATGAAAATAAATGAACCATCAATAGATTTAGGAATAATATGTGTAGCAGCATCAAGCTATAAAAATATATCAATACCAAAAGATACAGTAATAATGGGTGAAGTAGGATTAACAGGAGAAGTAAGAAGAATAAACTTAATAGAAAAAAGATTAAAAGAAGCAGAAAAATTAGGATTTAAAACATGCATAATACCAGAAAGTAATAAAAAGGTCTTGAAAGATGAATACAAATTAGATATAATAGGCGTGAAAAATATTCAAGAAACAATGAAAAAAATAGGACTAAAATAAATTAAAAAAATAAAGTAGAAAATGGACAAAACAACAAGAAAAGAGAGAAGGTGAAAAGTTGCAAAATAGGGGTGAACATATAGATGAAGTACTAAAAAAAATAGCTCCAGGAACACCAATAAGAGATGGACTAGAAAACATTCTACATGCAAAAACAGGAGCATTATTATTAATAACAGATGATGAAGAAGTAATAAATCAGGTAGTAGATGGAGGATTTTATATAAATGAGGACTATACATCAGCAAAGTTATATGAGCTTGCAAAGATGGATGGAGCCATAGTATTAAGTGGCGATTTCAAAAAGATTTTATTTGCAAATGCACAGTTAATACCTTCATACAATATACCAACAGTAGAAACTGGAACAAGACATAGAACGGCAGAAAGAACGGCAAAACAAACAGGAGAAGTAGTAATAAGTATATCACAGAGAAGAAATATAATTACAATATTTCAAGGAAATGAAAGATATATATTAGAAAACACAGATGTGGTATTAAATAAAGCAAATCAAGCAATACAAACATTGGAGAGATACAAAAAGGTATTTGATAACAAATTAAGTATATTAAATGAATATGAATTCAATGATATTGTAACACTTGATAATGTATTAACTGTAATACAAAGAGCAGAAATGTTAATGAGAATAGCAGATGAGATACAAGCCAAGATATATGAATTAGGGGCAGATGGAAGACTAATACAAATGCAATTACAAGAGTTAATAGGTGGAGTAGAAAAAGAGGAACAATTAATAATAAAAGATTATATAGTAACAAGTAACAATAAGAAAAAGGAAAAAGAAAGTGAACAAGTGATACAAGAATTAGCAAAATTAACATATGAAGAATTGACAACTTTACAAAGTATTGCAAAAGTATTCAAATATGAATTTTTAGAGAGTTATGAAGATGTAGCAGTATATCCAAAAGGATATAGAATTTTAAATAAAGTACCACGAATGCCAAGTAACATAGTAGAAAACTTAGTAAAATCCTTCAAGTCATTCCAGCATATATTAGCAGCGGAAACTCAAACTCTAGATGATGTAGAAGGAATAGGAGAAGTAAGAGCAAAAAACATAAAGCAATCATTACAAAGAATGCAAGAACAATTTGTATTTGAGAATATAAGTGTTTAATTGTAAAACAAAATATACAAGAGAAAGGAAAGAAAAAAGTGAAAAAATCAAATATATTTAAAATAATAGTATTAGTAATATTAATAGTATTAATATCAGGAATTGTAGTAGGATACATTAAAAAGGAAACAATGGAGGTAAAAAATCCAATAGTAACAATGGAAGTAGCAAATTATGGAACTATAAAAATTGAATTGTATCCAGAAATGGCACCAGAAACAGTAGCCAATTTTGTTAACTTAGTAGAAAATGGATTCTATAATGGGTTAACATTCCATAGAGTTGTAAAAGGATTTATGATACAAGGTGGAGGAAATAAGTTAGTAGAAAAAGATGTAACAGATGAGACAACAGGGGAAGTAAAAAAAGAAACAACAACAGAAGCGGTAGAACCTAAATTATCAAATTTAGGAATTAAACTTAAAAACAATCAAAAAGATGAGACATATTGTATAAAAGGAGAATTCATACAAAACGGATATAATAAAAATACATTAAAACATAAAGAAGGTGTAATATCTATGGCTAGAGCAGATTATACGCAAACATATTCACCATCTTTAACAGAAGAATCATACAATTCAGCATCTGCACAATTTTTCATAATGGCTGATGATAATTCAAGTTTAGATGGAAGCTATGCACCATTTGGAAAAGTAATAGATGGTGGTATGGATGTTGTACATGCAATAGAAAATGTTGAAGTAAAAACACCAGAAAAAGAGGGAGAAGAAGCAAGCACACCAGTTGAAAACATAGTAATAACTTCTGTAACAGTTGATACACAAGGTATAAAATACGATAAACCACATACATTAGAACCTTGGAATTATATTCAATGGTTATATAATAACCAATATTAATTCAATTGTCCTAAGCAAAAAAGATATTTTAAAAATAAGGAGACTAATTAATTTTAGATCTCCTTATTTCATGTGTGCCCAGCATGGGCAACAACTTGTGGGTGAAAGTCCCATACAGTGCCTGATAGTGGCGAACTGTTAGTGAATGACAAGGGTGTCCATCGCGA
>JAAWFD010000034.1 GCA_022794615.1 Clostridia bacterium
ATATTTATATTATCTTTATTATATTCATTAACAATAGTAAAAGTAGGACTAGAAATTTCATTTTCTAAGCCGAAAAACTCAAGAAAACCCTCTGTAAATTTAGTTTTTCCAGAGCCCAAATCTCCATTCAAAACAATTACATCTCTTGGCTTAATTTTAGAAGCCAAGTTTTTAGCAAAATTCATGGTATCATTTTCAGAATGAGAAATATATTCAAAATCAATCATAATCTACACCGCTTTCTTAGGATGGCAAAGCCATCATTTTTAAATAAAGTTTACTATAAAAATAAATAAAAATCAATCAAAAGTTCTAAAAGAAAAAAATAAAGCATATAAATATAAAAGGGGGAAATAGGAAATGCAAATAATAAAATGGACAAGTTTAATGCTAATATTCCTATTAGTTACTCTATTAGGAAACATAATAGCTAAAAAGTACAAAAACAGAGTAAAACAGCTAAAAGAAATAAAAGTAATATTAAACATGATAGAAACAAAAATTAAGTTTACACAACAACCCTTAACAGAAATATTCAAAGAAATAGTAAGTACTGAGAAAAAGAATAGAAGTGTAAATATAATATTTAAAGAAGCAAGTCAGAACATAGAAAATAAATCTTTTGAGCAAGCATGGAGTGAAGCAATAGCCAAAACTAAGGAAAAGTTAGACTTATCAGAAGAAGATATAAACATAATAGAAGGAATGGGGAAAACATTAGGAACGACTGATATTGAAGGACAAGTAAAAGAAATAGAAATAGTAAAAGAATTTATAGACAGTCAAATCGAGAAAGCTGAAGAAGAGAGAAAGAAAAATGAAAAGATGTATAAAATGTTAGGAGGAATAGCTGGAATTGGAATAGTAATTATTCTAACATAATAAAATATTAAGTTTTAAGCTATAAATAAAATATACAAAACTTATCTATAAATAAGAAGAAGGAGGATATGTTGGAAATAAACTAACATAAATTAGAAATATGGATATAAATTTATTATTTAAAATAGCTGCGATAGGAATACTAGTAGCAGTTTTACATCAAGTATTAGTAAGAGCTGGAAGAGAAGACCAAGCAATGATGACAACTCTAGCAGGGCTAGTAATAGTATTATCAATTGTAATAAAAGAAATAAGTACTTTATTTGAAACTGTAAGAACACTATTTAATTTATAGAAAAATCATATAGCAAAACATATTAAATGTAAAAGTCACACAAAAATGAGTAATGGGAGGGGGAATATGGAAGAAATAATAAAAATAGTAGGTGTAGGAGTAATAGCATTAATAATCATAATTATAATGAAACAATACAGACCAGAATTTGCAATATATATATCAATGTTAGCAGGAATACTAATAATGTGGTTAGTATTTGGAAGGTTGAGTGAAATAATTAATCTAATACAATCAATAACAAGTAAAACTAATATAAACAATAAATATTTAAGCATAATATTAAAAATAACAGGAATAGCGATATTAACTGAATTTGCAGTAAGCATATGTAAAGATTCAGGAGAATCTTCAATAGCAAACAAAATTGAAATGGGAAGTAAAATAGTTATTATATCAATGTCAATACCTATAATATCATCATTACTAGAGGTAATGATAAATATCTTACCATAATATACATAGAAATTATCCTAAAAGGGTGTGTCAAAAAGAACGTCCCCATGACACACGACATAGAGAGGAATATTAAAACAAATGAAAAGAAAGATAATAAATATAATTATCATAATATTATTAATTACGATTATTGATATCACTAATACTAAAACTGTATATGCATACAAAGAAAATATAGACACAATTAATAATATAAAAATTGCAATTGTAGAAAATGATGTAGAAGTAGACAGCACTACACAGAATAATAAAATGAATATAGATACAAGTACAATAGATGAACAAAAAGAACTATTTGGAATATCTGATTTTGTTAAAGAATCACAAAAATACAGTGGAGACTTTTTTAAAGATATAGATTTAACAGATACATTAAGCCAAGCAATAAGTGGAAAGATTGATAATAACACAATATATAAAAAAATATTAAGTTTATTTGGAACAGAAGTTAGAAGTAGCATAACAACACTCATAAGTATATTAATAATAATTGTTATACATAGCATATTAAAATCCATAAGTGATAGTTTAGAAGATGACAGTATATCAAAAATAATATATTACGTGCAATACATATTAATAGTAACAATAATAATGTCAAACTTTGGACAAGTTATAGAATTAGTAAAAGAAACAGCAAGAAATCTAGTTGGATTTATGAATTCATTAATACCAATATTAATAGTATTAATGACATATACAGGAACAGCAATAACAAGTAGCTTAGTTCAGCCTGTATTACTCTTTATGATAAATTTCATTGGAAATATAATACAAAATATACTAATACCAGTTGTACTAGTAGTAACAGTTTTAGCAATAATATCAAAAATATCTGAAAGGACACAAATAGTTAAAATTACAAAATTTATGAAATCAAGCGTTACATGGTTTTTGGGGATAATGCTTACTCTATTTGTAGGAATTTTATCACTTGAAGGAACTTTAACAAGTAGTGTAGATGGAATAACAGCAAAAACAACAAAAGCAGCAGTGTCATCACTAATACCAGTAGTTGGAAAAATATTAGGAGATACAGTAGATAGTGTTTTAGGATGTGGGGTAATCTTGAAAAATGCAGTAGGTGTAGTAGGAGTAATAGTTATAATTGGAATATGTGTAGTGCCTATAATAAAACTGGGAACATTAAGCATAATATATAACTTAGCATCAGGGATAATAGAGCCAATAGCAGATGAAAAAATAGTAAAACTATTAGAAGAAATGGGAGGAATTTTCAAGCTGTTATTTGGAATAATATGTGCGTTATCTGTAATGCTAATTATAGGAATAACTCTAGTTGTAAAAATTTCAAATAGTGGAATGATGTATAGATAGGAGGCAATATGGTAGAATTTTTAAGTGATTGGTCTGGACAACTAGTAGTAGCAATTATAGTAGGTAGTATATTAGAAATGCTAGTGCCGAAAGGGAAGAATAAAAAATATGTGAAGATGTTGATAGGAATATATATAGTATTTTGCATAGTATCGCCATTTACTAAAATAAATGAAAGTTTTTCAGCAGATAATATAGATGAAACAATAGATAAATTTGTTGAACAAAACACAGAAGAAGTAGACCAAACATCAATGGATGCAAAATTAGAACAGTTATATATTGAAGAAGTAGAAAAAAATATAACAGAAGATTTGGCAAATATAGGGTATAAAGTAATGAAATGTAAAATAGAAGTATCGTTAAATAATAAAGTAAATAACTCGACAATACAAAGTATAAATTTAAAAGTAAAAAAATATATAAGAAAAAATACATCATCAGAAATTGAAAATATTGAGGGCGTAGAAAAAGTAGATATAAGTATAAACAATAAAGAAAAGGAAGATACTACATATATAGAAAATGAAGATATAAATAAAATAAAAAGTTTTATTTTAGAGAAATATGATATTGAAGAACATAAGATACATATTTCTGGATAGGAGGAATATAATGTTTGGTGAGAAACTAAAAAATGCTTTAAAAGAAAACGGAGAAAAAAATAATAAAAGACAAATAGAAAATATCGTATTTTTAATAATAATCTTAATAGTGGTAGTAATAGTAATAAATAAGGTATGGACAAAGGATGAGGATAAAAGTAAAATAAATGATAATAATGACAAGGTATTAGCACAATCAATGGATACTAATGTAGGTAATACAGAAAAAAATCAAGGCTCTAATTATTATAGTTTACAAGAAAATCTAGAAACGATATTGGAGACTATGGAGGGCGTAGGAAAAGTAAAAGTATTAATAAATTATTCTGAGACAAGTTCTGTTGTTGCAATGTATAACGAAACTGTAACAGAAAGTTCAACACAAGAAAAAGATACTTCAGGAGGAACACGAAATGTAACAGAAGTAGATACACAAAAAGAAATTGCATATTCAGAAGCGAGTGGAAATTCTACACCTATAACAGAAAAGGTCATAATGCCAACAATAGAAGGAGCTATAATTACTGCTGAGGGTGCAGAAAATGCAACTGTAAAAGCAAATATAATTTCAGCAGTAGAGGCAGTAACTGGATTGGCTACACATAAAATACAAGTTTTCAAGATGGAAAATGTAAATTATTAAATACATAATTATTAAAAAATATTTTAAGTAGAATTGTTTATTCTATTTTATACATATAAGAAGGGAATGAAATCTAATGAAGATAAAATATAAAAATCAAATTATAATATATGTAATTGCTTTTATGCTAGTTACAGCTGGATACCTTAATTATACAGAGAGAAATTCTGTAGAAGTAAGTTCAGAAAATAACCAAAATAGAACAGATGAAAATATAGGGGATGCAAAACTTGTTAATAGTAATGATACAGTACAAGAGAATTACAATAATGGAGAAGAAAAACAAAGTAAAAATGATGAAAATAATAAAAAAGATAACAATGATGAAAAAGTTTCAAACAATGAAAGTGATATAAAAAATGAAAAAGACTCAAAAGAGCAAAATAATATAAATGGAACAAATAGTAAAGCTGACTCAAAGAATGAAAATAATAATGACAAGAATGAAACAGTAACTACAAACAGTAATAAAACAAATAGTAGTGATTACTTTACAAGTTCAAAAATGGAAAGAGATAATATGTATTCACAAATGTTAGAAAATTATCAAAAGATGCTTAACAATACTAATATTTCAGAAGACCAAAAATCAATAGCTAGTCAAGAGATAAAAAATATTAACAATACAAAAAATTCGATAATGATTTGTGAAAATTTAATTACGACTAAAGGATTTGAAAATGTAGTGATTTTCGTAAATGGAAATAGTGTAAATGTAGTTGTAAAGTCAAATAAATTAGAACAAGAACAGGTTGCACAAATTCAAAATATTATTACTAGAGAGATAAATACAGAAATTGAAAATATTCATATAATGACACATTAGAACAAATAGATATATATAATGTTACAGTTTAGCTTTAAATTGTATAGTCCTGTTTAA
The DNA here is from genome assembly GCA_022794615.1 of Clostridia bacterium. GTDB lineage: Bacteria > Bacillota > Clostridia > TANB77 > CAG-508 > CAG-269. The sequence goes on from JAAWFD010000034.1 coordinate 5,106, forward strand.
CCGTGATACAACTCAAAGAAATAATACCATTGCTTTAGAAATTGAGCAGTGGTATTATTGACTTTAAAATACAAATATGGTATAATCTAGAACATAAAGTGCAAAAGAGCACAAGAAGAGATTTTGTTTTTATGTATGAAAAAGAGAAAAAGGTAAATATTAGTAATAATATATAAATAAAGAGAGATAATATAATATAGTAAATTAGTTTAGTGGGTAAACTAGTTTTAAAAAAGAATTAAAGGAAAACAATATTTTCCATTATTTACTATGAGAAAGAATATACATAAACTCAGAAGAAAAAAGGAAGGAGAATAAATTTGAAAGAGCAAACAGAAGAAATGAACAAGGAAGGTAAATTAGAAATTACAAAAGCAGAAGGAGGAACAGAGGTAGTAGAACAAAAAAAGCAAAAGAAAAGACCATATAACAGAACAAACAAAGGAAAAAAAGGAACACAAAAAGAAAAAACAAAAGACATAGAAATATTCAAAAAATCAAAACTGAAAATAATCCCATTAGGAGGGTTACAAGAAATAGGAAAAAACATAACAGTATTTGAATATGAAAATGAAATAATAATAGTAGATTGTGGATTAACATTCCCAGAAGATGATATGTTAGGTGTAGATTTAGTAATACCAGATGTAACATATTTAGTAAAAAACCAAGAAAAAATAAAAGGCTTAATAGTAACACATGGACATGAAGACCATATAGGAGGAATACCATATTTATTAAAACAAATAAAAGTTCCAATATATGCAACAAAATTAACAGTAGGATTAATAAATAATAAATTAGAAGAACACAAATTATTAAGAAGTACAGAAATGCACACAGTAGAGCAAGGACAAACTATAAAATTAGGAAAATTTAACATAGAGTTTATAAGAAGTTCACACAGTATACCAGATTCAGTAATGCTAGGAATAACGACTCCTGTAGGAACAATATTGCATACAGGAGATTTTAAGATAGACTATACGCCAATAGATGGTCAAAGAATGGATTTTGGAAGAATAGCAGAGTTAGGAAATCAAGGAATACTAGCACTAATGTCAGATAGTACAAATGCTGAAAGAAAAGGGTTTACAATGTCAGAATGTTCAGTAGGAAGAGTATTTGATGACTTATTTACAAATTGCAAAAAAAGAATAATAGTAGCAACATTTGCATCAAATGTACACAGAATACAACAAATAGTAAATTCAGCAATAAAATTCGAAAGAAAAGTAGCAGTATGTGGAAGAAGTATGGTAAATATAATAAATACAGCAAGAGAATTAGGATATATACAATGTCCAGATAACTTATTCATAGATATAGACATGATGGGAAGTTATACAGATGAGCAATTAGTAATCTTAACAACAGGAAGTCAAGGAGAGCCAATGTCTGCACTAACAAGAATGGCATCAGGGGAACACAGAAAAGTAAAAATAACAGCAAGAGATTTAGTAATTATATCAGCAACTCCAATACCTGGAAACGAAAAATATGTATCAAAAGTAATAGATGAACTAATGCAAATAGGAGCAGAGGTAGTATATAGTTCTTTAGCAGATATACATGTATCAGGTCATGCTTGCCAAGAAGAACAAAAACTAATGTTAGCATTAACAAAGCCAAAATATTTTATACCAGTACATGGAGAGTACCGTCAATTAAGAGCACATAGTGAAACAGCACAACAGATGGCATTTGAAAAAGACAATATTATTATGATGGAAAATGGTAAAGTATTAGAAATAAATGAAAATGAAGCAAAATTCACAGGAATGGTACCAAATGGAAGAGTATTAGTAGATGGACTTGGAATAGGTGATGTAGGAAGTGTTGTATTAAGAGACAGACAGCATTTAGCACAAGATGGATTAATAATAATAGTATTAACATTAGACTCATCAACAGGAGAGGTAGTAGCAGGACCAGATGTAATATCAAGAGGGTTCGTATATGTAAGAGAATCAGAAAGCTTAATGGATGATGTAAAATCAGTAGTAAGACATGAAGTAGCAAAATGTGAAGAAAAGGGGCTTCGCGATTGGGGAGCGATAAAAAGTTCTGTAAAAGACAACTTAAGAGACTATATATTCTCAAAAACAAAGAGAAACCCAATGATTATTCCAGTTATAATGGAAATCTAAGAAATAAAAGATAGGAGAATAAGATATGGATTATAATGATTTAGCAAATTTAATATTTCCAGGTGTAAAAGATATAGAATATTATGAAGAAAAATATAAAACAAGAAACTTACCAGAAGGAGCAATAGTAACAAGATTTGCACCAAGCCCAACAGGATTTGTGCATATAGGAGGTCTATACCAAGCATTAGTTGCAAGAACTGTAGCAAAACAAACACAAGGGGTATTCTTTTTAAGAATTGAAGATACAGACCAAAAAAGAGAAGTAGAAAATGGAATTACAGGGATAGTAAATTCATTAAAAAACTTTGAAATGTCTCCTGATGAAGGACAAATAAACGAAACAGAAGAAATAGGAGAATATGGACCATATAAACAATCATTAAGAAAAGAAATTTATCAAGCATATGCAAAATACTTAGTAAAACAGGGAAAAGCATATCCTTGTTTCTGTACACCAGAAGATCTAGAATCAATGAGAGCAAAACAAGAAGCGGCAAAGATAAGGACAGGATATTATGGAGTATGGGCTAATTGTAGAAAATTTTCAGTAGAAGAAATGATAAACAAAATCAAGAATGGAGAAAGTTATATAGTAAGATTTAAATCTGCAGGGAGAGAAGATAGAAAAATAAAGCACCATGATGTAATAAAAGGAAATGTAGATTTCCCAGAAAATGACCAAGATATTGTAATAATAAAAGCAGATGGACTACCAACATATCATTTTGCACATGCAGTAGATGACCACTTAATGGGAACAACACATGTTATAAGAAGTGATGAATGGTTATCATCAGTACCATTACATTTACAATTATTCCAAGAGTTAGGATTTAGAGCACCAAAATATGCACATATAGCACCAATAATGAAAAATGATAATGGAAATAAACGAAAGTTAAGTAAGAGAAAAGATCCAGAAGCAGCTACAGACTATTATAAAGAAGAAGGAATACCAGCAATAGCAGTAAAAGAGTACTTATTAAATATTGCAAGTTCAAGTTTCGAAAATTGGAGAAGACAAAATCCAACAAAACCAATGGAAGAATATACATTAGAATTAAACAAGATGAGTGTAAGTGGAGCATTATTTGATATGGTTAAGCTATTAGATGTATCAAAAGCAATAATATCAAGAATGACAGCAGAAGAAGTATACACTTATTCACTAGAATGGGCAGAAAAATATGATAATGAATTAAAAAACATATTACAAGATAAAGAATATGCATTAAAAGTATTTGGAATAGAAAGAGGAAATCAAAAACCTAGAAAAGATATAAGCAAGTGGTCTGATGTGAAAGATAATATTTCATATATGTATGATGATAAATTTTCAGTAGAAGAATATCCATATCAAGTTATAAATGATAAAGAGAGTATTAAGAAAATACTAAAATTATATATTGAAAAGTACTATAATGAATCAGATGATAAACAAATGTGGTTTGATAAAATTAAAGAATTAGCAGGAGAGATGGGCTATGCGAAAGAGGTAAAAGAATTTAAAGCAAATCCAGATATGTACAAAGCACATGTAGGAGATGTTAGTACAGTTTTAAGAGTTGCTTTAACTGCTAGAACGAATACTCCTGATATGTATGAAATTATGCAGGTTTTAGGAAAAGAAAGGGTAATAAGAAGACTTGAAAATGCAACAAAATAGAATTTAATTAAAACACAATAATAGATAAAAGTGTTAATAGTTTGAAGTAATCTATAAGGAGAGATGAAATTGGAATATAATATAGGAGATATTGTAAGAACAAAGAAACAGCATCCTTGTGGAAGTAAATTGTGGGAAATAACTAGAATAGGGGTAGATTTCAAATTAAAGTGCCAAGGTTGCGGACATGTAATTGTACTTGAGAGACCTAAAGCGATAAAAACAATTACAAAAATTGAGAAAAAGAAAGAAGCTGAAAATTAAAACCAAATATCTAAAAATTGAAAAACATTTTATGTACAAAATAGTAATAAAATAAAAAAGTAGCTAATTTCCTAGGCGACGGTGATTACCGTTACCTAGAAAATTAGCTACTTTTTTAAACAGCAAATAGTACTTACTGAAAAAAATAAGTACTAATGCATAAAAGCTATAGTACTTATCTATAAATTTATAAATATTTTTCAATTTCATTCCAAACGGCATCACAATAAATTTTCTTCTCAGAAGAAAAAGGAAGAAAAATATTATCACCAAGAGGATTTAAAATTTTTTGAATAGAAGAGACACTATCTAAAACCTTAGTAGGAGCAATCTTATCAGCTTTATTTGCCAAAATAATAAAAGGTTGACTACTACTCATAACATAATTATACATCAGTTTATCATTATCAGTTGGATTATGTCTAATATCAATTAAAAAGATTATTAAAGCAATTTTTGGACTTTTAAATAAATATTGTTCTATAAATTGACCAACTTTTTCTTGCTCTGTTTTAGACATTTTGCTATAGCCATAACCAGGCAAATCAACAAAATAAAAAGTTTCATCTATATTATAAAAATTAATTTGGCGAGTTTTACCAGGCTCACTACTAGTTCTAGCTAATTTTTTTCTATTAATCATAGTATTTATAAAACTAGATTTTCCAACATTAGATTTTCCAACAAGAACTATTTCAGGTAAATCATTTGAAGGATATTGATTAGGTCTAACTGCTGATATTTCAAATTTTGGATTTTTTACAATCATTTTAATTCTCCTTTATATTAGAATATATAAATTTTAACATATAATAAAAGATATTTCAAATTTAATAAAAAAAAGAAGGAAGCTATTTCAGATTACGAAAAGCTTCCTTTTGGTAACTCAGTAAGTTTTGTAAGGCAACAGTTAAAATATTCCAATACTACGAAAAAATGCATTAAGCTCAGATGTCCCTTATAATAAGGTCATCATTTGCAGGACCAGTACCGATATACTTAACAGGTATGCCAGAGCACTGCTCGACTATTTCTATAAACTTTTTTGCAGAGTCAGGCAAATCATCGAATGATTTGCAGGAAGAGTCGATACGCCAGCCTCCTCTAATTGTTTCATACACGGGAATAGGAAACTGCTTAGTCAAATTAAGGTCATCAGGAAAATAATTAATCCTATTGCCACAATAATCGTAAGCAACGCAGACCTTAATATATCCTATCCGCAATCCGACTTCACCTAAAGTATCAAGGTGATTAATGCAAAGATAGTCAATTCCCATAGTAAAATGGGCAGAACGGAGAATAGGGCAATCCATCCACCCACATCTCCTCGGGCGCTTTGTTGTGGTACCATACTCATGACCTAATTCACGAATAATGGTTGCAGGACCAGGAGAAGTACCGTTCCCATCTAATAAAAAGTCCTGTTCTTCAGTAGGAAAAGGTCCATTTCCAACACAGCTGTTGTATGCCTTGTCAATGCCTATTACTTCTTTAGTACAATTGGGGGGCAAACCACAACTGCACAATGTTCCAGCTGTAGAACAATTGGAACTTGTTACCATAGGGTAGTCTCCATGATCGAGATCCAATCTGAAAGCCTGAGCACCTTCAACAACGATTTTTTCATTGCCCAAAAGGGCATTTGAGATAATCGGCTGAATGTCTGTAATGTACTGTTTAAATACCTCTCCATAACTATGGTAGATTGAAGCCAATAAATGTGCACACAACTCAGGCGAATACTTAGAACTAAGCCAAATGTTATCAACTGATAATGCTTCGTGAATAGCAAGCTTAAGTTCCTCTTCAGGCAGTAACAAATCGTACATTCTTATGCCTTTTAATTTCTCATTACATTCATTCCATTTATTACGAAACGGACAAAGTACATGAGCCATGCCACTGATTTTCAGCCGATTGGCAATATCAGGTATACCTTCATCTTTCAACATCTCAATTTCAGATATAAGAATTTGAAGGTCGATGACTGTACCAGGACCAATAATGGCTGTAATATGTGGATAGGTAATCCCTCCAGGCACCAAGTGTAAAGGTAAGGTCTTACCATTGTACACTACAGAGTGACCGGCATTAGCACCGCCAGTCCCACGAATTACCAGTTTTGCATCTTCTAACTGATAGGATGCGATTTTTCCTTTTCCTTCATCACCCCATTTACAGCCAACTATAACTGTTGTGTTTCTATTCATGACGTCACCTTCTTTTTTTAAAACAGGAAATAATCCTGAGTCAACAAGTTACCATAAAAACTTACATGTAAAGTATATCATAAAATATTGCTAAAATCAATAAAAAGTAACAAATAACCTGCTTGTTTAGTTACAGTTCAGTAGAAATATTAGAAGTCCGTGTTAGCAATACAACTAAAAAAATAATTTGGTGGTACCTGTAGGGGCGTATCAAATTATTTTTTTAGTTGTATTGCGGTTAAACAGGACTATACAATTTTAACCTGAACTGTAATCTTGCTTAAACAGGTTATTGTGTGAATTTATTTTATAAATTTTTTTCCACCCATATAAGGTCTTAAAACTTCAGGAATATTAATACTGCCATCTTCTTGATAGTGATTTTCAATTAAAGCAATTAGCATACGTGGGGGAGCAACAACAGTATTATTTAAAGTATGAGCAAAATAATTACCATTATCACCTTTAATACGAATACCAAGTCTACGAGCTTGAGCATCTGTCAAATTAGAACAGCTACCAACTTCAAAATATTTTTGTTGTCTAGGAGACCATGCCTCAACATCTACACTTTTAGCCTTCAAATCAGCTAAATCTCCACTACAACATTCTAAAGTACGAACAGGGATATCCATACTTCTAAATAATTCAACTGTATAAGACCACATTTTGTCATACCAATCCCAGCTTTGTTCAGGCTCACAAACAACAATCATTTCTTGCTTTTCAAACTGATGAATTCTATATACACCACGTTCTTCAATACCGTGAGCGCCTTTTTCTTTTCTAAAACAAGGAGAATAAGATGTCATAGTATAAGGTAAACAATCTTTAGATAGAATTTGGTCTTTAAATTTACCAATCATAGAGTGCTCACTTGTACCAATTAAATATAAATCTTCTCCTTCAATTTTATACATCATAGCATCCATTTCTTCAAAACTCATAACACCTGTAACAACACTACTGCGAATCATAAAAGGGGGTACACAATAAGTAAAGCCTTTATTAATCATAAAGTCTCTAGCATATGTAATAACAGCAGAATGAAGTCTAGCTAAGTCACCCATTAAATAATAAAATCCATTTCCTGCAACACGCCTTGCACTATCTAAATCAAGACCATAAATAGCCTCCATAATTTCGCCATGATAAGGAATTTCATATGATGGGACAACAGGCTCGCCATATTTTTTAATTTCTACATTTTCGCTATCATCTTTTCCTATTGGAACTGAACTATGCATAATATTAGGGATTTTCATCATTCTCAATTTGATTTCTTTAGAAAGTTCTTCTTCTAGTTTTTCATTATCTATAAGTTCATTATTAATTTTTTCAACTTCTTGCTTTATTTTTTCAGCTTCATCTTTATTACCATTTTTCATAAGAGAGCCAATTTGATTACTAAGAGTTTTTCTTTTATTTCTAATTTCATCTCCATGCATCTTAGCTTCACGATTTTTTACATCTAAATCAATGACTTCATCAACCAACTTTAATTTATTATTTTGAAATTTTTTACTGATATTTTCTTTTACAATATCAGGATTTTCTCTTAAGAATTTTATATCTATCATTATAATTCACAGTCCTTTCGAAAAATAAATATCTATATTTGCAATTTGATGTATTATATAATAAAATCTAATAAATATCAATAGAAATGGGAATAATTATAGCAAATAAATGATGGAAAAGCGAGAGAATAAAAGTATTTTAAAGGATATGTAAAAATGAAAAGGAGACAAGTATGTTAATATTAGAAATATTAAAATTTATAATATATATGAGTGCAATAGTATTAATATCAAAATACATTTTAGTAAAAACGCTAAGAAGATTAGCAGAGAATCTAAATTTGAAACCAAAAACAGTAGGAGATATAGCAGGATATGCAACATCAGTTCCAGAATTATTAACAATTGGAGCATCTAGTTTTAGTGGATTAATTGGAACAAGTATATATAATATATTAAGTTCAAATATAATAAATTTAATACAATATATATCAACAATATTTCTTAATAAAAACCAAAAGTATATAAAAAATACAGCAATAAAAACAGACATAATATTAGTATGTCTTACAATAATAATACCTATTTTATTGATTATATTAGATATAGAAGTAAATATAGCGATAGTTCCAATTTTTATAATTTTATTTGCGTTTTTTAAATTCTTAAATAATAATACACACAAATTATACTTAAAAAAAGAAGATAAAGAATTAGAAGAACAAGAAGAAATAGATGAAAAAGGAAACAAAAAACACGCAATAAAAAATGCAATTTATTTAATAATAAGTGGAGTATTACTATTCATAGTAGGGAATTTACTAGGTGACACATTAGAAAAATTATGTAACACATTTAATATACCAGAAATAATAATTGGAATATTATTAGGATTTAGCACAAGTATTCCAGAACTAATAACATTTTTCGAATCACAAAAACATCATAAAAAAGAAAATGACCATTTATTAGGAGTTGTAGAGGCAACAAACAACTTATTTACATCCAATATTTTAAATTTGTTTATGATTCAATCAATAGGAATAATAATTTTTACAATTTTTGCATAAAATCTCAATAACAGAATAGACTAGCTATTAAAGGAGAATAATTTGGAAAAATATAAGTTTTCTGCAATTATTCAACTCTCCTGAAAGGAATGAATTTTATTATGCAAGAACAATATTTTAAAGATGAGAAGATAAAAGAAAAGAATAAGAGAGAAAAAGAAAGAGAGCTAGTCGAAAGTATTGTAAAAACAAGAGAGAGACTAAAGGTGCTTAATAATAATTTTGAATGTGTGGATAGTAATATGATTGACTACTATACTTATGAACTAAAAGCAAGTCAATCGAAATTAGATTATTTAATAAGACTTGCAAAAAATCATGGAATTTCGCTAGATATGATGGAAGCAATAAAGATAAAATTATATTCACAAAATGATGAAGTTGTATAAATAATAATATTCACATAAAGAAATGAGAGGAAATAAACATGGAAATTAATATATTAACTTTTTTAGCATGTATATGCTTTCTGTTTTTAATAGGAAGGATATTTATTCTTCCTATTAAATGGATTTTAAAATTAGTATTTAATTCAATTTTAGGAGGAATACTGATTTTAGCAATTAATTTCATAGGGGGATTATTTGCATTACATATATCGATTAATATAGTAACATGTATTATAGTAGGATTTCTAGGAATTCCAGGAGCTATAGTTTTACTATTAATTTCATTTATTTAGAAAATTATCAAAAAATCACATATTTATATTGCTAGACTTTATAATATTGATATGCTATAATACAAAAAAAGGAAAGAGCAAAAAATGAAAGAAATATATATAATTTTAACATATACAGGGACTATATTGTCAAATATAATAAAAACGTACACAAAAGATGAATACTCACATGTATCAATATCTTTAGATAAAGAACTAAATAAAATGTATAGTTTTGGAAGACTAAAACCATATAATGCATTTATAGGAGGATTTGTACATGAAAAAATAAATGAAGGAATATTTAAAAGATTTAGAAATACTAAAGCCATGATATATTCTTTAAAAGTAGAAGAAGAACAATATAGAAAAATTAAAGATAAAATAACAGAAATGGAGCAAGAAAAAGAAACTTATAAATTTAATATATGGGGGTTATTTGCTGTAAGTATAAACAAAAAGATAAAAGCGCCACGAACATTTTACTGTGCAGAATTTGTAAAATATATATTAGAAGAAGCTGGTGTAGAACTAGAATTGCCAGAAATAATTAGACCACAAAATTTTAAAGACATCCCTAATAAGAAAATACAATATGAAGGATTATTAAGAGATTTTAAAAAGGAAATAAAGTAATGAAAAACATAAAAGATTATAATTTAGAAGAACTAAAAAAAGAATTTGTAGCAATAGGGGAAAAGCCATTTAGAGCAGAGCAAGTATTTAAGTGGATATATGAATCAAATGTTACAAGCTTTGATGAAATGACAAATATATCATTAGAATTAAGAGAAAAACTAAAACAGAATTACACATTATGCATATATAAAATAATAAAAAAACAAGAAGCGACAGATGGAACAAAAAAATACTTATTTGACGTATTAGATGGAAATGCAATAGAAACAGTATTAATGCAATATCATCATGGATATAGTATATGTGTATCATCACAAATAGGGTGTAAAATGGGATGCAGATTTTGTGCATCAACAGGAATACAATTTATAAGAAGTCTAACATCAGGAGAAATAGTAGAACAATTATTAGCAGTTGAAAGAGAAGAAAACGTAAAAATATCAAATGTAGTATTTATGGGAATAGGTGAGCCTTTAGATAATTATGAAAATGTAGTAAATGCAATTAGAATAATAAATAACCAAAAAGGAATAAATATAGGAGCACGACATATAAGCATATCAACAAGTGGACTAGTTCCTAAAATTTATAAATTAGCAGAGGAAAATATACAATGTACATTATCAATATCATTACATGCAACGACAGATGAAAAAAGAAGTAGTATGATGCCAGTAAATAACAGCTATAATATTGGACAACTTATACAAGCTTGCAAAGATTATATAGAAAAAACAAACAGAAGGATATCATTTGAATATGCCTTAGCCAAAGATAATAATGACAACATGGAAGATGCAAAAAGGTTAGTAAAATTACTAAAAGGAATGATATGCCATGTAAACTTAATACCAATAAACAAAATAGAAAATGGGAAATATACAAAAAGTTCAAATGAAAATATAATAAAATTTAGGGATTATCTTAATGAACATGGTGTAGTTGCAACAATAAGAAGAGAATTAGGCTCAGACATCGATGCAGCATGCGGGCAATTAAGAAGAAAAAATATATAATATTATAATAAATAATAAAAACATTTAAACAAATTTTTATATTATAAAAAATAAAATAAAAAAATGTAAAAAAAAGAAGGAAAAAAAATATTTATGAAGAATAATATAAATAGTACATACTATAGATACGATATATGTATATACTAAAATAAAAATACATTGGAAGGCAGGTGCACAAAATGCAAATAACAGACGTACGTTTAAGAAAAGTAAATTCAGAGAACAGAATGAAAGCTGTTGCTTCTGTAACATTCGATAATGAATTTGTAATTCATGACATAAAAGTTATCGAAAGCCAAAACGGATTATTCATAGCTATGCCAAGCAGAAAAACTCCAAACGGAGAATTCAAAGACATAGCACATCCAATCAATGCTGAAACAAGAGAAAAAATCCAATCAGCAATATTAGAAGCTTACGAATCTCCAGATGCAGAGGAATCAGCTGAATAATATAAAAGCACCCTTAAAGGGGTGCTTTCATTGTGTCTAAGGAATTTACAAAAATATAAACAAATTTACAAAAAAGACACAAAACAAATATAAAAAAGAAACAATTTATGAATATAATACAAAAAACAAAGGAAAGGAGGAGAGACCAAGAACGAATATAGTAGAAAATAAATCAAAGGAAGTATCACAAATGCAAATGATAGCAATAGATACATCCAACAAAAACTTTTACGAATTAATGAATATTTATGAACAAGCAAAAAAGCAATTAGAGGATGTATTGTTTCTAATAAAATATGCGGCTAAACAATATTATGGATATGACATTATAAGCAATATAACAAGTCGAATAAAAACTCCACAAAGTATTGTAAATAAAATGAAAAAGAAAAATTACGATTTAACATATGTAAATTTAATAAACAACATTAATGATATTGCAGGAATAAGAATAGTATGTCCTATGAAAAGTGATATAGCTATAATTAAAGGTATAATACATAAAATACCAAATATTGAAATTTTAAAGGAAAAAGATTATTTAAAACAAGCTAAGAAAAGTGGATATTCTGCATACCATATGATAATAGAAGTTCCATTAGAGTATGAAGAACAAACAATATATGTAAAAGTAGAATTACAAATAAGGACAATGGCAATGGACTTTTGGGCAACTAATGAACACAAAATAAAATATAAAACAAATAGTAAAATTTCAGTGCTAGATTCAAGAAAGTTAGAAATCTATGCTAAGGTGTTAAATAAAATGGATGAAGAGTTTTCAGATATTTACAAAAAACAGAGATTAGAAATGGACAAATATATATAATAGTAATTATATTTAGTAAAGAAGGTGTTTGAATAAAGTAAAACATCTTTTTTTAATGATAAAAGTATCGAAATCTCTTCCATAATACTTACATAGTTGATTTTAAAAAAGATGTCACAATAAGTCATAAAATAGAATATAATAATATATACCTAATTCATAAATTGGGGGGATATTAATGCAAAAAGTCAAAAAAGGAGACTATGTTGTACGAAAATCCCATCAAGGAGATACATTATTTGTAATAGAAAAAATAATAAAATTAACAAATGGTAAACAAATAGCAATATTAAAGGGAATAGCAATAAGACTAGAAGCAGATGCACCATTGGAAGATTTAGTATTAGCAGAAAAAAGTAAAGTAAAAAAAGATATAGAGAAACTAGATAAAGAAACAAAAAATATAAATTTTATAACTAAAAAAGAGTACAGAATACAAAAAAAGATACAAACAGGCTTAATATTGCACTTAGATGGAGACAAGAGATATAGTGAAAAATCAGCAAGGTATTACAAAAAATTGGGATTAAGAGCAATAGTCAGAAATGTACCAGAAAATAGGCAACCAAAAGTAGTATATAAATTATTGAATTATTATAATCCAGATATATTAATCATAACAGGGCATGATGTGATAAGTTATACAAGAAAATAAAAAACTATTTTAAGTGTAACTATTTATGATGTATAATTGTATAAGATATAGAAAGGTGGAAAAAAGATGGAAGAAAAAACAGACAAACAGCTATATAAAGAGTTTCTATTAGGAAATAAGAATAGCTTTGAAGAAATAGTAATTAGGTATAAAGATACAATAATATATTTTATACAAAGATATGTTAAAAGTATGGACATAGCAGAAGACTTAGCACAAGATGTTTTTGTATATATATTAGTAAACAAAAGAAGCTACAAATTTGAATATTCATTAAAAACATATTTATACACAATAGCAAAATCAAAAGCACTCAACTATATAAAAAGAGAAAAGAAAATAGTAAAACTAGATGAGATGCAATGTGAAGATTTGGATGAACTAGAAGAAAAAGTATTTAAAAATGAAAGAGCAGATAATCTAAAAAAATGCATAAAAAGACTGAGAATAGAATACCAAAATGCTATATATTTAGCAGATATAGAAGAATTAAGTTATAAAGAAATAGGACATATATTAAGAAAGACAGAATCAAATGTTAAAGTATTAATCCATAGAGCAAGAAAAAACTTAGAAAAACTTATAAAAGAGGAGGAATATAAATATGAAAACTAATAAAGAATTTATAGAAGGAATATATAACAAAGCTGATGAAATATCAAAAGAAAAAGCTGAAAAAAAGTCAAACAATATAAGTAAAATAATAAACATGGCAGCAATATTAGTAATAATATTTTGTATAGGGGTAAATGTAAATATACATCAAAAGGGACAAAAAGAAAATATAAAAATTGAAGAAAAAACAATAGGGTTAACTACAGTAAATGATTTTGCAAATTTTTGTAGTATTATAAAGAACAGTAAACAAGCACAGGATTATAATAAATATATGGAAAAAGAGGATACATCAATTGAAGTAGGAGAAATAAATGATAGTACGAATGAATCAATAACAAATACACAAGTAGAAAATGTAGATGAAGCTGATATAGTAAAAGTGTACCAAAACTATATATATTATGTAACAGGAAATAGAATAGTAATAGTAGATGCACATAAGGCGCAAGACTCTTCAAAAATTGCAGAAATAAACTATGAAGAAGAATTCAGTCCAAGTGAAATATATGTAAATAAAAATAAACTAGTTGTTGTAAGTGAAGGAAATGACTATAAAACGAGTACAATGATAAATAGAGAAATATCATCAATAAAAAACAAAACAATAATATTAATATATGATATATCTAATAAAAATACACCAAAGGAAATAAGAAGAATTGAAGTAGATGGAGAATATTTATCATCAAGAATGATAGAAAATAATATATATTTTGCAACTAGCAAATATATAAACACATCAGAAATATTAAATGAAACTGAAGCTGAAATAGATGAACAGAATTATAAACCCAAATATAAAGATACTGTCATAAGTAAAGAAACAAAATGTATAGAATATGATGATGTATATTGCTTTAATCAAATAGATACAACTAATTATTTAATAGTTGCAGGTCTAAATATAGAAGAAAATAAAGAAGTAGAAATACAAACATTTTTAGGAGCAGGAGAATATATATATTCATCAGAAAAAAATATGTATATAGCGAAAACAAATGTAGTATATGAAAAAGGAATCTTTAAAAGTGCAAACACACACATACTAAAATTTGCTTTAAGTAATGGAAGTATTATATTCCAAACAGAAGTAGCTGTAGAAGGTCAAATAAACAATCAATTTTCAATGGATGAAAATGGGGAGTATTTCAGAATAGCAACTACTACTGGAGATACTTGGAAAATAGATGAAAATACAAGTAATAATATATTTGTATTAAATAATAAACTAGAGGAAATAGGAAAAGTAACAGGATTTGGAAAAGAAGAAAAAATATATTCAGTAAGATATACAGAAGATAAAGCGTATGTAGTAACATACAAACGAACAGATCCATTGTTCGTAATAGATTTATCAGTACCAAGCAATCCACAAATTTTAGGAGAACTAAAAATACCAGGATATAGCACATATTTACATCAATATGATGAAACTCACTTAAT
Organism: Clostridia bacterium; assembly: GCA_022794615.1. Classification (GTDB taxonomy): domain Bacteria; phylum Bacillota; class Clostridia; order TANB77; family CAG-508; genus CAG-269. Next base: position 20,305 of record JAAWFD010000034.1, read on the forward strand.
AGGATTTGGATATGATACAAAAGAAGATGGAACACTAATAACAACAAATGGGCTAAAAATGGTAATGTTTGATATATCAGATGTAAATAATCCAAAAGAATTATATAAAGTAACAATTGGAGACCAAAATACAAATTCAGAGTTAATATATAACCACAAAGCATTATTATATTCGAGAGATAACAATATAATAGCATTTCCACTTGCAACGTATGCTAGAAAGGATATTAATTCAAGAGTAGCAATATATGAAATAGATTTAGATAAAGGCTTTATCTTAAAAGGAGAGATATCAAACAAAATAACTAATTATGAAAACTTTATTGAAAGAATTGTATATGTGGATAATGCATATTATACTTTGTCATATAAATTTATTAAAGTAGTAAGTATGGATACTTTAAACCTAATTAAAGAGATTGAAATATAAATTATGTAAAATATATTGACAAAATAACATATTATGGTATAATTGTTATGTCAAAAAAACGGCAAAGAGCCAAGAACAGGAGGAAATGAAATGACAGAAAAAGAACTTGAAAATCGGTTGTGTAGTTTGAAACAACATGTGCAACTGGTAGAGGGAAAAATCGATGGCTTGTCGAAGAAAGTCGATGAGTTGTTGAAGAAAGTCGACTTGCAGTTAGAGGCTTCTAACATAGAACTAAAGAGTGATGATTCTGCTATTTTAGAAGCAGATGTAGCAAGTAACCAAATGGTGGAAAAGAAGGAAACAACCAAACAGTATTATAAGACAAATGAATTAGTTACACAGGACCTGGAGACAATAGTATGTGACTGTCTTCGGAACATAGGAATTCGTATGAATAATAAAGGATATTCTTATTTGAAAGAAGCTTTAACCATGGTTGTTAAGGATTATAGTATCATATCCAGTGTGACGAAAGTAATGTATCCCACAATTGCAGAAACATATGATACAACTCCATTAAGAGTTGAACGAGCAATAAGACATGCAATTGAGGTCGCATGGTTCAAAGGAAACCTTGAGTTTCAGCAAGACATATTTGGTTATGTAGTAGACCCACAAAAAGGAAAGCCTACTAACAGCGAATTCATTGCTGGGGTAGCAGAGCATATACGACTGTTGCTGAAAAAAAGTTGCTAAAAAAGTTTCCTGAAATAATCTGTCAGTGAAGGGCACTACCAGTAATAGGTGGTGCCCTTTGTATTACACAAAAATCATAATGAAAAGATATAAGAATATGATATATTAAGGAGGAAAAGTTATGAAAATCCAATATATCATAGAACATATTTACTCAAAGCACATAAATACTAAAGAAACAAAAGAAATCATATGTAAAAAAATAGCAAGGACAATGAAAAACAATGAAAACAAGTAAAGATAGCGAAATACAAAAAATAAAGAAGCATTTAGATATAGAAAGCATTGAATATATATCAGAAGATATAGAAAAGTTGTTGGACTTAGATATAGTAAAAAAAGAAAATTGTGAAAAGATAAAAAAAGAAGATAATGGTAAATGTAGAGTAAGCTTATACATAAGATTATCCATAGAAGATGGAGATATAATAGATGGAGATGTAAGCAAAAGTATAAAAAATCAATTATTAATATTACTAGATGAATGCAAAAAAAGAGAATGGAAAGTATCAGCAATATTTTGCGAAGAAGGAATATCTGGAACAAATGATAACAGACCAGAATGGAAAAAACTATTAAAATATTGCGAACAAGGAAAAACAGAAATTGTATTATGCAAAAGTCAATCTAGGTTTTCAAGAAATATGGAAATGATTGAAAAATATCTACACAATGAATTCATTAAATGGAATGTAAGATTTGTGGGATTAGTAGATAGTACAGACACATCAGTATTAGGAAATAAGAAAGCAAGACAAATTAATGGACTAGTAAATGAGTGGCAAGTAGAAGACCAATCAATAAATATAAGAGCAATTATAAAAAATAAACAATCAAATGGGTTATTTACAGGAGCATTTGCGCCATATGGATATAAAAAAGACCCAAAGGACAAATATCATTTAATAATTGATGAAGAATCGGCAAAGATAGTAAGAAGAATATATAGAATGTTTTCAAATGGAAAAGGTGCAACACAGATATGTAGATATTTGAATAAAAATAAGATTCCAATACCAAGTATATATAAACATGAAAAAAATGCTAACTATAATAACTATAAAGTAAATCAAAATACCAATTCGATATATGTATGGAGAACAAACACAATATATCAGATATTAAAAAACGAACTATATTTAGGAACATTAGTACAACATAAAAATGAGACTATAAGTTATAAAAACAAAAAGCAAAGGAGAATATCAAAGGAAGACAGAATAATAGTACCATATTGCCATAGTCCAATAATAGATAAAGAAACTTGGAATATTGTTAACTCGAGGTTTGGAAGGAAAAAGAGGATAAGAGAAATATCAAATGGTGAAATATCAATTTTTTCAGACAAAATAAAATGTAGTTGTTGTAAACACAAATTTTATAGAAATTCAAAAAAGACAAAAAATCAGACCTATACATATTGGTTATGTGGTAATAGATATGAAACAACACAAGAGTTATGTAAAAATAGAAAAAGTATAAAAGAAGAAGAATTATATGAAATAATGTTAAGGGAGATAAATCAGCAAATTCAAAAATATTATGATAAAGTTTTAGTAGAGAAAAAATATCATGAATTAAATTCAAATATATTTTTTGAAAGAGAAGAAGATTTAGAAAAAGAGAAATCTATTATAAATAAAAATCTAGTAAAAAAAGAAAGGACTTTAGCAATAATATATGAAGACAAGATAAATAAGATAATAGATACAGAAGAATTTCTAATAATAAAAAGCAAGACAAAGATGGATATAGAAAATATGAAAATAAGACTTAATCAAGTAGAAAATGATTTACAAAATCTAAGAAGTAAAAAAACAATAGTGAAAGGCATAACAGAAAGCTTTAATATAAAAGAATTAGACAAAAAGACACTAGATGAATTCATTTCAGAAATTTATATTGGCTGTTATGATGTAGACTTACAGAGTAGAAAAATTTCAATAAAATGGAATATTAAATGAAGTAAAAACAAATTAATTTACTAATTTGAAAATAAACATGCAAGAATTCTGGTATAATTATACACATGACATGATGGAATGATAAAGAAAGAAACTAATTATAATGACATATATAACTATAAAAATTCAAGACATTTTATAGAAACAGTAAAAGAAGCAAGAAGATATGATGCAGAACAAAAGAAAGGATTAGTAATATTTGCAGGTGCGTGCCAAAGCTATTTTGAAGCAATAATATTAGCAGGGGCTAACTTTGCTTCATCACCAGCAAGAATACTAATAGATTTTCTAGATCCACTAATACTAGCGAGAAAGGTTGCCACAACAGATGAACATGTATATATAACAATAGAAGACTTTGAAAAAGAATTAAGAGATGGAAAAAAAGGAATAAATGGAATAGGAGCAAAAGGTAAAAAAAGCATAATATTTATATAGAAATCAAATGAAAAGAGTGTGAAATATTAAAAATATACACTCTTTTTTAGAAAAAGATAAAAGTCAATCACAAAACGTAATAAAGTTGTAATAAAATTGTAATAAAAATGTAACAAAAGGTAAAAAATGGCAAAAACACTTGAAAAAACTAAACCACACAAAATCGATTAAATATTACAGCTTTTGACAATCGAGAAATTAAATGATATACTCAGACCATCTTAAGAAAAGTAGGTGGTTAAATGATTTGTCAATCGGATATAACAAATTTAAAAACAGATATTTTAGGCAAAGTAGGACAAAAGATAATAGTAAAAGGATCACTTGGAAGAAGTAAGATTTTTGAAAAAGAAGCTACAATAGAAAAAGCATATCCAAACTTATTTGTAGTAAGATATGAAGAAAATGATAGAAATGTAACATATAGTTACACAGATGTATTAACAAGAACAGTAGAGGTTAATGTATTTAATGGAGAAACATACAGTCCATTAGTACCACCAGCAGAAACAATAAGTAAAAGAAGAAGAAATATAAAAGAAGTTATGGTATAATACATAACTTCTTAATGTTTTTATAGTTCTCTTAACCACAATAAGATTAAAAAATAATTGTATGCCCTAATATCGATATCACAAAATTAGATTTGAATGTTATCATTACACGGGCTATTAATATTATTAATGAACTATAACTAAAAAATAGCATATATTGGTAAAAAATACTTGATTTTTTAAGTCATATAGTGTAAAATAGTAAGGTCAATACAAAAAAGGAAAAATAAAGAAAAATATATTAAAAAGAGAAAGGGGAAAAAGACAATGGCAGCAGTATATATGGCAGGAGATTTTAGAAATGGAACAACATTTGAAATGGATGGAGGAGTATATAGAGTAGTAGAATTCCAACATGTAAAACCAGGAAAAGGAGCAGCATTTGTAAGAACAAAATTAAAAAATGTAATAACAGGAGCAGTATTAGAAAAAACATTCAATCCATCAGACAAATATCCAGGAGCAGAAATAGAAAGAAAAGTAATGCAATACTTATACAGTGATGCAGACTTATACTATTTCATGGACAATGAGACATATGACCAAATACCATTAAACAAAGCAGACTTAGGAGATACATTAAAATACTTAAAAGAAAACATGGAAGTAACAATATTATCATTCAAAGGAAAAGTATTTGCAGTAGAGCCACCAATATTTGTAGAATTAGAAGTAACATATACAGAGCCAGGATTTGCAGGAAACACAACAACAACATCAGGAAAACCAGCAACACTAGAAACAGGATTAGAATTACAAGTACCAATGTTTGTAAATATAGGAGATGTATTAAGAATAGACACAAGAACATGTGAATATATGGAAAGAGTATAAAAAGGAGGAAATACAAATACAATTTGTATTTAAAAACAATGATACAAAACATAAAAAAAGAAATTGACCAATTTTTAACAAATATAGAAAAAAAAGTAAAAGACGAAGAAGAGTTAAAATATGTAAAAGAAAAAGCCAATAAATTAATAAGTGTAATTTTAGATGAAATGGACAAAATAATAAAAGAAAAAGAAATAAAAATAGATAAAATAGAAAAAAAACAAGAACAACTAGAAAAACAAATAGAAAAAATGCAAAAAAAAGTAGAAAACATTGAAAGAGACATATATATGGAAGACGAATTTGATTTTGATATAATATGTCCATATTGCGATTATGAATTTGCAATAGAATATGATGAAGAAGAAAAAGAAACACAATGTCCACAATGTCATAATATAATAGAATTAGATTGGAGTGGAGATACAGAAGAACAAATCACAGGCTGTTCAGGAAATTGTTCACAATGTGGTGGATGTTTAGATGAAAAAGAATTTGAAGAAGATGACATAAAAGAAGATGATGATGAATAGAATAACAATAAGAGTAGCACAAAAATATAATAAACAAGTATTAAGATAAAAAAATAAAAATAGGTGAGGAAAAATGGAATATATAAATATACTAAAAGAAGCTTTAGTATGGATAGTAACAATATTTTGGCTATATCAAATAATAGTAAGTTTATGTTCATTAGTAAGACTAAAAGATAAACCATATAAAGAAAACAAAAATCATAAATTTATGGCAATAATCCCAGCACACAATGAAGAAACAGTAATAGGAAATTTAATAGAAAGTTTAAAAAGACAAAACTATGAAAAAGAATTATATGATATATATGTAATAGCAGACAATTGCACAGATAATACAGCAAAAATAGCAGAAGAAATGGGAACTATAGTATATAAAAGATTTAGCAATACTGAAAAAACAAAAGGAGCAGCCCTTAATTGGTTTTTACAACAAAAAATAAAAGAAGATGCAGATTATGATGCATTCTTTGTATTTGATGCAGACAATATAGTAGATGAAAATTTTATAGTAAATATGAATAAAAAGTTATGTCAAGGAGAGGATGTAGTACAAGGATACAGAGACATTAAAAATCCAACAGACAATTGGATATCAGCAGGATATGCACTATTCTATTGGACATTACACAGATTTTATCATTTAGCAAGATATAATATAGGATTATCACCATTATTAAATGGAACAGGATTTATGGTAAAATTTGATGTAATAAAACCAGAAGGATGGAACACAGAAACACTAACAGAGGATATAGAATTTTCATTAAAAAGAATAATAGCAGGAAAGAAATTAGGATGGGCAACAGATGCTATAGTATATGATGAACAACCAACAGGATTTAAACAATCTTGGTCACAAAGAAGCAGATGGACAGTAGGGCATATACAATGTGTAAAAAGATATACAGTTGAATTATTAAAAGCAGTAAAAGATCATAAAACATTAATGAATTTTGATGGATTATTATATATATTAGGAAGTATACCAATGTTTATACTAACACTCATTCTTGTAGTAACGAACTTTATAATGTATGCACTAAGTGGAATTACAGAAGCAGAGTTAGGATTAAATATACTAAGATATTTAGTACCAACATTAATATTACCGATGGGAACAGCAATAGTAGCAATGTGGTTAGAAAAGAAACCAATAAAGCCAATGATAAAAGGATTGTTATGTTATCCTATATTTATGGGAACATGGTTAGTAATAAACTTCAAATGTTTATTTAAAAGAGAAACCGAGTGGGAAAAAATTAATCATGTTAGAGATATTAAGATAGCAGAAGTAGATTAAAATATTGAATAGTAAAAATTTCAGATTTTTTATATTCAATAAAAGTAAGAAATTGCACTTTTTAGTGCAATTTCCTATTAATTAGGTAAAAAGGAGAAAATATGTTGTTTTCAAATAAAATAAAGGTATATGCATTTGTAGGACCATCAGGAACAGGAAAAAGTTACAGAGCACAGATGGTAGCAAATGAAAAAAACATTAAATACATAATAGACGATGGACTGCTAATAAAGGAAAACCAAATAATAGCTGGAGAATCAGCAAAAAAGGCACATACTAAAATAGAAACAGTAAAAGAAGCAATATTTCTAGATAATGAAAAAAAGAAAGAAATAATAAATGCAATCAGCAAAAACAAAGTAGAGAGTATATTAATATTAGGAACATCAGATGGAATGGTACAAAAAATAGCAAAAAATCTAGGATTACCAAAAATAGAAGAAATAATATATATAACAGATGTAGCAACACAACAAGAAATGGAAACAGCAAGAAGAATAAGAGTCACCGAAGGAAAACATGTAATACCTGTACCAACATTTGAAATAAAAAAGGATTTTTCAGGATATTTATTAGACCCATTACAAATATTTAAATCAAAAGGAGCAGGGCAAAAACCATATATTGCAGAAAAATCGATAATAAGACCAACATTTAGTTACTTAGGAAATTTTACTATATCAGATAGTGTATTTAAAGGGATTGTAGAATATTTGGCAACTAAAATGCCATCAATATATAAAGTTATACGAACAAGGATAAACAATTCTGGAGAAGGAGTAGACATATACATGGAGGTATCTGTAGTATATGGTTTTAATGTAATTGAAGGATTAAATGAATTCAAACAAAGAGCAAAAAGAGAAATTGAAAATTTAACGGCAATGAATGTAACAGGAATAGAAGTAATAGCTAAAAATATACATGTACCAGAGGAGAAGGAATAATGAAAAAGGTTTTAAAGGATTTAGCAAGAGGAATTATAAAAGGAGCAATATTCATATACTGCAAAATTGTATATAGAATAAAAATAATAGGAATAGAAAATGTTCCAAAAGGTGAACAATTTATATTCTGTGCAAACCATAGAACGTATTTAGACCCACCATTAATAGAAGTAACAGCAAAAAGACATATAATATTTCTAGCCAAAGAAGATTTAGCAAAAAATAAATTCTTAGCACTATTAGGAGAAATATTTGAAGTAATATATGTAAAAAGAGATGAAAAAGACATAACAGCAATAAAAACAACATTAAAAACACTAAAAAATAATGAAAGCATAGCATTATTTCCAGAAGGAACAAGAAATGGGCTAGAAAAAGGAGAAGACTTAAAAGATGGAACAGCATTTTTTACTATAAAATCAGGAGTCAAAGTATTGCCAATAGGAATAAGTGGAGAAGTAAAGCCATTTCACAAAGTTACAATAAGATATGGAAAACCAATGGACTTTAGTAAATATACAGATGTAAAGGATAAAAATACATTAGAAGATGTTACAAATCAAATAATGGAAGCAATAAAGACATTAGCATCAATATAGTTGAGACGGGACATATAATATCCATACCAAACTATAAAAATAAGATGATAAAAGGAGAAATAAAAAAATGATAAATGAAAAAATAAGAAATATTGCAATAATTGCACACGTAGACCATGGAAAAACAACATTAGTAGATGCACTATTAAGACAAAGTCATGTATTTAGAGAAAATGAAAAAGTACAAGAAAGAGTAATGGACTCAAATGATCAAGAAAAAGAAAGAGGAATAACAATATTATCAAAAAACACATCAGTAATGTATAAAGACATAAAAATAAATATAGTAGACACACCAGGGCATGCAGACTTTGGAGGAGAAGTAGAAAGAGTATTAAAAACAGTAGATGGGGTACTTTTATTAGTAGATGCATTTGAAGGGGCAATGCCACAAACAAGAGAAGTATTAAAAAAATCATTATCGCTAAACCTAAAACCAATAGTAGTAATAAACAAAATAGACAGACCAGGAGCACAACCATTAAAAGTGGTAGACCAAGTAATAGAACTATTTATAGAATTAAATGCGACAGATGACCAATTAGACTTTCCAGTAGTATTTGCATCAGCAAAAAATGGAATAGGAAAGATAAATTTAGAAGATGAAACAACAGATTTAAGTTGTTTATTTGAAACAATAGTAAACACAATAAAAGCACCAAACTGTGACCAAGAAGGATCACTACAAATGCTAGTATCAAATATAGACTATGATGATTATGTAGGAAGAATAGCAGTAGGAAGAATAGAAAGAGGAAACATAAAAGTAGGACAACCAGTAACAATATGCAAAGCAGATGACAAAATTTCACAAGGTAAAGTAGCAAAAGTATATACACATGTAGGATTAAAGAAAGAAGAAGTAGAAGAAGCATCTGCAGGAGATATAATAGAAATTGCAGGAATATCAGACATCCACATAGGGGAAACAATATGTGAATTTGGAAAGCCTGATAAAATACCATTTGTTGATATTGATGAGCCAACAGTATCAATGACATTTAGTGTTAATAATGGACCATTTGCAGGAAGAGAAGGAGAATTTGTAACATCAAGACATATAAGAGACAGGCTATTCAAAGAATTAGAAAGAAATGTAAGTTTAAGAGTAAAAGAAACAGACACACCTGATTCATTTGAAGTATCAGGAAGAGGAGAACTACATTTATCAGTATTAATTGAAACAATGAGAAGAGAAGGATTTGAACTATTAGTATCAAGACCAAAAGTAATATTCAAAGAAATAGATGGAGTAAAATGCGAGCCAATAGAAAGATTAGTAGTAAATGTACCAGATGACTCAGTAGGAAATGTAATAGAAAAACTAGGAATGAGAAAAGCTGAGATGGTCAATATGGAACCAGCAGAAGAAGGGCATACAAAAATCGAATTCAAAATACCAGCAAGAGGATTAATAGGATACAGAACAGAATTCTTAACAGACACAAAAGGTGAAGGAACAATGAATCATATATTTGATAGCTATCAGCCATATAAAGGTGATGTAGTATCAAGAGTAAGAGGAACAATAGTAGCATTCGAAGCAGGAAAATCTGTAACATATGGATTATACAATGCACAAGATAAGGGAGATTTATTTATTGGTGCTGGAGTAGAAGTGTATGAAGGAATGATTGTAGGACTAAACTCAAGAGGAGAAGATTTAAGTATAAATGTATGTAAAGAAAAACATTTAACAAACACAAGAGCATCTGGGTCTGATGATGCACTTCGTTTAGTACCACCAATACAAATGTCACTTGAAAAAGCAATAGAATTTATACAAGATGATGAACTAGTAGAAATAACACCAAAATCAATAAGACTAAGAAAGAAAATACTTGATAGTAAAGAAAGAGAAAGAGCAAATAGAAGTAAATAAGGAAATAATAAATAATTTAAAGGACAGATATAAACATAATCTGTCCTAAAACATTAAAGGAGAACGAAGTGGATTTAGTAATATTTAACAAAATAAAGAAAAAAGCTTTAGAAGACCATATTCCAATAATAATGGATGACACATTAGAAGTTGTTGCAAAAATATTAAAAGAAATAAAGCCTACAAGAATATTAGAAATAGGAACAGCAGTAGGATATTCAGCAATATGCTTTTCAGAATATTTAGAAAAAGATGGCATAATTGACACAATAGAAAGAGATGAAGAAAGACTAAAAGAGGCAAAGGAAAACATCAAAAACCTAGAATTAGAGGATAAAATTAAAATACATAGTGGTGATGCAGTAGAAATATTGCCAACATTAAATGGAGAATATGATATTGTATTTATAGATGCAGCAAAAGGAAAATATCCATTTTTCCTAAAGGAAGCACAAAGATTATTAAAACCACAAGGAGTCATAATAGCAGACAATGTATTATATAAGGGATATGTTATGAGTGATTATAATAAGCATAAACAGCGTACAGCAGTAAGAAACCTAAGAGAATATATTAAAGAAGTTACAGAAAACCCTAATATGGAAACTGAGATTTTGGAAGTCGGAGATGGTCTTGCTATTACAAAAAGGAGGTAAATGTTTTTTTGATAAAGGATTCTTTTTATAATTGGACACCTGAGCAAAAAGAAACATTCGAAAAAAAGCAAATAAAAACAAATGAAGCATTAAGGAATTATTATATATATACAAACTTTATTGAAAATACATCTAAAGCATTTTCAATGAAAAGAAGAGCATTAATGAAGATAGTAGAAAATGGAATAAATCAAGGAACAATTAATCAACAAGTCAGGATGATGTCTAGAATAAAATCAAATAAAAGTGCATATGAAAATAAAATTAAGCATAAAAACTTAGATGATATATTTGCAACAACTATTTTAACAACAACACAAGAAGAATTAGAGTATATACGAACTCAATTAAAAATTAATGGAAAAATTCAAATAGTAAGAATGAAAAAGATAAATAAAGCACAATTTGTAGCAGAGCATTTTTACTTATTAATTGGAAGAGATGTAAATGTGATAGAATGTAGGCTACAGACTATAGATGATTTCGAACATTCATACTCACATACATTATACAAAGCAATAGGAGATAAAAAAGCCAGTAAAGAAGAAATAAAAGCTATTGAGGAAAGTAAACAAAATATGTATAATAGTGGAAGTGCAGAAATCTATTCAGAGATACCATTAAAGTGGTATGCACAATTTGATGAAAAAACCAGAAAAATGTATGAAAGACAATTAACAACAAATGAAGTTTTAAAAGAACTATATCCATTTTTAAAATTAAGAGAAGAAAAAGAAAGATAATAAGAAGTATAAAACTCAACAAAAATATGATTTTGAAAGGAATAAAAAAATGAAGAAAGTAGAATTATTGGCACCAGCTGGGTCATTTGAAAAGGCAAAAACAGCATTTTTATATGGAGCAGATGCAGTATATTGTGGTACATCATCATTATCATTAAGAACAAGAGTAGGCATAGATGATGAAGAATTAGCAAAAATTATAGAATATGCACACCAAATAGAAAAAAAAGTATATGTAGCTTTAAATATATATGCTTGGGATGAAAAATATGATGAAATAATAGAACAAGTAAAACTACTAGAAAAAGTTAAAGCAGATGGAATAATTGTAGCAGATGGAGGAATTTTAGAAATTGCCAAACAATATGCACCTAATATTCCAATACATATGAGTACACAATCAAATATAGTAAGTTTACATTCAAGTAATTTTTGGTATAAAAATGGTGCAAAAAGAATGATTATGGCAAGAGAAATGAGCAAAGAACAATTAAAATACATAATGAAGAATAAACCTGATGATATGGAAACAGAAATATTTGTACATGGAGCAATATGTTTTGCATATTCAGGAAGATGTTTTTTAAGTGATTTCTTAACAGGAAGAAGTGCTAATTTAGGAAGCTGTGCCCAAAGTTGTAGATGGTCATACAATTTATATGCTGAAGAAAGAAATAATCCAGGACAACTTATGCCAATCGAAACAGATGAGTATGGAACAAGTATATTTTCTTCTAAAGACTTATGCTTAATAAAAGAACTTCCAGAGGTAATAGAAATGGGGATAGATAGTTTAAAAATAGAAGGTAGATTAAAAACCCAATATTATATAGCAAGTATAATAAATGCATATAGAAATGCGATTGATGATTATCAAAAAGACCCCAAAAATTATGATTATACAAAGTATTTAAAAGAATTAGACAAGGTAAAAACTAGAGGAATAACAACTTTTTATTTTAATGATAGAGACAACAAGGACATTCAAGAATATTCAGGAAAACAATATAATGAAGAATATGAATTCGGAGGAATTATACTAGAAAATAATCAAAATGAAAAGAATAATATAGTTGATAGTCAGACCCTTTCAAAACAACATATATATACAATAGAAATAAGAAATAGGCTAAAAATAGGAGATATAATGGAAATTATAGTACCAAATAAGATAGAGCCAGTAGAATTTATTATTAATAAATTATATGATGCAGAAACAAATGAAGAAATAGATGTTGTAAATCCAGGAAAACAAGGACAACAAGTAAAAATAGAATTACCAATTGAATGCCAAAAAGATTGGATATTAAGAAGAAAAAAATAATAACTTAATAGATAGAGTTATATATTAAAATAATTTTACCTAATTTTGCAGTGAGCGGGAATTCCCGCTCACTGCAAAATTAACTATAAATAAAAAAACATATATACTTTGTTTAATATTATTAGGTTTACATTGTGCTGAAAGACCTAAATAGATAACATATAAAATGTAGCAAAACTAATTATTCAAGTTATAAATCAAAATAAAAGAAAGGAAAAATATGCATAAAGATAAAAGCATATGTAGCAGCAAACAAGCCATGAAGGATTTTACCTAACACATAAGGCTTAATAGACAAATCAGTTTTAGAAACAATGCTCCAAACTTGAAGCATAACAGAAATGCCACCAAAACCAAGTAAAAAAGCAATAATAATAATATTAATAGATATTTTTTTCAAAGCTATTGCAGAAATACTAGAAATACCATTAGTAATTTCAATCATACCCAATAAAGTGGAAGATCCAACATCAAAAGGAATATTAAAAGCTTTAAACACAAAAGCAAATAAATTCAAAAAGTGGCTATTTTGCAATATAGAAATAATAACGGAAAATAAAACTACAAAGCCACCGATAGTCAAAAGCGTAGAGATTGAATTTGTAATACTTTCCCCGAGTATACCACCTAAATTAGACAAACTTACATTAGGATTAGAAGAATAAGCAGAAGTATTATCAAAGCCTCTATTCAATTTTTTTCTATTAAAAAAATTACATTTCCAGAATCTAAATATAATACCAACAGTTAGAGCTGCAAGAATATGAGTAATCAAAAGAAGAATACCTATAGTAGAACTTTTAAACATAGTAATACCAACTGTCCCAACAATAAAGAGAGGGCCAGAGTTATTAGTAAAACTAAGCAAACGTTCACATTCTTCTTTAGAGCAAACATTATTTTTTCTAAAGTTACAAGCAATTTTAGCACCAACAGGGTAACCACTAATAATTCCCATAATCAATGCAAAAGAACCTTCACCACGAATATTAAATAAAGGTTTCATAAATCTATTAAGGTAAGAGCCGAGAAAATTAATAATATTAGTATGAGATAAAAGTTCAGTAGCCACAAAAAAAGGAAAAAGTGATGGAATAACAGAATTAGCAAATAAATCAAGACCTGTTTTAGCAGCAGAAATATTACTATTAGAAAAGAAAATAAGAAAAACAGTAAACATTAAAAAAATAAAAGGAAATATGTAATTTTTTAACTTAATAATACAAAATCTAAACATAGTAAAAGCCCTCTTACACAAATATATGTAAGAGGGAATAAAAAAAGACTATGCTCTTGTAACTTTTCCATTTTTTAAACATTTAGCACATACATGAAGAGTTTTAGTATCTCCATTAACTAAAGCTTTAACTCTCTTAACGTTTGGTTGCCAAACACGAGAATTTCTTTTACTTATATGAGAACGAGTAACACTTGTGCTGTTACCATGAATAGGTTCTTTTCCACATATATCACATTTTGCCATTAAAAATGCACCTCCTAAAAGTTAAAATAATTTGACTAATAACTAGTTTAACACAAATGTAAAAAAAATACAAGTATTTTATAAAAAATCTTGCAATATAAGAAAAATGTTGATATAATGTAACCGCTAAAAGGCTAGAAATAAGAAAAGTATGTGTTAGTCAAATCAAAGATTTTGATACATACAATAAAAACATGAAAGGAAGATAATAATGAAAAGTAAAGTAGAAAAGACAGAAAAAGCAAATGAAGTAAAATTAGAAATTACAATCGAAGCAGAAAAGTTTGAGGAAGCAATAAAAAAAGTATATTTTAAAAGTGCTAAATACATAAATATACCAGGATTTAGAAAAGGAAAGGCACCAATGAACATAGTAGAAAAATACTATGGAAAAGAAATATTTTATGAAGATGCTTTCAACGAAGTAGCAGGAGAAGCATACGAAGAGGCACTAAAAGAAAATAATGTAGAAGCAGTAAGCAGACCAAATATAGAAGTAACACAAATAGAAAAAGGAAAAGACTTAATATTCACAGCAGTAGTAGAAACAAAACCAGAAGTAGAACTACGCAAATATAAAGGTATAGAGATACCTAAGATTGAGTATACTGTATCAGATGAAGATATAGAAAAAGAAATACAACAAATGCAAGAAAAGAATTCAAGACTAGTATCTGTAGAAGAAGGAACAGTAGAAAAAGGAAATATTACAGTAATAGATTTTGAAGGATTTGTTGATGGGATTGCATTCGAAGGTGGAAAAGCAGAAGGACATGAACTAGAAATAGGAAGTGGAGCATTCATACCAGGATTTGAAGATCAAGTAATAGGAATGAAAGTAGAAGAAGAAAAAGATATAAAAGTAAAATTCCCAGAAGAATATTTTTCAAAAGAATTAGCAGGGAAAGATGCAACATTCAAAGTAAAATTACATGAAATAAAGAAAAAAGAATTACCAGAACTAGATGATGAATTTGCAAAAGATGTAAGTGAATATGACACATTAGAAGAACTAAAAAATAGTATAAAAGAAAAAATAGAAAAAAGAAATGAAGAAAAAGAAAAATATGAAAAACAAGAATTAGCAATAAAAGCAATAACTGAAGAAATGAAAATAGATATTCCAGGGGGAATGATAGAATTAGAAGCAGAAAACATGTTAAAAGACATAGAACAAAGATTATCATACCAAGGAATGAAATTAGAACAATATCTTCAAATGATGGGAAAAACCGCTGAAGAAATGAAAAAAGAATATGAGCCACAAGCAATAGAAGCAATAAAATCAAGATTAGCATTAGAAGCAATAATAAAAGAAGAAAAAATAGAAGCAACTGATGAAGAAATAAACAATAAAATAAAAAAAATGGCTACAAACTATGGCAAAAAAGAAGAAGAAATAAAAGACAATGAAAATATAAGAAAATATCTAAAAGAAGGAATAGAAAACGAAAAAGCAATTGAGCTAATTGTAAAAAATGCAAAAGAAAAAGCAGGTAAAAAGTAAGAGTAAGCAATTAATAAGATATACAAAAAAGGCTAAATGCCAGTACAAAAAAGAGAAAGGAATGATGTTATGATACAAAACAGTCTAGTACCATATGTTGTCGAGCAAACAAGTAAAGGAGAAAGATCATATGATATATTCTCAAGACTATTAAAAGACAGAATAATATTTTTAGGAGAGGATGTAAATCCAGCGAGTGCAAGTTTAGTAATAGCACAATTACTATTTTTAGAATCAGAAGATCCAGACAAAGAAATTAATTTATATATAAATTCACCAGGAGGATCAATAACAGATGGAATGGGAATAGTAGACACAATGAATTATATAAAATGTCCAGTATCAACAATATGTATAGGAATGGCAGCAAGTATGGGAGCAGTACTATTAGCATCAGGAGAAAAGGGAAAAAGATTTGCAACACCAAATGCTGAAATTTTAATACACCAACCACTAATAGGAGGTGGAGGTCTATCAGGACAAACAACAGAGATAAAAATACATGCAGACCACATGGTAAAAACAAGAGAGAAGTTAAACAAACTATTAAGTGATAGAACAGGGCAAAGTTTAGAGACAATTGAAAGAGATACAGAAAGAGACAACTATATGACAGCAGAAGAAGCATTGAAATATGGCTTAATAGATGGAATAATGGATAAAAGCCGCCGATCAGTCCCAGTCCGAGAAATCCTATGTTTAAGTTTTTCGTCATATGATCAAATCCTTTTATATGTAAACTATATGCCACCTTCGGGGGC
>JAAWFD010000039.1 GCA_022794615.1 Clostridia bacterium
ACAAATGAATATATAGAATATGTATGTGAACAAATAAATGGAATTGGAGAAATAAGATACAAGAAAATGTTTGGAGAATTCATGGTATATGTTAATAATAAGCCAGTAATTATAGTATGCAATAATAATGTATTTGTAAAGAAGCTAGATTGTATAGAAGATATGATGAAAAATGCAGACACAGGATATCCATATAGTGGAGCAAAAGAACATTATATCTTAGATATCGATAATGCTGATTTTAGCAAATCTGTTGTTACTAAGATAGAAGAAGTAACACCTATACCAATACCAAGAAAAAAAAGCAAATAAGAATTGAAGTGACCTAAACTAATAAAAGAAAGTTAAAAATATGGGTCACTTCATTTATTTACTCTATAATAAAATTAGAATTTATATTATGTTCTTTAATTTCTTTTGAGCGATACGAATTAATTTTAAAAGTATTTTGTTTATCAAATTTTATAATAATTACTTTAGTATAATTATCTCTTGAAGGAGGATTTAATTCATTAATTATAATACTTGCATTATATTTTCTTAAAGTATCAAAAGTATTCATAAATCCAATACCACTACCTCCATTATTTACATGAGTAGTACAAGGCTTTAGTCCTAAAGATAATAGAGTATCAATTTCAAATTCTATTCCAGAATCATAAATATATAAACTGTAAAAACCTTCAATGATACCTAATTTTACTAAAATACTACGATTTACATTATTGGAATGTGTAATTGCAATAATAGAGTTCTTTATAAAATCAGCTAACAATATTTCAAGATTTTCTTTATCTATAAAATTATTTACCATATAATGTATATTACCAAGTATTTGTAGTTCAAAATCAATGTTTTCTCTTACACATTCGGATTGCATAAATTTTAACATATTGTCTAATTCTGCAACGTCAATTTTAGGCAGTTCATTTATAGCACTTTGGTTTAAATATGTATTAGATATTGCATTAATTCTATCTCTAATATCTAGTTCAGAAGAAGTTTCACTTTTTTGTATTAATTCATTAAGTTTGAACTCTAATGAATTCTGTTTGTGTACAATTGAATGATTTACTTTACTTAGATTTAAATTTTCATTTTCTAAATTTATTATTTCTTCTTGCTTTTGTCTTAGTAGTTCCTTAGTTTCTTGTAGCTCTTTTATTAATAAGTTTTGTTTATAATATATTTCGAATGACTTTTTTATTGTTATAAACATTATAATACACAAAATTAAAAAAGCAAATAGCAACTTTTGACTAAGGAAGTAGTTAGTAATATTAAGAATAAGAGAAACAAATATGAGTATTATACTAACATTTAAAATAAGTACTTCGAACAAAGTATCATTAGCATTATTTTTCAAAAAGGTAAATCCATATTTTAATTTTGGAATTTTAAAAATAAAGTGCATAATTACAATATGTATAGATATTATACAAACTAATCGTATGTAATCATTTCGTAAATTAAAAATGACATTTGGTAAAAAGTTTATGGCAACAGCAATAATGAATATTATATAATTAATACTAAAGGATATAATTGTAACTGTCAAAGAATATGTAAATTTATTTTTAGTAACGATTGAAAATAAAATGCTTAATATAAATACTAAGCAACATATTTCAACAATAAAGTTAAAGTTGTATTTTAATATGCTAGAGCATATAGATATTAAGAATATAAATATTGATATTATAGTAAGTTTTAGATTAAAAAATTTCTTATTATTTATAATATTGATAAATGTATAAAATGTAGAGATGCCAAGAAAAAACATTTTTAAAATATAAGGAAGAAAATCCATATATAAATATTGCAAATCTTTTATAAAATCTATATTATTCATAACATCACCCCTAGTTTTTTATTATAATGTATTATAAAAAGATAATCAATATAAGCTATTTTAAAAATAGTTATATCGATTATCTCATAATTTGAAGTACTAATTACAGTGCTCCCCAATATCTAAACCATGCTACAAATGCTTGCCACATAAAAATCCCCCCTTTTTTCTATTCGATTAAAATAAAACGCAAATAAAAAATACCATTTATCAAATTCAAATAAGTGGTATTAAAAAATAGAAAAAAGTAGAGTTATTATATTAAAAATAATAAAATCTAGTATAAGAATACTAGATTATCTTTTTGATTTTATCAGCATAAAAATAAATAAATTCCATAGGTGTAGGTAGACCAGTTTCGTAATTAATTTTAGCAGTATAATGCATAGACAAATCTTCAATCGAAGAAACACGCCAAGCGTGAATGATAGAATTTTGAATACCATTACTAATAGTGGTACTAGATTTATGATGAATTTTAGTCAAATATTGCATAACACTAATATCATTACTAGAACTAGTTATTAAATAAAAGATTGCATCGTGAATATATTGTCTACCTTTCAAATTAGGAGTTATTCCAATTAAATCTAACTCATGAAATATACAATTAGAAATTTTAGTATTATTATCAATAATCTGATTTTTTAAATCAGACAAAGAGTTAGCAGGAGAGACTTCTCGTAATGCAAGAAATTTGTTTAATATATGTTCACAAGAATATTTAGGATGATTTTTATACAAAATTATATCAACTCCATATCTGTGAAGAATATCATAAGTCCTTTGTGAATTTATATAAGTAGTAACAATAATAATTGGTTTATAATCCAATTTTAATGTATTTAAAGTTTGTAAAAATTCTAAAGAATCAGTATTACCAGACGAACTATTATTCAATTCTATATCTAAAACAATACCTTCAGGGTGCTTTAATTCCACATAGTTTAAAGCTTCTATATCAGAGTCAGTTATAGCAACTAACTCAAAATCATCTCTATTTTTCAAACAGTTTATAAAATTATTACATTCATTAATATCATCTTCTAGTATCAATATTTTCATACGTTTTATTTCCATATTTTTTGCTCCTTTTATTTTTATAATATATACCACAATATACCATAAATAACTACAAAAAACCATAATTAGACAAAAGGTTTTTATAAAAAAATAAGTATTTAATAAAATATGAAATAAAAATAGAAGGAGAAGGTTAATAGTAGATGAAAAGTAATGAAGCATTGAAAATTAATGAGTTACAGTCAGAAAAAATTGAGCAAAAAGAAAGAGGAGAAAGGATAAAAAGAATTAGAGAAAAAGAGCTGAAAATGAAAAAGACACAGTTAGGCGAAGCAATAGGTGTATCTGGACAATTTTTAGGATTAGTTGAAGAAGGAAAAGGCAATTTAGTATATAAAAGTATAAAAAAATTAAAAGATTTAAGCGGGCATTCATCTGACTATATATTATATGGGTTAGATGATAATGTTATAAAAGAAACAAAAGAGATTCTTGAAAAGTACTCAGAAAAACAAATTATAGAAGCTATAGAAACAATAAAAAATATTATATTTTTTATGAAAGGCTAAAAATCTTATAAGAAAATATAAAATTAAAATAAAGTAAAAAAAAAATAGGATAATACAAAGTTTTAAATTGTTATGAAAGTAATATATTGACTTTTAATGTCAAAATCTGTAAAATAAGTCATATATAAAATACAAATTTTAGGAGGAAAAATAGGATGTATATGGACTATTATTTTTATTTAAATAAACTAACTGAGGTTGAAAAAAATAAGCAACTTTTAATATTTGTATTATTTTGGATAATAATGTTTGCAATAGCAAATATATTACAATCTATAGTTGTTAGAAAATATAATGACGATATAAACAAAAGAGATTGTAAGTAGCAATTTAACAGTTTTGACGTTATAATAAGAAATATAAAGTATAATATTTAGGAGTATAGTAATGAGAATACAGATAATAATAGCTTCAGCAAATAAAGGAAAAATAAAAGAAGCACGAGAAATATTAACACAATATGTAATTATACCTATGCAAGAATTAGGAATAAGAATAGAAGTTGAAGAAAATCAACCAACATTTGAAGAAAATGCAATAAAAAAAGCAACAACAATAGCAAAAGAATTGAATGGAAAATGGTGCCTAGCAGATGATTCTGGAATAGAAATTGAATATCTAAATGGATTTCCTGGAGTTTATACAAAAAGATGGCATGAAGGAACTGATAGAGAAAGGAACTTAGCAATAATAGATAAATTGAAAGGTGTACCAAAAGAAAAAAGAAAGATGAAATTTATAACAGCTATAGCATTATCAAATGGTAAAGAAACAATTTCAGCAATTTGTAGTATAGATGGATATGTCGCAGAAAGTCCAAGAGGAGATAATGGATTCGGTTTTGATGAAATATTTGAATTAGAAAATGGAAAGACATTAGCAGAAATTACAGAAGAAGAAAAAAATGAAAAAAGTGCGAGAAAAAATGCACTAGAGATTATAAAAGAAAAGATAAGTAAAATAAATATAGATAATTAAAAAAATCGAAGAATAACAAATATAAGTTATATTTGTTATTCTTCAATTTTTTATTGTTTTTTCATTTTTGGTTTAGAAAGTAAAGAAGCAATATATCCAAAGAATATAGCAGCTGCAATACCACCAGCAGAAGCACGAACTCCACCAGTAAAAGCACCAATAAATCCAGATTCTTTTACTCCTTTAATAGCTCCTTTAGCAAGGTTATATCCAAATCCAGTTAAAGGAACAGTAGCCCCAGCTCCAGCAAAATCGACAATATATTGATAAATACCAAGACCACCTAAAATACAACCAACAGTAACAAATAAAACTAAGATTCTAGCTGGAGTAAGTTTAGTTTTATCAATTAAAATTTGACCAATAATACAAATTATTCCGCCAACCACAAAACATTTAAGCACTTGCATCCAGTCAATAGATTGAATCCAATCCATAATTATCATCCTTTCATACATTTTTTTATTTTATAGAACAAAACTTTCAATTTTACAAACAAAATAGAATAGTAGAAATTATAATATATGTTCTAATTATATATATGTTTTTTTGTAACAGCTTTTTTTCTAGTGGGCGGGAATTCCCGCTCACTTGTAAATTAGCACTTTGAAAAAAATATATAATAACAAATAAACTTCACAAAGCAAAATACACATGTGGATGTCAAAAGCCTTGTTTTCATTTATATACAATTTCTTTATAATTCAATACTTATAGCATGTGCTATACCAGGAATACTTTCGCCCTGTTGAGAGCTTGTGGCATTTGTAAGAGCACCTGTAGCCATAAGAAGTATACGATTTAATTTTTTATCACGAAGTTGTCTAAACAAGTATCCAGAAAACACACTAGCACAGCATCCACAACCACTACCACCTGAATGAGTATCTTGAGTTTTATTATCAAATATTAAGCATCCACAATCATTATAATTAGACTTAATATTATATCCTTTGCCTAATGCAAGTTCTGTTAAAATTTCTTTACCAACTTCTCCTAAATCACCAGTAATAATAGCATCATAGTAACTAGGCTTTCTGCCAGTATCCTCAAAGTGAGTAAGGAGAGTTGAAAGTGCCGCCGGAGCCATAGCAGCTCCCATATTATTAGCATCTTTTATTCCCATATCTACAATTTTACCCGTCGTAATGTGAGTTATATATGGACCATTACCAGATTTACTAACAATAGCACTACCAGCACCTGTAACAGTCCATTGAGCACTTTGAGGACGTTGATTTCCAAGTTCAAGAGGAAATCTGAATTGCTTTTCAGCGCTACAGAAGTGACTAGAAGCAGCACATAAAACATTTTCAATTCCATTTTCTGCAAAAACTGCAGCTAGACTAAGTCCCTCAACGAAAGTAGAACATGCACCAAATATTCCAAAAAAAGGAATGTTAAGTTCTCTCAAACCAAAGCTAGAAGAAATACATTGATTTAATAAGTCACCAGCAAAACAGTATTCAATTTTATCACTAGGAACTCCAGATTTACCAATAACAGTATTTACAGTTTCTTTAATGATTTTACTTTCAGCTTTTTCCCAAGTTTTTTCTCCCCAAAATTCATCTTCTAAGCACTTATCAAAATACTTTGCAAGAGGGCCATTTAGCTCTTTTGGTCCAACAATAGAAGCTGTTTCTAAAATTGTAGGAGGATTATCAAATTTTATAGTTTGCTTACCTAATTTTTTCATAATAAATCCTTTCTAAATAAAAATAAAATATATTATACCAACTATAATAGAAGTTGAAATACCATAAACTAATACAGGTCCAGCAACAGTAAACATTTTACCACCAACACCCATAACATAGCCTTCTGACTTATATTCCATAGCAGGGGAAACAATAGAGTTAGCAAATCCTGTTATAGGAACTAAAGACCCTGCACCAGCGAATTTACCAATTCTATTAAAAACGTTAAGACCTGTAAGTAAAGCAGAGATTCCTATTAAAATAATAGATACAATAGTACCTGACATTTCAATATTTAAGCCGTTTTGCTTACAAATATCTAAAATAATTTGACCAATTGAACAAATCAATCCACCAACCCAAAATGCATTAAAACAATTTTTTAATATAGGTGAGTTTGGTGATTTCTGATCTACATATTCTTGATAATCTTTTTGTGTATCTAATGGTTTCATAAATAAAAAACCTCCTTTTTGAAAAATTCAATATAACAAGATATAGATTACTATAATCTATACATATGGCATAAAGCCATAATATACATTTGTTATATAGATTTTCCAAAAAAAGAGATTTTATACATTTATATATTTAAGATTAAGTTTCATCAGAATAGCATCATCAGAGTTATTATAATATTTTTTTCTAAACCCATTTTCGACAAACGAAAAATTTTTATACAAATTAATCGCAAAAACATTTGATGAATTAACTTCTAAATTAAGTGCATTTAGATTTAAAGATTTAGCCATACAAATTAATTTTCTAAGCATAATAGTTCCAATTCCCGTATGCCTATAATTTTTATTAACAACTATATTACTAATATCAGCTTCATCGTACATAGTTATAAATCCAGCGAAGCCAACAATAGTATTATTTATTTTAGCAACAAGATATTTTGAATTTGGATTATTCAATTCGCTTTTTAAAATGTTGTAGTTCCAAAAATCATCAAAATCACTTTCCAAAATTAATTTTATAGAATCTAAATCAGATAGACTCATTGGCATAATTTTAATACTATTAGTTTTCATGAGAATCAATTCCTTTATTTTTTCCTTCTAAAGCTCTTTCAGCCTGTGGCTTACGCAAATAAAGTGGTAAAATATCATCTTTACGATTTGATTTAAAAGCATTTAAGCCAGCAATACCTAATGAATAGCTACTTAATGTATTAGAAGATGAAATTTTGCAATCATGTAAATTATTTTTTAATAATTCACAGTATGCTACTGCACCATCTCCAACAAAAATAATATCTTTATAATTAGAAACAATATCAATAATATTATTAATATTATCACAATCAGGCTCATTAACAAGAGTGATATTAGAATTATTTATTGAGTAAATTGCAAAATAGGCATTATCATTTTTAGCATCTATAAGAGAACAGATATATTTTGTTTCACTATTATTTCTTTCATTATATGCCAAAGCTTCTAAAGAACTAATTCCAATAGTTTCAATTTGTAAACTATCCGCAAAAGCCATTACAGTTGCTGTACCAATACGAATTCCTGTAAAAGAACCAGGACCTTTATCAGACACAATTAAATCAATATCATTTAAAGTAAGATTTACACTTTCTAAAGTATCAGCAATTATAGGCATTATTTTTTCAGAATGATTTTTAGTATCATCTAAAGTCTTTTGGGCTATTAAATTTGTATCATCTAAAATTGCTACAGTACAAATATTGCTAGATGTATCTATACTTAAAATTTTCATAATATTTTAATCCCTTCGTTTATATATTCTTTGATAAACAATTTTATAATATTTGTAGAATATTGTCAACATTACAAATACCGCAAAATTAAAAACAAGTGAAGAAAAATACTATTTGAAAACTACTTGACAGTTTTATAGAATAAGGTTAAAATATATATGTAGAAAAAATATATTTAAGAAAAGAAAAGTAATGTTATATATTTATTCGAACATTGAAAATTAAATAAAGAAAGAGGTGTATGATTATGGATTATTTAATCATAGTAGCCGCTGTCTTAATCTCACTAGCAATTGGAGTTATTGTAGGAACAATATTAAGAAAAAAGATTGCTGAATCTAAAATAGATGGAGCTGAAAAAGAAGCAAAAAGATTAGTTGACTTAGCAAAGATAGAAGCAGAAAACATGAAAAAAGAAGAAATTTTCAAAGCTAAGGAAGAAATAATAAAAGATAAAGCAGAATTAGAAAAAGAGATTAAAGAAAGAAGAGGCGAAATACAAAGACAAGAAACAAGATTAATCCAAAAAGAAGAAAATATAGAAAGACGTTCTGATATTTTCGAGAAAAAAGAAAAAGAATTAGAAAAAGAATTTGAGACATTAGAAGAAAGAAAAAAAGACATTGAAAGCATATATGATGATCAAGTGAGGGAATTAGAAAGAATTGCAGGATTAAATAAAGATGAGGCAAAAAAATACTTATTAGATGAACTAGAAAAACAAATCACATCAGAAAAAGCAGCATTAATTAGAGAAATGGACAAAAAAGCAAAAGAACAGGCAGACAAAAATGCAAAAGAAATATTAGGATATGCAATTCAAAAATGTGCAGCAGACCATACATCAGAAGCAACTGTATCAATAGTATCATTACCAAATGATGATATGAAGGGTAGAATAATAGGTAGAGAGGGAAGAAATATAAAAGCATTAGAAACGCTAACAGGAATAGACCTAATAATAGATGATACCCCAGAAGCTGTTATAATATCAGGATTTGACCCATTAAGAAGAGAAATAGCAAAAATAGCACTAGAAAAATTAATAGAAGATGGAAGAATACATCCAGCAAAAATTGAAGAGATGGTAGAAAAGGCAAAAGAAGAAGTAACAGCAACAATAAAAGCAGAAGGAGAAAGAGCAATATTAGAAACAGGAGTAAATGGATTAAATCAAGATTTAGTAGACCTATTAGGAAAATTAAGATACAGAACAAGTTATGGACAAAATGTTTTAAATCACTCAATAGAAGTATCAAATTTAGCAAGAATAATGGCAGAAGAACTTGGATTAGATGCAAAACGAGCTCGTAGAGCAGGACTTTTACATGATATAGGAAAAGCATTAGACCATGATATGGAAGGAACACATGTTGAAATTGGTGTAGACATATTAAGAAAATACAAAGAAAACGAATTAGTAATAAATGCAGTAGAAGCACACCATGGAGATGTTGAGCCACAATCAATAGAAGCTATATTAGTACAAGCAGCAGATGCAATATCAGCATCAAGACCAGGAGCAAGAAAAGAAACATTAGAAGCATACATAAAGAGATTACAAAATCTAGAAACTATTGCAGACTCATTCGAAGGTGTAGATAAATCATTTGCAATTCAAGCAGGTCGTGAAATAAGAGTAATAGTTAAACCTGACAAGATTAAAGATGATGAAATGACAATATTAGCAAGAAATATTGCTAAACAAGTTGAAGATGAAATGGATTATCCAGGACAAATTAAAGTAAATATTGTTAGAGAAACAAGAGCAATAGAATATGCAAAATAATACATAATGTAGTAAAAGAGTTTACAAATTAAACTTAGTTTAAGCTGTAAACTCTTTTTTTGTATGTTTTAACTAAGACTTTCGATGAATACTGAACTGATGTAACATTATGTCTTAAAATGCAATTTCCATATTCTGACAAATTCTAATGCAATCTTAAAGCATTTTAGGAAAGAGGCACTAGCCAATTAGTGTCCTCTTTTCTAAATAATATATCTGACTCTATATGTTATTATTACTTTATTTTGATTTTTTATAATATGATTAACTTCCATGCAATAAGAACATATACACTTGTAATTAAAAAAAATATATGTTAAAATCGTAAAAGAAAATAAGAGGAAAACAGAAAGAGGGAATAAGAATGAGAATTTTAGCTGTAGGAGATATAGTAGGCGAAACAGGCGTAGAAAAATTAAAAAGTATATTACCAAAAATAAAAGAAGAAGAAAAAATAGATTTTACAATAACAAATGGAGAAAACTCAGCAGGAGGAATGGGAATAACAGAAAAAAACTTCAATGACATGTTACAATGTGGAACAGATGTAGTAACAATGGGAAACCACACATGGGGAAAAAGGGACATATTCAAATTTATAGACCATCCACAAATAATAAGACCAATTAACTATCCAAAAGGAGTACCAGGAAAAGGGTATGGAATTTATGAATGCAATGCCAAAAAAATAGCAGTAATAAATGCAATAGGAAGAGTAGATATAAACATATTAACAGAAAATCCATTTTTAAAAACAAAAGAGATAGTAGAAAAAATAGAAAAAGAAGTAGACATGATATTTATAGATTTTCATGCAGAGGCAACAGCAGAAAAAATCGCATTAGGATATTATTTAGATGGAAAAGTAACAGGAATATTTGGAACACATACACATGTACAAACAGCAGATGAAACAATATTGCCTAGAGGAACAGGATATATAACAGATATAGGAATGACAGGACCTAAAAATTCTGTAATAGGAATGGATATATCAGCATCAGTAAAAAGACTGGAAACAGCATTACCAGAAAGATATAAATTAGCAGAAGGCGAATGCAAATTCAATGGTGTAATATTTGAAACAGATGATGAAAATAACAAAATAATATCAATAAAAAGAGTATCATATTAAGATATTCTTTTAAACATAAAACACAAAGAAATTTCATCATAAAACAAGAAAGTAAAATAAAAAATTTCACGAAAAAAGTATTTAATAAAAAAATATTTATATCAAAAACGATAAAAAAATATTTCATATAGAATAAGTCGAAATAAGTAAAAAGGTGCGGTGAAAAACAATAAAATATTCATAAAAATGCTAGACAACTTTTTCCATATAATGTAAAATACAAAACGTAAAAGTTGCAACAAAAATAAAAAATTAGGAGGCAAAAGAAAATGGAAATTTTAAAAATTTCATCCAAATCAAATCCAAATTCAGTAGCGGGAGCTATTGCAGGATTGGTTAAAGAATCACAAAAAGCAGAAATGCAAGCAATTGGAGCAGGAGCTCTAAATCAAGCAGTAAAGGCAGTAGCTATAGCAAGAGGATTCGTAGCACCATCTGGAGTAGACTTAGTCTGTATACCAGCCTTTGCGGAGGTCGAAGTAGAGGGGGAAGATAGAACAGGCATTAAGTTGATTGTCGAGTCAAGAAAATAGGATGTACATATAAATAAAAGCGGAAAATTCATTACAAGTAAGACATACCCGCGAAAAAATAACAAAAGAGTGCTATTTGCGAAACAAAGATTTCGAAGCACAGATATGAGGAAAAGCTTAATTAAAGAAAAGAAACTTTAATTAAGCTTTTTAGATTACGTTTTTTTGAGTGTATTGCTAATTATACTTTTAATATTGCTACTGAAATGTAGCCCAAAATAAGGATAAAATTAACAAAAATATTGATATTTACTAAAAAATTTGATATACTATTTAAGTAAAAAAATAACTTAATTACATAAAAAAGAGGAAATAAAAAATGTATATAATAATAGGATTAGGAAATCCAGAAGAAGAATATGCTGGAACTAGGCATAATATGGGATTTGATGTAATAAATGAAATTGCAAATAAATATAACATACTAATTAATAAAAACAAATTCAACAGTTTATGCACAAAATGCAATATAGAAGGACAAGAAGTGTTATTAGTAAAGCCACAGACATATATGAATTTAAGTGGAACAAGTGTAAGAGAAATAGTAAATTTTTATAAAGCAAAACTAGAAGATATATTAATAATATATGATGACATGGATGTAAAACAAGGAACCATAAAAATCAGAAAACAAGGAAGTGCGGGAGGACATAACGGAGTAAAATCAGTAATAGAAAATTTAGGAACAAAAGAAATTTCACGAATAAGAGTAGGAATAGGTTCAGCAAAAGAAAAAGAAGATAAAATAAAATATGTAATAGGACATGTATCAAAAGAAGACAGAAAAATATTACAAGAAGGTATAGAAAAGGCAAAAGAAGCGGTAATAGAAATACTAAAGAATGGGATAGACAAAGCAATGAATAAATATAACTAACAAGTAGAAAAAAGATAACAAATAAGAACAGAAGGAAGATGAAAAATGTTAGAATTAATAATAAATAAAAAGCCAACAGAAAAAGAAATAGCGTTACTAGAAAACGGGAAACTAAAAGAAATATATAAAGAAGAAGATGAAGAAAACAAAAAAGAAGGTAACATATATTTAGGAATTGTAAAAGACATTTTGCCAGGAATGCAAGCAGCATTTGTAGACATAGGAACTGAAAAAAATAGCTTCATACATATAAAAGATATATTACCACAACTAGATCAAAGGAATCAACAAGAAAGCCAAGAACAAGACATAAAAAAGGTAATAAAAGTAAATGACAAATTATTAGTACAAGTAAAAAAAGATAGTAATGAAAAAAAGGGAGCAAGAATATCAACACACATAGGTTTACCAAGTAAATTAATAATGCTAATGCCAAAAACAGAAATAATAACAATATCACAAAAAATAGACAATATAAATGAAAAACAAAGACTATTAAATATAGTAAAAGAAAGCTTGCCTCAAAATATGGGAGCAGTAATAAGAACATCAGCAGAAGGAAAAACAAAAGAAGAAATAGAAAAAGACATAAACAAACAGCTAGAAGAATGGAATAAAATAGAAAAACAATATAAAGAATGCAAAGAAAACAAACCACAACTATTGTATAAAAGTTTAAGTATAACTGAAAAGATAATCATAGATGTAGCATATAAAGATTTAGAGAAAATAGTTGTAAATAGCGAAGAAGAATATAAGCATATAGAACAGATAATAAAAGAAGATGAAAAAGTATTGGGAAACATAAAAGTCGAACTAAAAAAAGATGAAGATTTATTCTTAATATATGATATACAAAGGCAAAATGAAAAAACAGAAAACAGAAAAGTATGGTTAAATTGTGGAGGATTCATCACAATAGACAAAACAGAAGCACTAACAGCCATAGATGTAAACACAGGAAAATTTACTGGGAACAAAAATCTAGAAGAAACAGTATATAGAGTAAATTATGAAGCAACTATAGAAATTGCAAACCAGTTAAGACTAAGAGATATAGGTGGAATAATAATAATAGATTACATAGATATGAAAAATAGTGAAAACAAACAAAAAATAGAAGAATTACTAAAAAAAGAGTTAAAAAATGATAGAGCAAAAACGCAAGTAGAAGGATTTACAAAATTAGATTTAATGGAATTAACTAGAAAACATATATGTAGCCATAAAGATTAAAGAATTAACGTAATACTAAATTTTGCATATATCAAGAAAAAATCGAACTAGAAGAAGGGAAAAAGTAGAAAATGAATATAGGATTTATATCATTAGGATGCAGTAAAAATCTAGTAGATACTGAAGCGATAATAGGAAAATTCAAAAACAACAAATACACAATAACAAATAATCAATCAGAATCAGATATAATAATAATAAACACATGTGGATTTATAGAACAAGCAAAGCAAGAAGCCATAAACACTATATTAGAAATGGCTGAATATAAAAAAGACAGGTGCAAATATTTAGTAGTAATAGGATGTTTAGTACAAAGATACTACAATGAATTAATACAAGCATTACCAGAAGTAGACTTATTTATAAGGATAGATGAATACCCAAGATTATGGGAAAAAATAGAAAAATTAATAGAAGAAAACCAAGTAGAGGTAACACAATTTGAACAAGTAACAAAAGTATCAGAAATAACAGAACTACCAATGCTATTACAAAAGGAATATGAACAAAGAGTATTAACAACAGGAGAAAATTATGCATATCTAAAAATAGGAGAAGGATGTAGCAACATGTGCACATATTGTGCAATACCATATATAAGAGGAAAATTTGTAAGCAGGAAAATTGAAGAACTAGTACAAGAAGCAAAAATACTAGCAAACAAAGGAATAAAAGAATTAATAGTAATAGCACAAGATACAACAAAATATGGAGCAGACATATATGGAAAACCAATGTTAGTTGAGTTATTAAAAGAACTAGCAAAAATAAAAGAAATAAAATGGATAAGATTTTTATATTCATATCCTGAAGGAATAACAGAAGAACTAATACAAGAAGTAAAAAACAACCCTAAGATATGCAAATATTTTGATATACCAATACAGCATATATCAGATGGAATATTAAAGAAGATGAATAGGAAAACAAATAAAAAGGAAATAGAGAGATTAATAGAAAAAATACGAAAAGAAATACCAAATGTAACATTAAGAACAAGTCTGATAGTAGGATTTCCAGGAGAAACAAAAGAACAATTTAATGAATTAGAACAATTTGTAGAAAAAGTAGAATTTGACAAATTAGGAACATTTATGTATTCAAAAGAAGATGGAACACCAGCAGCAAAAATGCAAGAACAAATACATGGAAACACAAAAAAAGCAAGATATAACAAAATAATGGAAAAGCAACAGAAGATATCACACCAAAAACTATTACAAAAAATAGGTAAACAATATGAAGTGCTAGTAGAAACAACAACATTTGATAACAAATATTTTGTAGGAAGAACAAGTCAAGATGTGCCAGAAATAGATGGATTGGTATATATAAAAAATAATGGTGATAGCCAATTAATAAATAAGTTCATAAAATGCAAAATAATAGATGTAAGAGATTATGATTTAATTGCTGAACAAATATAATGAAAATACATATAATTCAAAATTAGATATCCATAATATAGAAAGGAAAAAATATAAATGGAAGAAAATGAAAATATAATAGAAAAAATGAGAATGATAAGAGACAAAAGGGAAAGAGAAATATTTGAAGCAAACCAAGAAGAAAATAGAAAAATAAGTGTAGAACAAGTACGATATGTAGGTAAAATGGAATTTATGGAAGAAATAGATGGCGAAAAGAAGATGATAGAAAAAGATGTATTTATCCTAACTGAAAAAGATAATGATATGGAATATCTAAAAACATATGATGAAGACATGAATTTACTAGGAGTAGAAATACCAGCAACAAATCAAACGCTAGCAACAGAAAAATCAAGAGCACAAGACCCCAACATAGTAGATAAACTAAAAATGATGGGCAAAAACGGAAAAACATTAGAAGAGCTAGAAAGAGAAAATGAAAATAGAGAAATGGACAAAAAAGAGCAAATTGAAAACGACTTATCAACAGATGGACAAGATTTAGAGATTACATATTTTAGAAAAATAATAGATAAAGACTTTATGAAAGAATTTCCAGAAACATGCCACGGAGCAGAAGAAATAGGAATGGCATATTCAGAAACATTAAAATCATATATATTAGTTGCAAAATATGGTGATAAATTTGAGATTGCAAAAGGAACAGAGCCAGCTAAAGCAACAATGAAACAAGTGTATAGTATAGATAGAAGTAATGAAAAAATTAATCAAGAATCACCAAATGCAATAATGCCAATTATGGGAAATGGATATAGAAATGGAACAAAAGAATTATCAATAACAATAGGACAATACGGATATATAGAAACACAGGTAGTAGATGTATCAAGAGAAAATGTAAGAGTTGGAAAAGACATACGAGAACAAGGAGAGGGAAGAACACAAGAAAAGACAGCTGAAGAAAAAGAGCAAGCAAAATCATGGGGAAGTGAAAAGACAGAAAATGAAGTTAACTTAATAGAAAATGAAAATGGACCTGATGTAGATAAGATGAGACAAAGGATAATAGATAATATGCTAGAACAGTATGGAGAAGAACTAGAGTCTTTATATAGAGGTAATGAGAAAGAAATATTATTATCATTACAAAGAAGAATAGAAAAAGCAGTACGAAATGGAAACATAACAGAAGAAGATATACAAAATAATGTTAAAAACGATATAGAAGAAGATATATCTGCAGAAAGAGGAGATTTAAGAGTAAGACCAGATGCAAGAAACGAATAATCTAATAAAAATTGATACGCAAGTGATTAAAAATATAGTCAGATAGATAATAAGAAAAGGATAATAAAAATGATAATATTAGAACAATTAATTTTTAACATAATAGCATTTACGCTATTTGTAATAATATTTTTAAAAATAATACAAAGAAATGATACAAGTTATGTAATATCTTTAATATTAGAGGCAAGTGGAATAGTATTAAGTTTTTTTCAATTAGTTATAAACGAAAATTTTAATATTGTAGTAAAGATAATAATTTATGTACTAGCAATACTATTACCAGCTATAATAATTATATTAGAAAAGCAAAATATTTTGTTTATGGAAATAGTAACAACAATAAGTGTAATGATAAATATGTTATTAGGAAAAAATAAAATTGCGAAAAGAAAATTAAATAAATTAGTAAGTGCATATCCACAAAGTTATATAGGACATAAATTATTAGCACAGATATATGAAAAAGAAGGTGGAATAAGGAAGGCACTAGAAGAGTACATACAACTAGTGGATATTAAAAAGACAGATTATAAATCATATTATAAAGTAGCAGAAATATTAAATACGCTAGAGAAGAAAGACGAAGCAGCAGAAATGCTAAATTTGTTATTACAAAAACAACCTGAAAATAGTGAAGCAACAAAGTTATTAGGAGAAATCTTAATAGAACAGGAAAAATATAAAGAAGCGGTATATATATATTTAGATGGATTAAAGTATAATCCTACTAATTATGATATGAATTATAATTTAGCCGTAGTATACACAATGCTAAATGACTTCCAAAATGCTAAAATGTATTATGAAAAGGCAGCATTTTTAAACACTTTAGAATATAATTCACAATATAGTTTAGCAGAAATAGCATTAATATATAAGGAATTAGAAGAAGCAGAAAAATATTTCTTAGAAACAAGTCAAAATGAAGAGCTAGAAGCTGATTCGTATTTTGAATTAGCACGAATATCTATAATGAAAGCAGAAAAAGAAAAAGCTATAAATTATGCAAATTTAGCGATAGAAAGTAACCCAAAGAAGATAGTGGAAAAAATAAGAAATGACTCATTATTTATAACAATAATGACAAAAATAAATATACCATTAAACTTAGAAAATATAGAAGAAAAAGAAAGTAAATTAGGCAAGAAAGAGCAAAAAGTAAAAAAGCATTTAGAGGAAACATTCGAGATAACAAGACATTTAGGTTACAATAATATAAGAATGAGTAAAAAAGAGCAAAAGACAATAGATGATATAGGAAAAATCCAGGAAGATATAGAAGAAGCAAAAGAAAGAGAAGAAAACTAAAAAAATTCATAAAATTCAATACCAATAATATATTTAGAATAATAAATATAGAAGGTAGTGATTTTATGAATTTTTCAATTATAGGTGGAGATTTAAGAACAATCAAATTAGCTGAAATGTTAAGCAAAGAAAATGAAGTATACATATATGGATTAGAAGAATCTAATGTATGTGAAAGTACAGATATAAGTAAAGAAGAAAAAGATAAAATAAGCAAATGTAAAAGTTTAGAAGAAGTAATACACAAATCCAAAATAATATTAGGACCAATGCCACTATCAAAAGATGGAGAAAATATTAATGCACCATTTTCTAAAGAAAAAATAAAAATTAAAGAGATTATCGAGAGATTAGATGAAGAAAAAACTTTTATAGCAGGGGCAATAAAAAAAGATATTTATGAAATTAATAGAAAAATAAAAATAATAGACCTAATGGAAAAAGAAGAATTAACAGTACTAAATACAATAGCAACAGCAGAGGGAACAATACAAGTAGCAATAGAAAATACCGAAAGAAATATACAAGAAAGTAAGGCTTTAATTTTAGGATTTGGAAGAGTAGCAAAAGTAGTTGCGAAAAAATTTAAGGCATTAGATGCATACGTTACTTGTGCAGCGAGAAAAGAAGAAGACATGGCATGGATTAAGACTTTAGGGTATGAAGCCACAGATATAAGAAAAATAGGAGAAAACCTAAAAGACTTTGATATAATTATAAATACAGTTCCGCAAATGATATTGACAAAAAGCGAATTAAGATATATAAATAACAATGCTATAGTAATAGATTTAGCTTCAAAACCAGGAGGAGTAGATTTTGATTCAGCAAAAGAATTAAAAATAAAATGCATATGGGCATTAGCACTACCTGGAAAAGTATCACCAATAACATCAGCAGAATATATTAAAAATACAATATATAATATTTTAAACAAAGTATAGAAAAATAAAACATAAGATAAAACACATATGAATGGAGGAATAACAATGACAATATTACAATCAATATTTTTAGGGGTAGTACAAGGATTAACAGAATTATTACCAATATCAAGCTCTGCACACCTAAATTTAATACCTTGGATATTTAATTGGGAGATGCCAGAAAGTTTTGATGTAGCATTACATTTAGGAACTCTACTTGCAATAACATTATTCTTTTTTAAAGATTGGTTACAATTAATAAAGGGAGGATATGAGCAAGCTGTAAAAAAGAAAAAATCAACAGAAGGAAGAATATTTTGGTATATAGTTATAGTAACTATTCCAACAGGAATATTAAGTTTAATTTTAGATAACTTTTCTGATATGTTATGTGAAAAATTTGGAATAGAAATGCCATTAATAGCTATAGCACTTATTGTATTAGGAATATTATTGTATTTAGTAGATAAAAAATCAGAGGCAAAAACAAAGTATGAAAATATTACTTTTAAACAATCATTTTTAATAGGAATTTCACAGGCAATAGCTGCTGCATTTCCAGGAACATCAAGGTCAGGAATAACTATGACAGTTGCAAGAGCCTTAAAAGTTGATAGGGAAAGTGCTGCAAAATATTCGTTTTTATTGTCAACACCAATAATCTTAGCAGCAGTAGTAGTAAGTATTACAAGTATAGAATTAACATTGCAATTCTTCATGGGAGTATTATTTAGCTTTATAGTAGGAATTATAGTTATTAAGTTCTTATTAAATTACTTGAAGAAAGGTAGTTTTAAGATTTTTGCAATGTATAGAGTTGTATTAGGAATATTTATATTTATTCTATATTTTATTAGATTATAATATATAGTGATAGTTAATTATATATATTTATTTTTAAAATTTAGCTTTTTTTCCAGTGAGCCGGAATTCCTGCTCACTGGGAAAAAAGCTGTTTTTGTAAAAAATATATAATATTAGTTAAAGGCGTTATAGAACTATTTTTTAAGTGGTATTGCATTTAAGTAAGATTATACACTTTATAACTAAACTCTAACATAAAATTAGAAAAAAGTTTCTAGATTTTTTAATAAATCTTGCCAAATCCAACAAAGTAAAGTATAATTGAAAAGTAAAAAGCAAACGAATAAGACTATATTATATAAAGAAGTGAAATGAACGAAAAAAGGTGCAAATAAATTTCACCCATCAAGTCTATGTAAGTTTTTAAAGCTTACAAATTAAAATAGGAGAGGAGGATATGTTAGTTTTAAAAACTAACATATGCTAGGAAAATGAAAGCTATAGAAATAAGAAATAAATATTTAAATTATTTTAAAAGAAATGGTCATAAAATAATACCATCAGCACCATTAATTCCAGAAAACGACCCATCAGTATTATTTAACACAGCAGGAATGCAACCATTAGTACCATATCTATTAGGAGAAAAACATCCAGAAGGAACAAGATTAACAGACTACCAAAAATGTGTAAGAACAAACGATATAGATGAAGTAGGGGACAATAGACATTTAACATATTTTGAAATGTTAGGAAACTGGTCATTAGGAGATTACTTCAAAGAAGAAGCAATAAAAATGAGTTATGAATTCTTAACAAAAGAATTAGGAATACCAGTAGAAAAACTATCAGTAACTTGTTTTGCAGGAGATAAGGACTGCGAAAGAGATGAAACAACAGCAGAATGTTGGAAAAAAGTAGGAATACCAGAAGAAAGAATATATTATTTTGGAAAAGATGATAACTGGTGGATAGCAGGAAACGAAGGACCATGTGGACCAGATACAGAAATGTTTTATGATACAGGAAAGCCAAAATGTTCTGAAGGATGTAATCCATCATGTGGATGTGGAAAATATGTAGAAATATGGAATAATGTGTTTATGGAATTCTACAAAAGCAAGGATGGAAAATACACAAAGCTATCACAAAAAAATGTAGATACAGGTTTAGGGCTAGAAAGAATGACAATGTTATTACAAGGAAAGAAAACACCTTTTGAAACAGAATTATTCGCACCAGTAATGGAAAAATTAGAAGAGTTACAAAAAGTAGATAGTATATCAAGTAGAAGAATAGTAGCAGAACATTTGCGTTCAAGTATGATGATAATAAGTGATGGAGGAAGACCAAGTAATATAGATAGAGGATATGTATTAAGAAGACTAATAAGAAGAATGATAAGACATATCAACAAGTTACAAATATCATTAGAAGAATTAACAAATTTAATAGAATTAAATATAGAAGCATTAAAAGAAATGTATCCAGAATTAGAAATAAATAAAGAAACAATAAAAAGTGTAATTTTAGAAGAAAAAGACAAGTTTGTAAAAACACTTGAGCATGGAGAAAAAGAATTCATAAAAGAAATGAATAAATTAAAAGAAGAAGGAAAAGCTAAATTAGAAGGAAAAGTAGTATTTAAGCTATATGACACATATGGATTTCCACCTGAAGTAACAGAAGATTTAGCAAAAGAAAATGAACTAGAGATAGACAAAGAAGAATTTGAAAAGTTATATAAAGAACACCAAGAATTATCAAGACAAGGAGCAGAGCAAAAATTCAAAGGTGGATTAGCAGACCAAAATGAACAAACAATAGCATATCATACAGCAACACACTTACTACATCA
Organism: Clostridia bacterium; assembly: GCA_022794615.1. Lineage (GTDB taxonomy): Bacteria > Bacillota > Clostridia > TANB77 > CAG-508 > CAG-269. Next base: position 21,008 of record JAAWFD010000039.1, read on the forward strand.
AGCATTAAAAACAGTATTAGGAGAACATGTAAAACAAAGTGGGTCAAATATAACACAAGAAAGATTAAGATTTGACTTTACACATCCACAAAAAATGACACCAGAGGAAATAAAACAAGTAGAGGACTTAGTAAATGAGCAAATCAAGAGAGATTTAAAGGTAGTATGTGAAGAAATGACATATGATGAAGCAAAAGCGTCAGGAGCGATAGGACTATTTACAAACAAATATGGAGAAAAAGTAAAAGTATATACAATAGGTAATTTCAGCAAAGAAATATGTGGAGGACCTCATGTAGAACATACAGGAGATATGGGAATATTCAAAATAAAGAAGGAAGAATCAAGTTCATCAGGAATAAGAAGAATAAAAGCTGTACTTATAAAATAATATATATTATAGGGAAAAGTAAATTAAAGAAAGGAGAAGATGTCAGCTTTGAAAGCTAACATCTGCTATAAAAAAATGGAAGAATGCATATTTTGTAAAATGGTAAAAGGCGAAGTACCAATAAATAAAGTATATGAAGATGAAGAAATAATTGCATTTTATGATATAAATCCAGCAACGCCAATACACATATTAGTAATACCTAAAAAACATATAGACTGTGTGGCACATATGGATAAACAAGATGAGTCATTAATAGGAAAAATTTATGGAGTAATAAACAAAATAGCTGAAGAAAAAGGATTTAAAGAAAAAGGATTTAGAGTAATAGTAAATTCAGGAAAAGATAGTGGTCAAGAAGTAATGCATTTACATTTTCACGTTCTTGCTGGAACGAAAATGGGAGACAAAATAGTATAAGAAATAACAAATATTAGAAATACAATGTGTATAATAAATAGAGTTTATAATCACAATTATAATATTAATAATAAATTATAAAAATATTGCAGAATAATGTAAAAAATGGTATAATAAAATATAGGATAAAACGGAGTCAAAAGAGGAGGTAATAATATGTATGAAAAAAGTAAATATAGCAATTTTTTAACAATATTATTAGTAGTAATAATTATAGCTGTAATAGGATTAATAGTCTTCTTTAGTTACAGAGTATATACAAAATATGCAAATGAGCAAGAAGCAAGTAAATTTGTGAGTAATTTTGGACAAGAAATAAAACCATCTGACAAAGATGATAAAGATAATAATAATCCAGGAGCAATAGATGATGACCCATTAAGTAATGTAGAAACAATAGAAACAGAAGGGTCATCAGGAAAGAAACAAACATATCAAGGATTTGAAGTAATAGGAACAATAGAAATACCAAAAATTAAATTGGCATATCCAATAATAGCAGAGCCATCAAGGTCAGCAATAGAAAAATCTGTAGCTATGTTATATGGACCTGGACCAAATCAACCAGGAAATACTGTAATAATAGGACATAATTATAGAAATGGACAATTCTTTTCAAATAATAAAAAATTAGCAATAGGAGACAAAATATACATAACAGATTTAACAGGAAAAAAATTAACATACACGATATATAATAAATTTGAAACAGAATCTAATGATACAGACTTTATGGTAAGAAATACAAATGGAGCAAGAGAAATTTCATTACAAACATGTACAGATGATGGAACATATAGATTAATTATAGTAGCTAAATGTGATTTAGATAAATAAAATATATGAACAAAATAATGTAAAATCAAAAAGATACTAATATTTAATCCAAGTGGGATATTTAAAAAAATAAGAAAAACACCCACTTGGATTTTTTTAATTTATTATGAAAGGATGATAGATTAAAATGGATAAAACAAAAAGAGAGATACAAAAAAAGATAGAAGAACTAAGGAAAAAGACAGAATATTATGCAACAAAATATTATGATGAGGACAAGCCAGAGATATCAGATTTTGAATATGATATGTTAATGGTAGAATTAAGAAATTTAGAAAAAGAAAATCCAGAATTTATTTCAAAAGATTCTCTTACCCAAAAAGTTGGTGGAAAAATAAAAGAGGGATTCAAAAAAGTAGAACACGAAGTACCACTTCAAAGTTTGCAAGATGTTTTCAGCTTTGAAGAAGTAGAAGAATTTTTAAATCGAGTAGAAAAACAAGCCAAAGAGAATAATATAGAAAAAGTAGAATATGTTGTAGAAACAAAAATAGATGGACTATCTGCAGCATTAGAATACAAAGATGGAAAATTACAAAGAGGAGCAACAAGAGGAAATGGATTAGTAGGAGAAGATGTAACAGAAAATATAAAAACAATAAAGACAATACCAAAAGAAATAAAAGGCAAAATAGATATAACAGTAAGAGGAGAAGTATTTATAGCAAAAGAAGAATTTGAGAAATTAAATCAAGAAAGAGAAAAAAACGAAGAAGAATTATTTGCAAATGCAAGAAATGCTGCAGCAGGCTCATTAAGACAGCTAGATAGCAGTATAACAGAGAAGAGACCACTTGATATATATATATTTAATGTACAAAAAATAGCAGGAAAAGAATTTAATTCACATTATGAAGAATTAGAATATTTAGAAAAACAAGGATTTAATGTAAACCCTATAAAAATACTATGCAAAAATAAAGAAGAAGTGTATAATGCAATAAACAAAATAGGACAAGAAAGAGAAAAACTAACATTTGGAATAGATGGGGCTGTTGTAAAAGTAGATAACTTAAAATTTAGAACAATATTAGGAACTACATCAAAAGTACCCAAATGGGCAGTAGCATACAAATATCCACCAGAAAGAAAAGAAACAAAGTTAAAGGATATAATATGCCAAGTTGGAAGGACAGGAGCAATTACACCAATGGCAATATTAGAGCCAGTAGTAGTAGCAGGCTCAAAAATATCGAAGACAACATTACACAATGAAGATTTTATAAAAGAAAAAGACTTAAAAATAGGAGATATAGTATCTATCCAAAAAGCGGGAGATGTAATACCAGAAGTAGTAGAAGTAATAAAATCTAAAAGAACTGGTAGTGAAAAGGAATTTAAAATGCCAACACAATGTCCAATATGTGGAGCACCAGCCGTAAGAGAAGAAGGAGAGGCAGCAGTAAGATGCACAGGTATAGAATGTCCAGCAAAATTGCACAGAAATTTAGTACATTTTGTATCAAGAGAAGCCATGGATATAGAAGGATTAGGAGAGAATATAATTTTACAATTATTAGATAACAAATTAATTAGTAATATTGCAGATATATATAACTTAAAATTAGAAGATATTGCATCATTAAAAAAGAATGGGCAGAAATTTGCACAGAATTTAAAAGACAGCATTGAAACTAGTAAAAATAATGAATTATATAAACTAATAACAGCTTTAGGAATAAGGCATGTTGGAAGTAAAGCAGCTAAAACATTAGCAAAAAGATATAAAAGTATAGATGAATTGGCAAATGCAAGTATTGAAGATTTAAGTATGGTAGAAGAAATAGGTCCAATTGTAGCAAATAGCATAAGAGACTTTTTTACACAAGAACAAACTATAGATTTAATAGAAAAATTAAAACAAGCTGGGGTAAATACAATATATGAATCAGATAAAAATGAAGATTTGCGATTTGATGGTAAAACCTTTGTATTAACAGGAAGTTTAGAAAATTTTACTAGAGATGAGGCATCTGATATAATAGAAAAATATGGAGGAAAAGTTTCAAGTTCAGTTTCTAAGAAAACAAGCTATGTATTAGCAGGAGAAGAAGCTGGAAGTAAGTTGACAAAGGCACAAAGTTTAGGCGTTCAAATAATATCAGAGGCAGAATTTAAAGATATGATTAAATAGCTTATATGATTAGTTTGAATAAAATTAAAATGCAAAGAAGATGTCAGCTTTGCAAGTTTACATCTTCTAAAAACTGTGAAAGGGATGAATTAAATGGAAGGATATACTTTTGAGAAAATGTGGCTAGATTTGCAAAATGGTTATCAAATATATTACACATACGTACGAAATAGGTATGTGTTGTTTAAGACAGCTAAAAATTGTTATACGCAAAAATTATTGACAGATAATCCTAAAAATCCACAGCCTAAAATGTCTATGCTAACATTAAAAAGAGTGAAAGAGATTTTTCCTTATATGGAAGATATTGAGTATAAGGTAGGAACATCTGAGATAGAACATTTGTAAACATTGATATGAGCGAGTTTGGTAAATAAAATGAAAACATGAAATTTTATAAAAAACTTGAAAAAACGATCAATTTTATTAAAAGAGTAAAAAATGATAGCCTAGCTGGTAGGTAGGGAATATGTCCATTGACATAGCTAAAATAAAAAATTTAATATGCCGATTACAGGAATAGAGTGTTATAAAAATAGCACTTTATTTTTTTAGATTTGCACAAAATTGAATTTTAAAGTTTTAATATAAAAGCTAATAGATTTACAGGTACAAATAAATGAAGTAAAAGATTTAGAAATTCAATATGAAATATTAAAAGAAGAAATAAAAAAACTTATATATACAATAAGAGGAAAACAAGTAATGATAGATAGCGATGTTGCAAGGTTGTATCATTATAAAACGAAAGTATTAAATTTAACAGTAAGAAGGAATATAGAAAGATTTCCAGAAGAATTTTGTTTTCAACTAACAGAAAATGAATTTCAAACTTTGAGGTTCCAATTTGGAACTTCAAAACAAAATGAATCACAAAATTTGAGGTTTCAAATTGAAACCTCAAAGCAAAGTACCGAAATAAGTAATAATTTGAGAGGTGGAAGAAGATATTTACCATATGTTTTTACAGAACAAGGAATTGCTATGTTGGCAGGTGTTTTAAAGAATGATATAGCAGTAAAAGTTAGCTTAAATATAATCAATTCATTTATAGAAATGAGAAAGTTTATAGCATCAAATGGACAAGTATTTGAGAGATTGACTAATATGGAATATAAATTACTAGAACATGACAAAAAATTTGATATAGTATTTGACCAATTACAGAAATATGAAAAAACAACTATTGAAAAAGAAATGTTAATGATGTATAATAGCAAAAGAAAATAGCAATAGGAGGAAAAAGGAGAATGGCAGTAAAAATAGATGGAAAAGAATTAGCACAAAAAACAAGAAACAAACTAAAGACAAAATGTGAAGAAATAAAACAAAAAGGCATAAAACCCAAACTAGCAATAATATTAGTAGGAGATGACAAAGCCTCAAAAGTATATGTAAAAAACAAAAACAAAGCATGTGAAGAAGTAGGAATAGAATTTCAAGAATACATATTAGAAGGAGAAACAACAACACAAGAAAATCTAATAAAATTAATAGAGGAATTAAACAAAGATAACAGCATACATGGAATATTACTACAAAGTCCAATACCAAAGCACTTAGACATAAACGAAGCATTCAGAACAATTGCTCCAAGCAAAGATGTAGATGGATTCAATCCAGTAAATGTAGGAAAGTTATGTTTAGGACAGGAAACATTCATATCATGCACACCATATGGGGTAATGAGAATGTTCGAAGAATATAAAATAGAACTAGAAGGAAAAAGAGTAGTAATAATAGGAAGAAGTAATATAGTAGGAAAACCGCTAATACAAACATGTTTAAACAAAAATGCAACAGTAACAGTATGCCATTCACGAACACAAAATTTATCAGAAATCACAAAACAAGCAGACATATTAATAGTAGCAATAGGAAAATCAAAATTCATAAAAGCAGAAATGATAAAAGAAGGAGCGGTAGTAATAGATGTAGGAATAAATAGAGGAGAAGATGGAAAGCTAACAGGAGATGTAGACTACGAAGAAGTAGAAAAAAAAGCAAGTTATATAACACCTGTACCAGGAGGAGTAGGACCAATGACAATAGCAATGTTAATGAACAATGTAATAAAAGCAGCAGGACAGTTAGAAAATTAAAAATAACAAAATAATTAAAAAAACAACGAATATCATCAACACTAGTAAAGAAAAAACGAAAGGAGAAATTAAGCTATAAGCGAAAACGAAAAAAAGTGTTGGATATGGGCAACATTAATAAAAGAAATAGGGACAAAAAAGAAAATAAATATAATAAAAAAATTTAGAAGTATAGAAGAATTATACAACGCAACCAAAGAGGAACTTTTAAATAAAAAAGACATAGGAGAAAAAACAGCAGAAGTATTGCTAGACAAGGAAAAAAGGAAAAAATTAAACAATCACTTAGAATATATAAAAAACAACAATATAGAAATAATAACTATAAAAGACAAAGAATATCCACAAATACTAAAACAGATATATGACCCTCCAATAGTAATTTATTTAATAGGAAATAAAAATATATTAAATAACACAAACATAGCAATTATAGGATGCAGGGAATGTAGTGAATATGGAAAGAACATGGCAAGACAATTAGCATATAATATAGCAAATAATAAAATAAACATAGTAAGTGGATTAGCAAAAGGAATAGATGCAGAAAGTCATATTGGAGCAATACAAGCAAATGCAAAAACCATAGCTGTTCTAGGAAATGGTATAGATACAATATATCCAAAAGAAAATATAACAATAGCAAAGAAAATAATAGAAAAAGGTGGAGCAATAATTACAGAATATCCATTAGGAACAATGCCAGAAAGAAAAAATTTCCCAGAAAGAAATAGAATAGTCAGTGGCATGAGTAAAGGAGTTATTGTAGTAGAAGCAAAAGAAAAAAGTGGAACACTAATAACAGTAGATTTTGCATTAGAACAAGGAAGAGATGTATTTGTAGTACCAGGAAATTTAAACTCCGAAAATTCAGTAGGAACTAATGAATTAATAAAACAAGGAGCAAAAATCATTACAAACTATAAAGATGTAGTTGAAGAATATAAAGGAGGAAAAATATGAAATTCTATATAGATTTAGACTATACTATGCTTGATACAGTCAAATTTCATGAAGCTAGATACAAAATGTTAGAAAGCTATGGAGTTCCAATAGAAGCACAAAAAGAAATGGAAAAATACATAGTAGAAGTTGAAAAGAAATTAATAAACTTAGATTACTTATGTATTAAGATATGCGAAAAATATAATTTACCAAAAGAAGAAGTATTAATGCAACTACATAAAATTGTGGATAATTGCTACATATATTTATATGATGATACAATAGAATTTTTACAATATCTAAAAAGTAAAGGACATCAAACTTGCATGTTAACATGGGGAGATAGAGAATTACAACAAGAAAAAGTAAAAGGAGCAAGAATAGAAAAATATTTTGATGAAATCATAACTACAGATGAATTAAAATTCAAAATAGACATAAATTATGAAAATGGAATATTTTTAGATGATAACCCAAGAGATTTAGAAGGACTATATAAAAATAATCCTAAAGAAGTAATTAGAATAAAGCGAGAAGGTGGAAAGTATTCAGAAAAACCACTAAATATAGAAATAGAAGAATACAAAACACTTAGAGAATTACAGCAAAGATTAGAACAAGAATCAAGAGAAAATTAAAGGAAGAGACAAGAAAGAGAAGAATTAGAAATATAACATGAATTAAAAGCTAAATGAAAGGAATGTGAAGGCATGGAAAAGAAGAAAGTCGTAATATTAGGAGGAGGAACAGGGTCATCAAGAATCCTAATGAGTCTAAAAGATTTACCTATAGACATAACAGCAGTAATAACTGTTTCAGATAATGGGCGTAGTACAGGAAGATTAAGAGAGGAATTCTCAATTCCAGCTGTTGGAGATATTAGAAAGGTATTAAGCAATTTATCAACACTACCAGACGAAGTAAAAGAAGTAATGGAATCAAGGTTATCAACAAACAATGATAGTTTAAATAGTCATGCTATAGGAAACCTAATATTAACTTCATTATTTAAAAGCACAAAAAGCTTAAAAGTAAGTATAGAAAGACTAAGTACATTATTACAAGTAAAACATACTGTTCTTCCATTATCAGAAGACAATTTAACATTAATAGGAGAGACTGTAGATGGAGAAATAATTGAAGGAGAAGAACAAATAACAACATCAAACAAAAAGTATAAAAGAATAGGATACAAAGAAGAGCCACATGTATTACCAGAAGTAATAGAAAAAATACAAAATGCAGACTTAGTAATAATAAGCTTAGGAAGTTTATACACAAGTATATTACCACATTTAACATGCAAAGAAATAGTAAAAGCAATAAATGAAACCCCAGCAAAAGTAATGTATGTATGTAATGCAATGACACAACCAGGGGAAACAGATGGATTTGGTGTAAGTGACCATGTAAACACACTAGAAAAATACATTGGAAAGAATACGATAGATGTAGTAATAGCAAGTAACACAAAAATTGATGAAGACATATTAAAAAAATATGAAACAAAAGAACAAAAAGACCAAGTTGCTATAGATTATGAAAATTTAAAAGATGTACACTATGAAGTAATAGAAAGCGACTTATTAACAACAAAAGAGGGAAAAATAACGCACAATAGTTTAAAACTAAGTTCAGTTATATTTTCATATTTAAATAGATAATGTAAATAATAAATTTAAAAGGAGAGGGTTAGCTTTTTCAAAAAGCTAACTTTACTAAGTAGAATGGAATTTTCAATATTATATGCAATAAATGCAATGCACAATAATATATTAGATAATATAATGAAGTTAATAACTATTTTAGGAGATGCAGGAATTATATGGTTATTAATAGCACTCATATTAATATTAAAAACAAAAACAAGAAAATGTGGAATCCTAATTGTAATTGCATTATTTCTAGGATTATTAATAGGAAATCTTTTATTAAAAAACATAATTGCAAGACCAAGACCTTTTATTGTGGACAAAACAATAAATTTATTAATAAAAATTCCAGAAGATTACTCATTTCCATCATGTCATACAATGGCATCATTTGAAGCAGCGATAATAATATTTTTGCATAATAAAAAATGGGGAATATCAGCAATTATATTAGCAATTTTGATAGGATTTTCAAGAATTTATTTATTTGTACACTATCCATCAGATGTAGTATTTGGTGCAATTTTAGGAAGCTTAATATCAATAGTAGTATTCTATGGAGAAAATAAATATAGAAAAATACGATTTTCTTAGCCAAAATACTTGTTTTTTTTGCAATTTTGTAAGATAATATATAAGAGAAAAAATTAATGAGGGGAGTCATATGAATTTAATAGACAAATTTTTAAAAAAATTAAATACCAATAGAAATACATTTATGACATTTATATTAACATTACTCACTGTCTATTTTGCTGTTGATAGAATTGTAGAAATGCTATTCATGGTCTTCACTGGAGCATCACTTTCATATTGGGGACCAATCCAATATACATTAGTACTTGCATGTCCAACATTTGCCTTCTTATTTTCAGGAAATTCGGCATTTGCAACATCAAAGAAACAAAAGGTAACGTTGTTTTATACCTATTTAATAGGATTATATATTATATCAGTATCAATGTTTACACAATGGCTTAATATGGGATGTTGGTTTTTATTTATATCTGTGCCAAACTATGTAGAAATAGCAGAAAACTTTCAAGACTTAATATTACCAGCATTTCGTGCTTTATCAGTATATTTGCCACTTGTAACTGTAATGCCATTTATCAAATGGATAATATTAAGCCTAGATGATAGTACAGAAATCAAACGTTCTTTATGGGATTATAGAGGAATTGATTTATCAGACAAATCAAAAGGTCATGGAATATATACATGTGATATAGATTTATTTAAAGATGGCGAATCAGGAAAAACTATAACTTTTGCAGAAGCAAAAAGATTTCAGGCACTGCTTGTATGTGGAGGCTCTGGTAGTGGAAAAACGTCACTTGTATTTGAGCCAAACATAGCTAAAGACTTAGAGAAAAAATTATTTTATTTTAATATATCGAAAGAAATGGGATATACAGCTTTAAAAACTGGACTAGCAACACTAAACTGCCCATATGACAACGATTATATAAATGAACATTTTTCTTTGGATATGTTAGTACCTATATCATCAAAAGAAACTTTATATAAAACATATATGAAAAAGATGCTATTATCATCAGCACCATATATATATAGAAATTTAGGATTATCGTATATAGCACCAGATGCTGAAACTATTTCACATATTATGAGTATATGTAAGAATTTTAAATTAAAATATAATTTAATAGACCCAGCAGACCCGAATTCAATAGGAATGAATCCATTTGTATATGATGATATATCAAAAATATCAACAACAATAAATTCAGTTTTAAAAGAAATTTACTTTGCAGCTCATATGGAAGAAGGAGAAGAGATTCATGCTAATGATGAAGATATTACAATACAAGCAATAGAAAACATATCTATGTTATTAAAAGAAATGTATCCTAGAATGAATCAAGGAAATTTACCTAACTTAGAAGATATGTTAAAAATATTATCAAATTTTGATTTAGCAGAAAAAATGTGTAAAGTGTTAGAAGCAGATGAAGAATTGGCAGAAAATTATGCAGTAATGTTATCATACTTTAAGAGAAACTTTTATAAGAATGGAAAAGGTAGAGGACAAACTGAGGAGAAATTATCTTTCCTTGCAACTCAACTTGATAAATTAATAAGATTACCAGGAATAAAATCAACATTATGTAACAGACACAATAACATAAATTTTGACAAGATGCTTGAAGAAGGACAAATAAACTTAGTATGTACAAGAAGAGGAGATTTAGGGCCATCAAGCCATAAAGCATTTGGACTATTCTATATAATAGCAATGCAAAATGCTGTACTTCGACGTCCAGGAAGTGAAACTACTAGAATACCACATTTCTTATATATTGATGAATTTCCAGAATTCTTATGTCGTTCTATTGATACAATATTTACAATGTATAGAAAATACAGAGTAGGTACAATAGTCGCAATACAAAGTATATCACAATTAGCTACTACAAATTCAAAGCTTAACTTACAAAAAACAATATTAGCAAACTGTGCAAATAAGATATTCACAGGAAATGCTGAAATAGATGAAATACAATGGTGGTCTAGTGAATTTGGTAAAAGAAGAAAATGGGCATACTCAAGTTCTATGGATATGTCTAAGCTTGAATATGACTCAAAGATTTCTGGAGTTAAATGGGATTGGGAACTTTACTTCCCGCTTGGAAAATTACAAAATCTTTCTATCACATCATGTGCATATGCTATTAGGGATGATAATAATAGACCTCTAGTTGGGGAAGGAAAACTAAAACCTGTAAGTGCAAAATGTAATGAAGAACAAACACCAAAATTTTACAATTTTGTTAAATTTGCACAAGGTAGCCATAATAATGTTAATGATGATGAAGATAATACAAAACCAAAGTTCAAACCAGAAAAAATAAATTTTGATAATGCAGATATTGAAATAGATCCAATACAAACAGATACAAACTTACTATTTGATAATCAAGATGCTATAGTAGTAGATTTAAAGAAAAAATTAAATGAATAAGAAGAAAATAGAATTTCTAAGCAACTGTAATCGCAAAGAAATTCTATTTTTTGAATTTAAAAGATATATAAATTATATTAACTATACTAATAAATCAGATATTATTCTTTTTTGTGACTATATTTCAATTTAGTCGCTAATCCACCTCTTATATGTCTTTCTGCCTTATTTTCATCAAGTATTTCTCTGACCTCATGAGCTAATCCAGGATTTATTTTTACTAATCTATCAGATACGTCTTTATGTACAGTACTTTTACTTACACCAAATTTTATCGCTGCACCTCTTACTGTGTCTTTTGTATTTATTATATAATGAGCTAATTCCACTGCTCTTTCTTCTATAGATATTCCTTTCATACATAAAAACCTCCATATTGAATACTCTTTTTGTTTAATTGTATTCTTTAATGACTTGTATTAGAACAAAAGCAAAATTTTTTGTGTCATGTGTCATGGGGACGTTCTTTTTGACACACTGTTTGCATTGCTAGTTTATATAAGAAATTATTAAGTAAAACAGAAGTGTGTCAAAAAGAACGTCCCCATGACACATGACACAAATTATAGGTTTAAGTGATTTTAGATTTTAATATTGCAAAAATGTACAAATTATGATATATATAATAGGAATGTAAATTATGTTACAGAAAAGAGGTAAACATATGATAGCAATTGGTAGTGACCATGGAGGATACAAACTAAAAGAAGAGATAAAAAGATATTTAGAAGAACAAAATATAGAATACAAAGACTATGGAACGAGTAATGAAGAGAGGACAGATTACCCAATATATGCATCAAAGATAGCAAAAGCAATAATAAATAAAGAATGTGATAAAGGAATACTATTATGTAGGTCAGGACATGGAATGACAATAACAGCAAATAAATTTAAAGGAATAAGAGCCGCAACTATATCAAGTGAAGAAGAAGCAAAATTTGCAAAATCAGATGATGATATCAATGTAATAACATTAGGAGGAGATTATATAACAATTAATCAAGCAATATGCATAATAAGAACTTGGTTAGGAACAGAATTTAAAGGTGGAAGATATCAAGAAAGACTAGATATGATAGAAAAAATAGAAAAAGAAAACATGAAATAATTGGAGGTCTTTATATGTGGGGAAATATAGCAATAGGTTTTTTCATAGCATTTATAGTAACAATGATGGCTACACCATACACAATAAAAATAGCAAAAAAGATAGGAGCTGTTGATGTACCAAAAGATAAAAGAAGAATGCATACAAGAGAAATGCCAAAATTTGGAGGACCAGCAGTAATATTAGGAGTAATAGTATCAGTTATATATCTAATAATAATTATAAGTATGGAAGGAAACATAAATTTATTTACAGAGGAAAGCTATGGAAAAAAGCTAATAGGAATACTTTTAGGAACAATAATAATTGCAATAGTTGGTATATTAGATGATATAAAAAACATAAAACCAATAGTAAAATTATTTGGACAATTAATTGCGGCAGGGGTGGTAATATCATTTGGAATAAAAATAGAACATATAACAATACCATTCTTATATGAAGTTGGGTTAAGTGAAGCATTTTCGATATTATTAACTGCAATATGGATAGTAGGAATAACAAATGCAATCAATTTAATAGATGGATTAGATGGTTTATCATCAGGTATAACATTGATATCTAGTATATCGTTATTAATAATATTTTTGTTAAATGGCTCACCTATGTTAGCAATAATATTAGTAAGTGCATTGATAGGAGCGTTAGTAGGATTTTTACCATTTAACTTTGCACCAGCAAAAACATTTATAGGTGATACAGGCTCTAATTTTCTAGGCTTCATGTTATCTATAATATCAATAGTAGGAGTTGCCAAAACATATACAATGGCAGTAATAGTATTGCCTGTAATAGTATTAGGATTTCCTATATTTGATGTAATATGTGCAATAATAAGAAGACTAATAAAAGGAAAATCGATAAAAGCAGTATTTATGGCAGACAAAGGACATTTGCACCACAGATTAGTAGCAAAAGGATTTAGCCAAAAGCAAGCAGTATTAATACTATATGGATTAAGTGCGGCATTTGGAATGTTTGCAGTAATACTATTTGATAGTGGAATATGGAAAGCAATATCATTTTTATTAATGGTTGCAGTTGCTGTAGCAGTAGGATATAAAAACTTTTTTAAAGATAAAAAAATGGACAATGCAAAATATGAATGTATTGTATGTAAATATATCTATAATCCAAAGGTTGGAAATGAGAGAAATGGAATAAAGCCAGGAACTACTTTTAGTGAATTACCAGTAGACTGGGTATGCCCAGTATGTGGAGAAAGAAAAGATATGTTCGAGAGAAATGAATAAAGGAGAGAAATGAATAAAGGAGAGAAATAAAAAATGGAGAAAAATAAAATATCTGTAATAGTACCTATATATAATGCAGAAAGATATGTAGCAAAATCAATAGAATCATTAATAGAACAAACGTTAAAAGAAATAGAAATTATATTAGTTGATGATGGAGCAAAAGATAATTCAGGAGCAATATGTGATGAATATGCAAAAAAAGATGAAAGAATACTAGTAGTACATAAAGAAAATGGGGGATTAGCAGATGCAAGAAATGCTGGAATGAAAGTAGCAACAGGAAAATACATAATGTTTTTAGATGCTGATGATTTATTTGAACCAGATTCATGCAAAAATATGTATAATATGATAGAAAAAACTAATTCTGATTATGTAATAGGAAATTACAGAATGATAGAAGAAGATGGGACAAGATATAAAAATCCAGCATTTGATGTAGAGAAATTTCAAGAATTCGAAATAGATAAAAATGATTTTATAAAATCAT
>JAAWFD010000029.1 GCA_022794615.1 Clostridia bacterium
GAGCGGGAATTCCCGCTCTCTAAGAAATTAGTTCTCTTTTTTAAAAATATATTTTAGGGATACTCCAAAAATATATTTTTAAAGCTACATAAAATATAGAAATTACTATAAATATAAAAGTCAATATGAAAAAGATAATATATATGTTGAGAAAAAATATTAAAAATTGTAAAAAAATGATTTGTTTGCTTGAATTTTAGAAACAAATATTATATAGTAGATTACAAGAAAATGATAATAAGCAGATGTGATTGCCACTTTACTACATAGTTAAAACTATGAGAAAGTGAGGTGGTGTTTATGTTATATTTTATAATGTTTATTATAATAGGATTAATGTTATAAGTAACCATAAACATAGCCTTATTAACAATTATATGTACAAATAAGGAATAAAAAAACAACACATTTGCTTTCGACAGTACAAATGTGTTGCTAAAACTATATATGGCAACCACATTGTCTGTGGTTTCTCATTTTCTAAATATATTATACACATAAAATAGTCAAATTAAAATAAAAAAGGAAAACAAGTGGTGAAATAAATGTATTTAAAAAGATTAGAACTACAAGGATTCAAGTCATTTGCAGACAAAACAGTATTAGAATTTATGCCAGGAATAACAACTGTAATAGGACCAAACGGATCAGGAAAAAGTAATATATCTGATAGTATAAGATGGGTATTAGGGGAGCAAAGTATAAAATCATTAAGAGGGTCAAAAGCGCTAGATATAATATTTGCAGGAACGCAAAGTAGGAAATCCCTAGGGTTTGCGGAAGCATCGTTAATATTTGACAATACAGATGGTACATTACCAATAGAATACCAAGAAGTAATAGTAACAAGAAAGATATATAGAAGCGGAGAAACTGGATACTATATAAATAAAACTCCATGCAGGTTAAAAGATGTATTGGAGTTATTCATGGATACAGGAATAGGAAGAGATGGTTATTCAATAATAGGGCAAGGAAAAATAGATGAAATATTAAGCAATAAATCAGAAGACAGAAGGCATATATTCGAAGAGGCAGCAGGAATAGTAAAATATAGAGTAAGAAAAGAAGAAACAGAGAAGAAACTCGAACACACAAAATTAAACTTATTAAGGATAAATGATATATTATCAGAAATAGAGCAAAATATAGAGCCATTAAGGCTACAATCAGACAAAGCAAAACAATTTTTAAATTTGAGAGAAGAATTAAAAAGTATAGAAATAGGGCTATTTATATATAAC
This sequence comes from Clostridia bacterium, assembly GCA_022794615.1. Lineage (GTDB taxonomy): Bacteria > Bacillota > Clostridia > TANB77 > CAG-508 > CAG-269. Next base: position 1,245 of record JAAWFD010000029.1, read on the forward strand.
ATAGAAAAATATCAAGAGGAATTACAGAAAATAACAGAAGATGAAGAAATAATGAAGGACACATTAAACCAAGAAGAGGGAAAACTAGAAAGAATAAATGCCTTAAAAGAAGAGTTAAAAACACAAATAGATGAAATAACTAACAAAATAGAAGAGGCACAGAATATAGGATTTGAAAGCAAAAATGAAATAGAAAAGGCAAATTCAGATATAAATGTAGCACAGACAAAAATACAAAATAATAATGAAAATAGCAAAAGATATGAAGAAGATATAAAAGAGTATAAACAAAAGATAGAAGATTTAAAAGAAGAAATAGAGCAGAAAAAATCAAGAAAAGATAATCTAAAAAAGAATAAAGAAAAGTTTGAAAATGAGCTAAAAGAAAAAGAAGAAGAGCTATCAAAAGTAACAAGTAAGTTAACTGAAAAAGAATTAGAGTATGAGAGTAAAAAGAAAAACGTTGAAGAAAATACAGAAAAAAAATATGAATTACAAACACAAATAGGAACAGGTAAAGCAAATTTAGAAAATCTTAAAAAGAGAAAAGAACAGCTAAAACAAGAAATTGCAAACAATATATCAGATTTAGATAGCACAAGAATAAAGAAAGAAGAAATTACAAAGGAATTCCAAAAAATAGAAACAGAAAAAAATAAACTATCAAAGGAATTAGAAGAAATTTCTAGCAAAAGAGAGAAGACAGAAGACAAGATAAAACAATTTGAAGATGAAATAAATACATTATTAAATGAGATGAGAATAAAAGACTCAAGATTAAAATTTTTAATAGAGACAGAAAAGGAAAGAGAAGGGTATACAAAAAGTGTAAAAGAACTATTAAAAGCATGTGATAATGTAAAAGACTTAGGCAAAGGAATTCATGGTGTACTTGCAAATGTAATAACAGTTCCAAAAGAATATGAAGTTGCAATTGAAATGTGCTTAGGAGCGAGCTTACAAAATATAGTAACAGACTCAGAAGAAGATGCTGAAAGATTAATACAATATTTAAAAGCAAATAATTTAGGAAGAGCATCATTTCTACCATTAGTCTCAATAAAAGGTAAAAAATTAGAAAGAATAAGAAGTCATGCAAATGGAATTATAGGAATTGCATCAGATTTAGTTGAATATGATAAAAAGTACGAACAAATTATGCTAAACTTATTAGGAAGAACAGTAATAGTAGATACAATGCAAACAGCTATTGCCGTAGCAAGAACAGAAAATTATGCATATAGAGTTATAACATTACAAGGAGATTTAATTAATCCATCAGGATTGATTACAGGAGGGTCTGTAGCAAAGAAGACTGTAAATATTTTAGGTAGAAGTAGGGAAATTGAGAATTTAGAAAAGGAACTTAAAAAATTAAAAGGAAAAATAGAAAAATTAGAGCAAGAAAAACAAGATTATATAACATCAAACGAAAATATAATTGAAGAAACAGAAAGTCTAGAAAAAATGTTACAAGAAACAGATATAGCATATGCTACAGAAAAGCAAAGAGTAATATCAATAGAAGAAAATGTCGAAAGATTATCAAACAGGTTAACGAAATCAAGAGAAGAAGTTTCAGAAATAGAGAAACAAATAACAGATGTTGAAGAGCAGAAAAATAAAAAGGAACAAGAGATAACTGAATTAAACAATCAAAATAGCATTTTACAAGATGAAATAAATCAATTTGCTGAAGCAAATAAAGAAGAACAGAAATATATAGATGACTTAAACTTCGATATAACAAATTTAAAAATTTCTGTATCATCTTTTGATGAAAGTGAAAGCTCAATTATTGAGATGGAAGAAAGAATAAAACAAGATATTGAAAATAATGAAAAGAGTCTAAAAGTAAAACAACAGCAGATAGAGCAAACGAAGTCAGATAATATTAATTTAGAACAGGAAATAGAGAATTTAAATAACAAAATAAAAGATATAGAAGAAAAAGTTAAAAATAGTGGAAAAACAATAGATGATTTAAAAAGTCAAAGACAAGAAAAAAGTGAGAAGTTAACTAAAAAAGAAGAAGAGCAAGTTTCACAGTTCAAGACGATTGAAGACTTAAAATCACAAAATATCAAGATAGAAGTTAAGAAAAACAAGATACAGGAAGATTGTAATAACATTATAAACAAAATGTGGGAAGAATATGAATTAACTCCAAATGCAGTAACAGATTATAAAGAGCCAGAAAATATTGCAAATACACAACGAAGAGTAAATAACCTAAGAGCAGACATAAATAATTTAGGTAGTGTTAATATAGATGCTATTAAAGAATACGAAAATTTAAAAAGTAGATATGACTTTATGTGCGAGCAGAGATTGGATTTAGAAAACACAATGTCTAAATTGCAAAATGTAATTCAAGATATGACAAAGACTATGAAGGAACAATTTAAAGAGCAATTTGAAATAATAAATAAGAATTTTGGAGAAGTATTTAGAGAACTTTTTGGAGGAGGAAAGGCAGAAGTTATATTAACCGATGAAAATAATATTTTAGAGTGTGGCATAGATATAGAAGTCCAGCCACCAGGAAAGAAACTTCAAAATATGATGTTATTATCAGGAGGAGAAAGAGCCTTTACAGCAATTGCATTATTATTTGCAATATTAAAGATTAATCCCGCACCTTTCTGTGTATTAGATGAAATAGAAGCGGCACTAGATGATGTTAATGTTTATAGATATGCAGATTATTTAAAGAAATTTTCAAAAGATACACAATTCTTAATTATTACTCATAGAAAAGGAACTATGGAGGTTGCAGATACAGTTTATGGTGTTACTATGGAGGAAAAAGGTATTTCTAAGTTATTATCTATGAAATTGAAATAATATATAAAAAATTGAACTGTTGATTGTAAACAGTTCAATTTTTTAATATTCTGTCATACAATAAAATTTAATTATTGTATATTTCTTAGAGCTTCTACTCTATCTTCAATACTAGGATGTGTAGACCATAAAGAAGAATGCTTTTTTGACCCATTGGCATTTGCTTTAAAAGGATTAACAATATACATATGTGCTGTACTAGTATTAGCAGTAGAAAGTTCATTAGAATCTGCATCTAATTTTTGTAAAGCAGAAATTAGACCATCAGGATTCCTAGTAAATTCTATAGCAGTAGCATCAGCCAAGAATTCTCTTTTTCTTGAAATTGCTAATTGCATAAGTGAGCCAAAAATAGGTGATAAGATTAAAAGTAATAGGCCAATAATCATTAATATTCCATTTCCTTTAGAGTCACTATCACGGTCTTTCATACCTCCCCAAAATAGTCTTCTTGAGAAAATATCAGAAAGCATAACTACAAAACCAACCATAACAGTTACTATTGCAGAAAGTCGAATATCATAGTTTTTAATATGAGATAGCTCATGTGCAATAACACCTTCTAATTCATAATATTCCATTTTCTCTAATAAGCCAGTTGTGACACAAATTACAGCATGTTCTGGGTCTCTACCTGTTGCAAAAGCATTAGGCTGATAGTCTTCAACAACATATAGCTTAGGCTTATACTGCAATCCAGAAGAAACCATTAAGCTATCTAATATATTAACAAGTTTTAAGTCTTCTTCATGTGTTGCAGGTCTAGCTTTGTGCATCTTTAATATGATTTGGTCACTATAATAATATGACCCCCAGGCAGAACAAATAGAAAACACTAAGGCCAAAATTATTGCAAATATTCCCATATCTAAAGCCATGAATACATAATATAAAATTAATGTGATTGCAATTATAAATATAGAAACAATTAACATAGATTCTCTTTTGTTTTTTGATATATTATCAAACATAGAAACTCCTTTCTTGATAACATTAGTTATAAAATATAGTATTTATTGTAATAAATGCATAAAAGAGGCTAGAACTAGCTAACCTCTTTATTATTAAGCACCAAAATCAACTTTTACATTTTTTCTAGCTTCGTCACTTTCAGCTTTAAATAAATCATATGGTTTAAATTTAAACATACTAGCTACAATATTGCTAGGGAATAATTCTAATTTTATGTTATATTTTGTTGCTGTATCGTTATAAAATTGTCTTGAAAAAGAAATTTTATTTTCTGTATTTCTTAGTTCTTCAGATAATTCAGAGAAGTTTTGATTAGCTTTTAATTCTGGGTAATTTTCTGAAACTGCCATAATTGTTTTTAAAGCACCTGATAATTGGTTATCTATTTGAGCTTTATCTGCTATTGTTTGGCTGTTTGCCCAAGAAGTTCTTAGTTGAGTAACTTTTTCTAAAGTTTCTGATTCATGTTTCATATAACCTTTTACTGTTTCAACAAAGTTAGGAATTAAATCGAATCTTCTTTGAAGTTGAACATCAATTTGGCTCCATCCATTACCTACGCGTTTTTCAAGGGTTTTTAATCCATTATAAGTAGAAATTATATAAAGTACAATTACTACAACAATTGCGAGTATAATCCATCCTATCATAGTAAGACCTCCTTCTTTTTAATACTCTTTTATAGAAATATAATAACATAATAAGTAAAAATATGCAATAAAAAATATAAAAACTTTTTTTTCATATTTCAGTACAAGCCACATATAATATAGTATATAACAATATTTATGAAATATTAATGCAAAAAATTACAATTGTCAATGATTTTTGAAAATGTCCCAAAAAATTTTAAACATAAGCCCTAAAAATTTGATTTTTTAGGGTTAGTTTTTTGTGTCAGGGTACTGGAGTGAT
>JAAWFD010000018.1 GCA_022794615.1 Clostridia bacterium
ATGATATTTTTAATTATATCATTTAAGAGAACAAATATTTTTTAGTTGGGACATTTTCTCATTTCTTTACTTAAGACATTATCACATTTCTTTCATATTAATCTAATCTTTTTTTATATGCTAGCTTGCTAAAAAAATAAAATTGTGTTATATTTAAGAAAATAAAAAAGAAAAAAACAATAAGGAGGAGATATTTATGAAAATAAATGTAACAGGAAAGGAACTAATGATAACAGAAGCAATAAACGATTATGTAGAAAAAAAATTATCAAGAATAGATAAATATTTTGAAGAATCAGAAGCAGAAGTAACAATTAAAACAGAAAAAAATGACCAAATAGCAGAAATATATGTATATGCAAATGGAGAAACATTTAGAGCAGTAACAGAAGACAAAGACTTATATGCGTCAATAGACAAAGACATAGACATATTAGAAGGACAAATAAGAAAAGCAAAAACAAAAAGGGAAAGAATGATGAAAGACTCAACACTAAAAGTAATGGAAGTAAAAACAGAAGTAAGAAAACAAATTGAAGATGAAATAGTAAAAACAGCATATTATTCTGTAAAACCATTAACACCAGAAGATGCAAAACTAGTATTACAAGAAACAATAACACATAACTTCTTAGCATTCATAAACATAGAAACAGGAAAAGTAAATGTAATATACAAATTAAAAGATGGAAAGAACTTTGGTTTAGTAGAACCAGAAGCATAGAAAAGTATATATGATAAAATAAAAACAAAAAAGGCAGGAAATCAAATCCTGCCTTTATGTATTTAAAAAATATATAAAAACAAAACTTAATTTCCTACTTACTAAAAAATATAATTAACTAAAACTATTTCATGTTGTTTTCAACTTGTTGTATCATTTTTCTAACCATATTTCCACCTATTCTACCAGCATCTCTAGCTGAAATGTCACCATTGTAACCATCTTTTAAAGTAACACCTACTTCGCTAGCTACTTCATATTTGAATTTATTTAAAGCTGATTGAGCTTCAGGAACTAATTTTTTATTTGAATTGTTAGTTGCCATGTTTTTTCACCTCCTGCTATATATAACATACTTAGAAAAAACTATTGCTTTTTCTAACTATATGATGTACAATTTCAAATGAAAATAAACAGGAAAAAAAATGAAAAAAATGAAAAAAATAATAAAATAATAAAATAATAAAAATGTAAAAATAAAAAACGAAAAAACGGTAAAAATACTAACAAAAGAGAGAAGGAAGAAATATGTACAAAATTGCATTTATAGATTTAGATGGAACATTACTAAATCAATATGGAGCAGTCGAGGAAGAAACAAGAAAAATTTTAAAAAATATAATGGACAAAGGAACTGATATAGTATTAGCTTCAGGGAGACCAGTTGATGCCATAAAACAAATAGCAAAAGAGATAGAAAGCAAAAATTATTTTATAGCAGGAAATGGTGCCTTAATATATGATTTACAAAAAGATGAAATAATATATAAAGAAACTATAAAAAAAGAAAAAGTTTTAGAAATAATAAAAATATGTAATGAAAATAACATATATTATAACATATACACAAAAAATGAAATACTATCAAGTGAATTAAAATATAATGTTCTATACTATTATAAAGAAAACCAAAAAAAAGAAGAAATAAACAAAACAAAAATAAACATAGTACAAGACATATATAAATATATAGAAGAAAAAGATGAAGAAATATTAAAAATTACTGTATGTGACGAAAACAAAGCAATATTTGACTCAATATTAAAAAGGCTAAAAAAAGTAAAAGGAATAGAAGTTTTAGAAGTAGAACATATGTCAAGAAAAGTAATAAAAAATGGAACAGATACAGTGGAAATAAACTATTACTATACAGAAATAATGTTAAAAGACACAGACAAATGGAAAGCAATACAATACTTAATAGATAAATTAGACATACAAAAAGAAGAAATAATAGGAATAGGAGACAATAGTAATGACAAACAGATGATAGAAAATGCTGGACTAGGAATAGTTATGAAAGGAAGTGCAAAAGAAATAATAGACATTGGAAATTATGTAACAGAACAAACTAACAACGAAAATGGTGTAGCAAAAGCACTAGAAAAATTTATTTAAAAATAAAAAAAAAACTGAAAGTTTTGATTAATAATTATTCAAAAAGTTTCGGTTTTTTTGTATATAAAAAATATAAAACATTACAAGAATATTACGGAAATATTACAAAAATATTAAAAATAAATAATATACATAAGTTCTATTGATTTGTCAAAAAAAATAATATAGAATATATTATAGGAATATTTTGCGAAAAAATGTAGCAAATAAGAAGGAGGAACCAAAATGGCAGCAAACCCATTAGAAAGAAAATCAAGAAACTCATTTTTACTAGGAATAGTAGTAACATTATTAATAACAGGATGTATAATAGCATTTTTATTAATGCAAATAGTAAGAGTAAATCAGCAAAGAAAGGCAGAAAAAGCATTATTACAATCAGTATACGCATTAAACACTGATGTAAAATCAGGACAAATAATAACACAAGATATGATAAGTATGTTAACAGTAAGTTCAGCAGCAATACCAATGAATGCAATATCAGATGCACAAACATTAGGTAATTATGCATTAAAAGATGCAGAAGGAAACGATGTATATACAGATGAGCAAGGATTATATATAAAAAGAAACAGTGCATATTTAGAGGTATATGAAGGAGAACAATCAACATATTATACATACTCACCAGATGGTGAAAAACAAAATGTTACACTATCAACTAGGGAAAAAGAAAATATAAAAACAGATGACTATGGAAAATATGTAGTAAGAGAAACAGAACAAAAGACAAGAATATATAAAGAAGCAAATACAGACAGTTATTATACTCTAAAAATAAACTACTATGGAACAGATGTAAACAAAGAAAATCCCGTAAGAGAAAAGGAATACATTCAATTAAATGGTTCAGCATTAGTAGCAAAATTAGATATGAACAAAAACACAGTAATAACATTAGAAATGATAGCAAAAAGTGATGAAGCATTAACAGATGATATAAGAAGACAAGAATATAACTGTGTAGTATTACCATTAGATTTAGAAACAGGAGATTATATAGATTTAAGATTAATGTTACCAAATGGACAAGATTACATAGTAGTATCAAAAAAACAAGTAACATTAGCCACATCAATAGACCCAACAACAGGAACACTTTGGACATCACCAGATACAATTTGGGTAAATCTAGCAGAAGATGAAATATTATCAATGTCATGTGCAATAGTAGATGCATACAAAGTTTCAGGAGCAAAATTATATGCAACAGTATATACAGACCCAGGAATGCAAAAACCTGCAAAACCAACATATTTAATCAATGCAGAAACAGCAGCATTAATACAAAAAGACCCAAATGTATTAGCAGAAGCACTAACAGAATTAAGAAGTAGATATAATGGAACTGATAGAAATACACATATAGATACACAAATAATAAAACAAGAAGACCCAGAAGGAAATTTCATAGATAATATGGAACAAAGTATAACAAATACAAAAGACCAAAGATTGGAATATTTAGAATCATTAGGTCTATAGATATAATTACTATTCAAGGACAGTAAAATGTCCTTGAATGAATACTAAGGAAGGGAAAAGAATGGAAAAAGTAGGATTTATTGGAAATTATGACAAAATAGATTTTATATTATATACTGCCAGAATATTAACAAAACTTGGTAAAAAAGTATTAGTATTAGACACAACAGCAACGCAAAAATCAAGATATATAGTGCCTGTAATAAATCCAACACTTTCATACATAACAGTATTTGAAGATATCGATGTAGCAATAGGATTTAAAACATTAAAACAATTAACAGAATATGTAGGAGATGACAAAGAGCTAGAATATGATTTCATTTTAATAGACATAGATACTCATGAAGGAATAATAGGAGCAGGACTAAAAATAACAGACAAAAACTATTTTGTAACAGCATTTGATTTATACTCATTAAAAAAAGGAATAGAGATATTAAACAACTTAGTAGAACCACTTAAATTAACAAAAATTCTATTTGAAAAAGACATGACGCAAGAAGATGATGAATATTTAAATTTCTTAGCATTAGGCAAAAAATTAGTATGGAGTGATGAAACAATATATTTTCCAATAGAAAATGGAGATAAATTAGTAATTGCAGAAAATCAAAAGCTAGAAAAAATAAAATTTAGGAATTTAAGTGCTCAGTACAAATCAGGTATAACATACCTAATAAATGATTTAACAAATGAAGATGAGAAGCAAATAAGAAACATAATGAAAAATCTGGGGTGAAGAATCAGCAAATTATTTATACTAAAAAAACCTCATGAAAGGAATGAAAAAATAGAAATGGCAATAATAACATTTTGGAGTAATGGGAAAGAACAACTAGGAAAGACATTATCAACTGTAGCAATAGCAACTAATATTGCTATTGAACATAATAAAAAGTCATTAATAATATCAACAAGTTATAAAGATAGAACATTATTAAACTGTTACCATGATGAAGAAACTGATAAAGTAAAAAGAGGTATTCTTCAAAATTCAAGAAAAATGGTAGAACTAGGTGTTGGAATACAAGGACTTTTTACATTATTAAAAAGTGGAAAGATAACCCCTGATATAATTACAGATTATACAAAAATTATTTTTAAAGACAGATTAGAAATATTAGTAAATGTAGAAACACAAAATCAAATAGAACAAGAAAGCGATATAATAAATAACTATTTTGAAATAATACAAATGGCAAATCGATATTATGATTATGTTTTTGTAGATTTAGACAATTCAATAGGAGAACAACAAATAAGCCAAATATTAGACAAATCAGATATAATAGTAGAAGTATTTTCACAACGAAGAACAAAGATAAAAGAATTTGTAGAAACAAGGGAAAAAATGCCAATACTAAAAGACAAAAAAACAATATTACTAATATCAAGATATAATAAAGATTCAAAATATAAAGCTAAAAATCTAAAAAGATATTTAAACGAGAAGAATGAAATAAATGTAATTCCATATGATACATTATTTTTTGAAGCAGCTGAAGAAGGAACAATACCAGATTTATTTTTGAAATTGAGAAAAATGATTGATAAAACAGACGAGCATGCAATTTTTATAGATGAAGTAAAAAATGCATC
>JAAWFD010000025.1 GCA_022794615.1 Clostridia bacterium
TCGAAATATCTTTTGGATTCCTCGACTGCGCTCGGAATGACAAGAGGAACGCTCGGAATGACGAAAGTCGCCTGTCATATTGAGCGTAGTCGAAATATCCCTTAGATTCCTCGACTACGCTCGGAATGACAAGTGGGCGGACTATTCGATAATTTTAAGACGACGGTTTTTTGTCGCGATTTACTTGGCGGCGTATAATTTGTTTACATTTTCATAAATGTTGTGGTATACTTTTTAAGAAATCCATTCCATTGTGTGATTGAATGTTTGGTATCATTTGCTTGGCTGTTTCTTCTTTTTGAAAAATTGACAGTTCAATCAATGAATTTGCCATTTTTTTTGCTAATTCTTCTTTTTCTTCTGTTGAAATGTCTTTTAGAACATATATGCTATCTGCCTCTACTTTTGTGTCTTTTCCTAAATATTTATTCATTGTTTTTTCTTCTTGCTTACTTGGTTGATTTCCCACTAATGTGTAATATCTTAAAATTTCATTATTCTGGTTATTGGCAAATAAAAGAAGATTGTCCATCTCTTCTTTTAAAATAATTTCTGGTACTGCCGTTTCAATCCCTCCTGCTTGAATACCAATATTTACTATTTTCGAAGTATATTCTGGTAAAGCCAGATCGGTTGTTGCTTGTATACACAACAAAATAACAATTACAATAACAGATGATAATGATTTTTTTAAGTTTTTTAATACTTTTAGCATAAACTTTTCTTCCTCCTTGATACGGCTTAACGCTCCTATCCTATATAAATAACACTGTATCTCATTATATGTGACACAGTGTTTTCTGTCAATGTATGTACTGTGAATTTCTTGTGAATTATGCCAACTACATCTTTCTAAATACGCCTCCAACTTTTCCTAATATTTCACAGTTCGGTACAATGATTGGATCCATTGTAGAGTTTTCTGGTTGTAATCTGATATGGTCTTTTTCTTTATAAAATGTTTTTACCGTTGCTTCTTCTCCAATTAAAGCTACTACAATTTCTCCATTATTTGCGGTATTTTGTTTTTTTACTAATATATAATCACCATCTAAAATCCCTGCTTCTATCATGCTTTCCCCTCTTACGGTAAGCATAAAGCTTTCACAATTCCCTACAAAATCAATTGGAATTGGAAATGTATCTGTTACATTTTCTACCGCTAAGATTGGTTCTCCTGCTGTTATTCTTCCGATAATTGGAACTTCTACTAATTCTTTTTGTGTATAGAAGTCTTTACTTGATGTTTTCTTTTTCTCTCCTGATCCTCCCTTTAATAATCTTAAAGTTCTTCCTTTTTTGTCTTGTTTTTTGATGTAACCCTTGTCATCTAATTTTGCTAAATATCCATGTACTGTTGCCGTTGAACTTAATCCTACTGCTTTTCCAATTTCTCTTACTGATGGTGGATATCCTTGTGTCATGATTTGTTTTTCAATAAATTTTAGGATATCTTTTTCTCTCTTGTTTAATTCTCCTCTTTTTCTTGGCATTTTATTCACTCCATTTCTCTTATTTTCTCACATCATATCATACAAACAAAAAAATGTCAAACATATTTTTGACATTTCAGAGATAAAGATTAAATTTTTTTATTTTATTAAAAATTCATCTTTGATACTTAATTTTTAAAGATTTAAGTATTGATTGTTAAATATTTCCAGTAGCTATGTATATTACCCCTTACCCCAAAAAATATTTTTTTGGGATTCCTATTGATTTATTTTATTTTTAATATATAATTTATCCTGGGTCAAATCTTAACTGTGTTTTCTTATGTTCAGTTAGATTTGTTATGTTTTGAGTAAGTGCTTGTGTAAGGGCTGCACTTACTTCTTTTTTGCCCATTTTTAACTCTATTATATATTTTATTCCCTTTTCTAGTAACTGCCTTATTGTATGTGCAAACTGTATAAAGAAATAGTGCGATTTCATTGCATTGTAATTCATTGAGTATATATGCTCTATATCAAATGTTCCATTCTTTTGCATATTAAATCCTTCATTTTCTATTTTCCACCTTTGTCTTCCAAAATAAACTAATTCTTCTTTGTTCTTTTCTGTTATCTTAAATGATGTTATCCATAAAAACTCTCTTACAGTATCTTCTTTTTCTTCATAGTATTTTAGCACATTTGCTTGCTTCTCTATTCGTACTTCTCCATATTTTAAATCATTCCAATATTTTATGCTTGTCTCTTTTCTTTCTGCCTTTTCTACACAATTTATTTCTTCTCCCAATAGTCTTAATCTTTCTCTTTTCAGTCTTAATATATATTGCCATCCTTTTTCTCTACATACTTTCATCACTGGTTCACATGCATATAATGCATCTCCTGATATTATGATTGGCAATCTAGGATGTTCTTTTTTTATTCTTTCTGCCATTCTATAAAATGCTCTTATTTCACAATCTTGCTTTTCTACATTTTCATCTTCATTCTCTACAAATTCACTATCTATACTTATTACTATATCTCCTACTACTAATTTTGCTTCTAACACATAATGATAATATACGCTATATTCATTCTCTTCACCTTTGTTATATATACTTCTTAAACAATGCTTACAATGCCTTTTCTGAAAGCTCATTATCCCTGTTCCATCTATTACTATTTGAAAATACTTATCTTTAAATCTGTATTTATCAAACATTTTACTTCTTATCAATCTATTTACAATATATTTTTGTATTTTTCTTAATTCTTCTATTTCAAGCTTTTCAAATACCTTATTAATAGTATCGTAATGAGGAATTTCTTCTAATTTTATCTCTAGTACATTAGCTATATTTTTTATTGTTTGTTCTGTATTAAATTTTTCAGTTGTTTCTCTCATACTTTTTATTCCACACAAAAGACCTAAAAGCCTTGTTACTGTTATGACTGACATCTTATATTCAACATAACTTTGATGTCTTGTATCTGTTAGTTTTTCTAATATTTCTATTAATTTTGGAAAGTATTGTTTTATGATATTTGCTACATCTGAAAATATATTTATTTCTTTTTTTAAATTTCTTTTTTCTCTTCTAGTCATTAAAAAACTCCTTTGTGATAAGATATTTTTTATTTTATCACAAAAGAGAAATTTTTTTGTTGTTAACACAACATCAATATTCTATTTTTTATTGCGAAAAATTTTTATTCTTCATAGCTGTTCTATTCCTATGAGCGTATAAATTGCAATATTAAGTGTCGCACTTTTATTACAAATTTTAAATGTTATCTCTTACTAATTCTAAAGAGGATTTATAACCAAACATTGGTCTCGATAAATTATTTATCCAGTTTTCTATATATTCTATAAATTCCTCTGATACATTTGTTATTTCTGTTCCTTTCGGAATAAATCGTCTTATTAATCTATTATTATTCTCGTTACTTCCTCGTTCTCCTGATCGATATGGATGTGCATAAAATACTTCAATTCTTTTTTTCTTTCTTCTTTTATCATATGATCTTTCTAACTTCTCCCATTTCCTGAATTCTCCTCCATTATCAAATGTTATTGTTTTAAATTTTTTATAAAATATTTCTTTATATTTCCTTTCCAACTCATCTATTGCTTTTTCTACATATTCTGCTTTCTTTCCTGGTATTTTTATTATTATTTCTTCTCTTGTCTTTCTCTCTGTTAATGTTAATAACGTTGACCCTTTGTTTGCCTTTCCTACTACTAAATCTCCTTCCCAATGCCCATATTCTTCTCTTTTATTTGCTTCTTCTGGTCTATTATCTATGCTTTTTTCGGCTGGTACTTTTATACAATGATATTTTTCTTCTTTTTTATCTTTATATTCTTTTTTATAAATCATATCTTTTGGTCTTATATTCAAAATCCCTTTTTTTATACAATTTCTAACTGTTTTTGCGCATATATTACATTTGAATTTTAATGAATATTTTTTTATATCATTAATTAATATTTCTGGAGACTTTTTCTCTTCTTTTATTCCTTTCTCTATATATTCTGATAATTCATAATCTGTTCCTAGCTTTATTTCTGCTCCTTTTGAGTGAATATAATATTCATATTTTCTTTGTGATGTTTCAGCATCATAAATTGCTTTATCTCTCCACAATTGATCTTTTACTATAACTAAACCTCTTTTTATTTCACGTTGTATAGTTCTTACACTTTTATTTAATAATTTTGCTATTTCTGAACAGCTCTTATGTTCAATGTTATACCATCTTTCAATCTGAGTCCTTTCAGTATAATTTAAATGTTTATACTTAAACTCTTTATTTTTTTCTTTTTCAATGTTATAATTTTTTTGACACATATTACTTACAAACCTTTCAATGTATTCTTTTCAAATAACATTGTATCATTTGTAATAATATGTGTCTATTATTATGTCACTTATGCGTCACTTAATTTTACCATTTATAAAATTTTATATTTTTCCTTTATCTCTTCATCTTGCCTTAATCTCCAAGACAAAAAATGATACGCTTGTTTATCTTGATTTACAGCAATCATTGCCATTTCTTTATCATCTCTTAATCTATCACTTGCATATTTAATAATTGAACCTTTATTTTGAACAGCCAGCCTCACTACTTCTTCATCATCTCTTAATTCTTCTGCTATATAATATAAAGCTTGTCCATAATTTTTACAACTTTCTAATGCTATTTCTTTATCCGCTCTTAAGTTTTCAGAAGCATAACAAATAGTCCAAGGAGCACCTTTGACTCCCATCATAATAATTTCTTTATCATCTTTCAATCGATCACTTGCAAATTCTAAAGCTTCACTATCTTGTTCTAATGCTACTTTTACTACTTCTTTATCATCTTTTAAACGTTCTGATAC
>JAAWFD010000013.1 GCA_022794615.1 Clostridia bacterium
AATTGGTCTAATATTATGTTATGAGTTTTTGAATAACTCATAGAAAAAATAAAATAATGTCAAGTTATTTTTAACTTAACATTATTATACTAGGATGGTGATAAAGATAGAAGGAAATGTCTCTTTAACACCTGGCAATACAAGTACAGAATTTGACTATGAACTATCGAGGATGCGTGCACAACATGCTAAGGAATACATGGTAGAGCATGGAATTGATGAACAGCGTATTATCATTGTTGCAAACGGAGGAGATAAGCCTATTACAACAAATGAAACGGCTGAAGGGCGTAGAGCAAATAGAAACTGTATCATTTCTTTTTATCAGGGCGAGACGGAATGATTATTTGTAGTTTCATAGTATTAGAAAGACCTTTTCTCTATGAGGAAAGGTCTTTTCAAGTAGATAAAAATAATAAAATACCAAAAAATTCAAAAAAACATTGAATAGTTCACATAATTATGATACAATATAATGGTTTAAAAAATTAAAAGGAGGAGGATGTTAGTTTATTAAAATACTAACATTTACTAAAAGATGGGAATATTAAAGAGAATAAAAGAGATGTGTACAGAGCCAGTTGACACCACAGCAAATGATTCAAAAAGTATTTTAGAAAGAATATATGAAGCATGTACAACTCCAGTTGAAGATGAAAAGAAAATAGAAGAAGATTCACAAGAGGTAGCTGTAAATTTTGCAGATTCTAAGAAGGCAAATCAAATATATGAAAGTATAAAAGGCAAATTACAAGTTAAAAGAAGAGAATTAAAAGTAATAGGAGAAAGTTTATTATCCATTGATTTAAAAAAATTTCCTAAAAGTAAACAAGATTTAATAATTAAAATAGTAGAAAGCTATGAAGAATTATGTCGAAGTTTAGAAACTATAAAAAATCAACAAGAAACAGTAGATAGGAAGGATGCAACAGAGTCAAGAAATATAAAAGATACAATGGATGTACTTAATTTAGAATCTAGTTATACACAATTTCAAAAAGAATATCAAGAGAAAATTACATTAATAAATAATTTATACTGGTTAAGTGAACTAAAAAAACAAAATAAAAATATGCAATTAGATTTTCGAAGAATGAGCTTGAAAAATTTAAATGGTGATAAAATAGAAAATTATAGAAGATATATTCAAACAATTAGTAACCAAAAAGAAGATTTTACATATAAGCTAGGAGATGAATTAATTGATGAATTAATAACATCAGAATATAGATTAAATATGTTAATATTAATGAGAGATGTTAATAACGAAGAAGAAGTGCGAATAAATCCGTTTGAAAAGGAAAATGATGCAAAAAAAGCAAAATATGAAGAATTATTTCTAGAAGATATAGAAGAAGCAAATAGAAGATATGAAGAGCTTCAAAGAAAAAAGAGAGAATATATAACTTTAGGTGTATTAGAGAAAAAGGATTTCAGGAAAATAGAAGGATTAGCAGGACAAATAAAAGATGCGATAGACTTAGCTATGGTAGATGACTTATCAATATCAGAAGTATTCACATCACAAGGATTTGATACGATAAAACAATTTGTAAGATTAAGATTAAAAATCAATGGTGTAATAGCAAAATTACAAGAAGCTGAAAAAGACAAATAGAAATATAATAATGGAAGAGACTAATAAAATTGAATTGTGAATTTTTCATGAAATTGTTGAAAATATATAGAATAAAATGATACAATAAATAACTAAAGAAAAGAAAAGGAGAAATACAATGCTAAAATTAGAAAAAATAACTAAGATATATCAAATGCAAGAATATAAGCAAATAGCATTAGAAGAAGTAAGCTTAAACTTTAGAGAAAACGAATTTGTATCAATATTAGGACCATCAGGAAGCGGAAAAACGACACTACTAAACATAATAGGAGGATTAGACAAGTACACAACAGGAGACCTAATAATAAATGGAAAAAGTACAAAAAAATACAAAGACAGAGATTGGGACACATACAGAAACCATAGCATAGGATTTGTATTCCAAAGTTATAACTTAATACCACACCAAACAATATTATCAAATGTAGAACTTGCATTAACATTATCAGGAGTATCAAAAACAGAAAGAAGAAAAAGGGCAAAAGAAGCATTAAATAAAGTAGGATTAGGAAAACATACTAAGAAGAAACCAAACCAATTATCAGGTGGGCAAATGCAAAGAGTAGCAATAGCAAGAGCATTAGTAAATAATCCAGACATACTATTAGCAGATGAGCCAACAGGGGCATTAGACTCAGAAACAAGTACACAAATAATGGAATTATTAAAAGAAGTAGCAAAAGATAGACTAGTAATAATGGTAACACACAACAGTGAATTAGCAGAAGAATATTCAACAAGAATAATTGAATTAAAAGATGGACACATATTAGGAGATACAAACCCATATGAAGAAATAAAAGAAGAAACAAAAAGTAAAGAAAAATCTCAAAAAACAAATATGTCATTTTTAACAGCACTATCATTAAGTTTAAACAATCTTATGACAAAAAAAGGAAGAACAATATTAACAGCATTTGCTGGGTCAATAGGAATAATAGGAATTGCACTAATATTATCAATATCGCATGGAGTACAAAATTACATTAATAGAATACAAGAAGAAACACTAACATCATATCCAATCTCGATAGAAGCAGAGACAATAGACTTAACAGCAATGATGACTGAACGAATAGAAGAAGATAAAGAGAAAGAAAATAAAAAGGGCAATGATAAAATACATTCAAATGACACAATAGCAGATACATTATCAATAATGAGTAGCAAAGTAAAATCAAATAACTTAGAATTATTTAAAGAATATATAGAAAATGATGAAAATAAAATAAAAGATTATACAACAGCAATAGGGTATCAATATGACTTAAATTTACAACTTTACAAAACAGACACAACGAATGGAATAGTACAAGTAAATCCAAATACAATATTAGAAACATTAGGAATGGGATACATGAACAATAACAGCACATACAACATAATGAGTAGTGATGTTTGGAATGAAATGTTAGATAGTCAAGAAATTAATAAGAAGATGTATGAAGTAGTAAGTGGAAGAATGCCAGAAAAATATAATGAAGTTGTAATACTAGTAGACAAAGATAACCAAATAAGTGATTATGTATTATATGCATTAGGAATAAAAGACCAAAAAGAATTAGAGGAAATGTACCAGAAAGTATTAAATGGAGAAAAAGTAGAAACAAAATCAACAAGCTATAATTATGAAGAATTAGTAGGATTAACATATAAGCTATTACTAAACACAGATTACTATGAAAAAGTAAACAATATGTGGGTAGATAGAAAAGAAGATGAAGAATATTTAAAACAAGTTATAGAAAATGCAGAAGAAATAAAAGTAGTAGGAATAATAAGACCAAGTGAAGAAGCAACAGTAATGACAAATTCATTAGGAGGAATATTATATTTAAATGATTTAGAAACATATGTAATTAACAGAATCAATGATGCAGAGATAGTAAAACAACAAAAAGAAAACCCTAATATTAATGTAATTACGGGATTAGAATTTAATAATGAAGATTTTAGTATAGAAAATTTAAGTCAAGAACAAAAAATGTATCTACAGTCATTACCAGCAGAAGAATTAGCAGAAATAGTATCAAAATATAAAGAACAATCAGAATCAACATATAAAAGTGTACTAAAAGAACTAGGGGCAGTAGAATTAGAAAAACCATCAGCAATATATTTATATGCAAAGAACTTTGAAGCAAAAGATGATATAGCAAGAATAATAGCAGAATATAATCAAAAACAAAAAGATGCTGGCAATGAAAATAATGTAATAAATTATAATGACTTAGTAGGAATGTTAATGAGTTCTGTAACAAATATAGTCGATATAATAAGTTATGTACTAATAGCATTTGTATCAATATCGCTTGTAGTATCAAGCATAATGATAGGAATTATAACATATATATCAGTATTAGAAAGAACAAAAGAGATAGGAATATTACGTTCAATAGGAGCATCAAAGAAAGATGTATCAAGAGTATTTAATGCAGAAACATTAATAGTAGGATTAATAGCAGGAATATTAGGAATAGTAATAACAGTCTTATTAAATATACCAATAAACATAGTCATAAAAGGTGTTTCAGGTGTAGGTAATGTAAGTCAATTACCACCAGTTGGAGGTCTAATATTAGTAGCAATAAGTGTAGTATTAACAATTATAGCAGGATTAATACCATCAAGAATGGCAAGTAAAAAAGACCCAGTAGAAGCTTTAAGAACTGAATAGAAGGATTTAGCAAGGTTTTTAGTTTGACAATCAACATAAAATATAGTAAAATAATAATAGAACTAGTGTTCAAGAAACACATAAACAATCTCCTAAGGGGGAAATTAAACAACTGGCATATACTTTAAGAGATGATGCCCAAATAAGGAGGAAGAATATGTTTGGAAAAAACTACACCGAAAAGAAAGTTTACACATGGGGAGAAGCATTGAAGGCACTGAAAAAAGGGCGGAGGATAATTGTAAAAGGACGGTGGCTAAG
>JAAWFD010000009.1 GCA_022794615.1 Clostridia bacterium
TCGCGATGGACACCCTTGTCATTCACTAACAGTTCGCCACTATCAGGCACTGTATGGGACTTTCACCCACAAGTTGTTGCCCATGCTGGGCACACATAAGGAAAGATGCGTCTATATTTCAATAAACGCATCCCCTTGCAGTATTAAATTTTTGTACTTTCAGACTCTTCAATTTGATTCATCAGTTCCAAGATTTCTTTGCACTGTGTCTCGCCATGAACTGACTCTGATAGTGACATCATTATCCCTTCATTGTAGCATTTTGCCCGTGAGATAATAGACTGTCTTAATGTTTCCCACATCTTTTGGTAATCCATAAATATTCCTCCTTATATAGGGTGTGTATATTATAATGCAAGCTATCCTAACGGTTAGCATATTAAAGGAATTCCTTCTTCTTCACAATCACTTCATACTCCTAAATGTAAATTTTCAATTAGAAATATTATTTTTTAGATTTTCTATATATTGCTCTACTTGTTTTATAAGTTCTTCGGCTGTTTCTAATTGAGTTTGTGTTTTCTCTTTAGAAGCAATATATTCATCATCATAATCACTATCTTCTCTAATACTTTGTGCCAAAGATATTTTATGTCCTAATTTTTTAGGAAAAATTTCAGTATTTATATAATTTTGATTGAAATATGCTATCACATCTTTATGTCTTTTAAAGTCCTTTCTTTCAACTGCCAATACTGCTCTAATTGCATAGAATATGGCATAATATGCTCTATTATTAGCACTCTTATAATCTTTTATATCAAATATTACTTTAGCAGTTTTTAAAGTCTCTTTTGCTCTTTCTAGTCTATATTGTGCAAATTCTATTGCTTTATTATCCATTTAATGATACTCCTTCCCTTTCAATATTCATATAGAAGGGTATTGTATCTAACCAATAATTAAATTTATCAATATTTTTAACTAATGGAGATAAGTGTATTTTAAAATTATTCTTACTTTCTATATCGTAAGAAAGTTCAATTATTTTTTCATAATAATTTTCTAATTCTATGTCATTCATATCGATTAAAATCATAATATCTATATCAGAATTTTCATTAAAATCTCCTCTTGCATAAGAACCATATAAAATTATTTGTTTTAAATGTTCTCCAAGCAATATTTTTGTTTTTTTTGTAAATTCCTCTATAATTTGTTCAATATTATTAGGTATTCGTTTCATATTCTAACACTCCCCTCTTAATAAGAAATAAAGTCTGTCTACTTTGTATTTAATCAAAGTTTTAACATCTTTTACTCTACTTATATAGACTTTTATATATTTTATCATAAATGTTTACTTTTTACTACACTTTTAAATAATTTTTTATTGTATGTTTAATTGAAAAAGTAAATTCTATATTTTGTTTTAAACTAGAATTTACTTTTTATTTAACTTTTTTATTGTATTTTTATTCCTTTATTTCTTTAGCTAATTTTCCTATTGCCTTTGTTTCAATTCTAGACACATAGGAACGAGATATACCAATCATATCAGCAATTTCATTTTGAGTTTTAGGTTTATGACCATAAAGACCAAAGCGAAGTTCAATAATAGTTCTTTCTCTATCCTTAAGAACTGTCTTAATCTTTTCATACAATTTCTTAGTTTTCATTTTTAAATCTATGACATCTTCTACACTTCGTTCATCATTTTCAAGAACTTCTTGTAGCGTAACCACATTATCATCTTTATCCTTGCCTATTGGCTCATTTAAGAAAACTTCTGCTCCCAATTTCTTTGTTGCTCTAAGATACATTAAAATTTCATTATCTATACATCTAGAAATATATGTAGAAAGTCGAGACCCTTTATCTATGTTAAAGCTATTTATACCTTTTATTAAACCTATAGTTCCTATAGAAATTAAATCATCCTGGTCTACATTAGAATTAGAATACTTTTTAGCAACATGTGCAACAAGTCTTAAATTCCTTTCTATCAATACATTTCTTGCTTCATCATCTCCATCTTTTAATTTCTCTAAATAGATTTTTTCATCTTCTGCATTTAGTGGCTCTAAAAATAAGCTATTTCCTGAAATATATCCAACTACAAATACTGCTGCTTTTAAAAAGCTGAAAAACCCTGCAATACTTAATGATGCTAACATAAATGCACCTCCAAATTTTCACTCATATATCTATTATATGAGTAGCAAATCTAAAAGTGCATGACCTTAAAAATTATTTAGTACTTTTTTCTAATTCTTCTCTTCTAATTATTTTAATTCAAATAATTCTTTACCACTTTTCAAATAATCATAGCCTGAAAAAATAGTAGCAACTACACAGATAAGCATCATTATAGTTTGAGCAATATTAATAACTAAAGGCAATCCTGATATTTCTCCAAAAAAGCATATTCCAAATGCATTTACATCTAAAAAAGCTATAATAATTGCTATCATTTGAGTAACAGTCTTTAGTTTTCCCCAAAAAGAAGCGGCAATAACTTTTCCTCCTTGTTCTACTGCTACTAATCTATAGCCTGAAACAATAAACTCTCTAGCTAATATTAATATTGGAATCCAAGCTGGTAATTTATTATATTCTACTAACATCATCATAGCAGCTAAAACTAATATCTTATCTGCCAATGGGTCTGCAAATTTTCCAAATGTAGTTATTTGATTTCTTGAACGAGCTATTTGTCCATCTAGTTTATCAGTAATTGATGCTATTATAAAAATAATATTTATTATTATAAATTCATTTGGTATATTTAAGAATGCTCCTTGTATATTAAAAAACGGTATTATTACCATGATTGGTACTAAAATTATTCTAAATATTGTTAATTTATTTGCTAGATTCATTATTTATTTCCTCCGTTAAATATATTTTAAAAACGGACATTAATGAGTTAAAGTCCGCTTTTAACGAATTTATTATATTATTTGTTCTGTAAAATTTCTATAGCTCTTTTTAATTGTGTATCTTCTTCTTGTGTCACCATTAAAATATTTTCTACTGTATCTGGTAACTCTACTACATCATCTGGCTCAATTCCTACACCATTTATTTTATTTCTGTTTGGCGTAAAATATTCTTCTATTGTTACTTTTAAGCCACTTCCATCTTCTAGAGTCATTAGTTGTTGTATTACACCTTTTCCATAAGTTTTTGTTCCTATTATTTTGGCTTTATTATGGTCTTTTAGTGCTCCTGCTAATATTTCAGATGCACTTGCTGTATTTTCATTTACTAAAAGTATTATTGGCATATCTATTATTGGTTTGGCTTTTGCTTTTTCTATTTCCTCTTTATTATTCTTATCAACTGTTATTAATAATGTTTCTCCCTTATCTATTATATAATCTGCTATTTCTAATGCCTCTGACACTAGCCCTCCACCATTATTTCTTAAATCTATTATAAGACTTTCTATGTTTTGTCCTTTTAATTGCTCAAATTTTGTTTTAAAATCTTCTCCTGTTCCTTCATCAAAGCTTACTACTTCCATGTATCCTATTTTGTTATTTTGTTCTAATACTTTTGCTGTTATTGGATTCATATGTATCTCTGCTCTTTCTAATTCAAATTCCAATTTTGTTCCATCTCTTAGAATCTCTAATTTTACTTTTGTCCCAGCTTCTCCTTTTATCTTATTAGATGCTGCTGTCATTTGATCTGCTGTGTACTCTATTCCATCTACTTTTGTTATTAAATCTCCTGGAAGAAGCCCTGCCTTTTCTGCTGGACTTTCTTTAATAGGTGATAATACTTGTATTAAATTATTTTCTTCATTAGCTACCATATATATTCCTATTCCAACATAATTTCCCATAATTTGGTTGGTATAGTCTTCCATGTCTTCTTTAGATATATATTCTGTATATTTATCGCCTATCCCATTTATATATCCTTGTATTGTATTTTCTATTAAACTATCTTCATTTGTATCTCCTAAATAATATTTATCTATTATAGACATGATTTTTTCTAATTCTTTGACTACATTTGAATTATTATTAGAAGATTCTAATAATGTATAGTTTCCATCACTATGTGCAAAATATTGATAAAGTCCTACACTAGTTGCTATAAATGTTACAAATGCTGTAACTACAATTAACATTATTACTTTGTAAATTTTGTGACCTCTGTTATTTTCTTCTTCCATCTTATTTAATCTTTCCTTTCGATAAGTTAACTACTACCCCTTTTGATTAATTATTATTAATAATATGTAATTTTATGGTAAATATGGAATTGGATTAACTGGTAAACCATTTATCCTTACTTCAAAATGTAAATGAGTTCCTTGTGTTGGATGTGATGCTGTAGGTCTTGGCTTACAATTTCCTGTATTTCCTACTGTTCCTATAACTTGACCTTGTTTTACTTTTTGCCCAACTGATACTTTTCTTGATCCTGGTTTCATATGTCCATAAAGTGTCATTGTTCCATCATGATGATTTATTACTACATATTCTCCATAGCTACTATATGACCCTATTACATTTCCATTTGAGTCATAATTATTTATTGATCCAGGTATGGCTCTTGATATTTCTACTGTACCATCTTTTACTGCTACGACACTTTTTCCAATAACATTTATATTGACATCTACTCCTGTATGTCCAGCATATGATGGATATGTTTTATTGTTTATATTTGACTTACTTAATCCTTGTACTGGGAATATGTATCCACTCATACTTGGCTTTCCAGCTATGTTATTACCATTATTTTTCTCTTGTTCAGCTATTTTCTTTAATTCTGCTGCTATTTCCTTTTTATCTTTTTCAAACTTTTCTAATTCCTCTTGTGCTTCTTTTTCTTCTGCTGATAATTTTTTAACTTGTTTATCTTTTTTTGCTTTTGCTGTTTTTAATTCTGATTGTTTTGCTTCTACTGATGCTTGTGCTGTATCTAATTCTTTTTTATCACTTTCTAATTTTGCTTTTTCTCCTTCAATTTCCTTTTTCTGTTGATCTATAGATTCTAATAATTCTATATCACTTTCTACAAGTTCTGTTATTGTATTATATTTTGATATAAAATCTATTATACTTGCTGAACCTAATAATACATCTAAATACTTTGTTTCCCCATTTTCACACATTGTTAATAATCTTTCATCTAAAAGTTCTTTCTCTTTAACATATTGTGCTTCTTTTTCTTTTATGCTTTTTTCGGCTGTATCAATTTGACTTTGCAATGCATCTATTTTCTCTTGTAAATTGTCTATTTCTGTCTCATATTCTGATATTTGTGTTATTAAACTCTCAACCTCTTTTAATGTTGCAGATTTTTGTTCTTCTAATTCTTTTATTCTTCCCTCTGTTTCATCTATTTTATCATCTATTTGGTTTTGTTGATCTTCCAAATCTTTTTTTGTTGCTGCAATTGATAAGTTTGCTTGTACTACAATTATTAATACTATTAAAGTTACTATTACTTTTTTCATATTTTTTTCCTTTCTTTTCTTTAGATAATTATTCTGGTTTAACATAGTTTAATGGGTCTACTGGATTTCCATCTATTCTTATTTCAAAGTGTGCATGTGGTCCTGTTGAATATCCTGTTGATCCTACTTTTAATACTGAATCCCCTTGTTTTACATTTTGTCCTATTTTTGCTATAATTTCTGAGCCATGTGCGTATAATGTTTGTACTCCTCCTCCATGGTCAATTATTACCATATTTCCATATGCTAAATTGTATTCTGCCTTTACTACTATTCCACTTGCCATTGCTAAGAAGTCTGTTCCTATTGGTGCTCCTACATCTGTTCCTGTATGTAATCTATATAGCCCTGTTATTGGATGTGTCCTCATTCCAAATTTTGATGTTATTCTTGTATGTCCTGGTATTGGCCATATCATTTTTTCTCCTACATAGTCTTCTCCAAATGTTACTATTCCTACCAAAGACCTTATTTCATCTTCTATAGATGTTACCTGTTTTTTGTATTCATCAATTTGTAATTGTATATTTTGTTCTTCTTCTGATAATTTTGTTATTTGTATTTGTCTTGCTGTTTTCGTATTTTCTAATATTTGTGCGTCTTTTTGCTGTTCTTTCTTTTTTTCGTTTAAAACTTGTTTTTCTTTTTCTAGTTCATCTGATTTTTGTTCAATTTCCTTCTTTTGACTATTAGCTTTTTCTAAAAGCTGTATGTCATTTTCATATATTTCTGATATTAAGAAGTAATTTGATATGAAGTCTACTATACTTGTTGATCCTAATAAGACATCTAAATATTGTAACTCTCCTTGTTCACATATAGTAAGCATCCTTTCATCAGTCAACCTTTTTTGTGTATCATATTCTTTTTGTTTTTCTTTTATTTCAAGTTCTATTTCTTTTGTTTTTTTGTCTATTTTATCTATTTCTTCATTTAATGCACTTAAGCTTTGTTCTGAATTTGTTATTTCTATGTCTATTTCTTGTATTTGTACTAAATTTTGTGTCAGTTCTTCTTGTACAACCTCTAATTTGTTAATATTTTCTTCAATTTCTTTTTGTAATTCCTGATTTTCTACTTGTAATTCTTCTAATGGTTTCTTTTGTTTTGTTTCTGTTTGTACAGTATTCTCAGCTTGTGCATATATATTTATACAATAGATTGTTAATACTATTATTAATATACTACATAAAACCTTTCTCATTTGTTTTTACCTTTCTACTGTGTTTTTCTTATGTTTAAGTATCTTTTATTATACTTCTAAGTATTTTTTCATTGATCTTGTACTTCCTAATATTCCTATCCCTATTCCTAATATTAAGTATACTGTTACTAATAGGCTAAACATATCTGAGAATCTTACTAATTCTAGTCCCATACTTTGTAATGTAGTTGAATTCATCATTTGTGACATTAATAGGTTATATGCCCCCCCTACTAATAATAATGTTAATGCTCCTGATATAACTCCTATTATTATTCCTTCTATTACAAATGGAAATCTTATGAAGTTATTAGTTGCTCCTACATATTTCATTATTGATATTTCTTTTCTTCTTGCATATACTGTTAATTTTATTGTATTTGATATTATTACTACTGAAATAATTATTAGTAATGCTAATAATCCTATAGTTATGAATTTTATACCTCTTGCTACATTAAGTAATACATTTACACTTTTGTTTGCATCTTTTGTACTACTTACATTTTCTAGTTTTCCTACTTGCGCTTGTATTCCTTCAATTTCTTCTAAATTACTAAATGTTACTATATATGCATTTGAAAAAATATTATTTTTTTCATAGTCTTCTAATAAATATGCCTTTTCTTTAAATTGTTCTTTTAAAGACTCTAAAAATTCTTCTTTTGTTCTTAATGTTACAGTTGCTACTCCATCAATCTTTTCTATTTCTTCTTTTAGTTTTGCTACTTCTTCATCATTTGCAGTTCTCTTTATATTTACTTGTATTGCTTGCTCATTTTTTATTGTGTCTACAAAACTGTTAATGTTTTGTGTTGCTGCAAAGAATATTCCAAATATAAACATTGTTGCACACATTGTCATTAATGCT
This sequence comes from Clostridia bacterium, assembly GCA_022794615.1. GTDB lineage: Bacteria > Bacillota > Clostridia > TANB77 > CAG-508 > CAG-269. The sequence goes on from JAAWFD010000009.1 coordinate 7,498, forward strand.
ACTGCTGTTGATTTTTTATTTTTAAATACACTTCTTATTCCTTCTCCTAATAAATAGTTTAATACATTATACTTCACAATTATACCCACCTTTTTTATCATCTCTGATTATTTCGCCTTTTTGAATTTGTATAACTCTCTTTTTCATTTGGTCTACTATTTCTTTGGCATGTGTTGCTACTACTATTGTTGTTCCCCTTAAATTTATATCATTTAATAGAGTCATTATTTCCCATGCTGTGTTTGGATCTAAGTTTCCTGTTGGCTCATCTGCTATTAACATTGATGGATTGTTTACTAATGCTCTAGCTAATGCTACCCTTTGTTGTTCTCCTCCTGATAATTCGTTTGGATACATTTTTGCTTTTGCACTTAATCCTACTAATGATAATACCATTGGCACTTGCCTTCTTATATGTTTTGGTGTTGCTCCTACTACATACATTGCAAATGCGACATTTTCATATACTGTTTTGTCTGGTAATAATCTGAAGTCTTGGAATACCACTCCCATACTTCTTCTTAAAAATGGTATCTTCTTTTGTTTTAGAAAAGTTGTGTCTTTTCCATTTATTATTATGCTTCCAGATGTTGGCTCTTCTTCTTTTAATATTAATTTAATTAGTGTCGATTTTCCACTTCCTGAACTTCCTACCAAAAATGCAAATTCTCCTTTGTCTATTGTGAAATTAGCATTTTTTACTGCTTTTGTTCCTGTGCTATATGTTTTGTTTACATCTCTAAATTCTATCATATTAGTTTCGTATGAATTTCATACGCTCCTTTCTTATCCTATTGTATTCTCTTATTCTATGATACCAATAAAACTTATTATTTGCAATACTTTTTTGATTAATTTTTATGTTATTTTTTTCAAATTTTATACTTATTTAATCTTTTAAATTTTTACAAATTTATATTTGAATAACATTAGAAAATAGTACCTACTTATCAAAGAATACTATTATATTTTTTAAAAATAGCTAATTTCCCAGGTAACGGTAATCACCGTTGCCTAGAAAATTAGCTCAATTTGAAAAAAATATATATCTTATTCAATTACATTTTTTATAATTTCTTCTCTATCAATTTTAAAATAATGCATTAATTTTACAGCAGAGCCTGACTTTCCAAAAGTATCTTTAATTCCTAATCTTGTAAGTTTGCAAGGATACTCATCTGTAAGAACTTCTGAAATTGCTGTTCCTAGTCCTCCTATAATACTGTGGTCTTCTACTGATATCAGTTTTTTAGTTTCTTTTGCACAGTTTAATATTATTTCTTTGTCTATTGGTTTTATTGTGTGAAAGTCTATAACTCTAACATTTATATTATTCTTTGCTAGTTCTTTTTGTGCTTTTATTGCTTCTTGAACTGTTATACCTGTTGCAAATATAGTTGCATCTGTTCCATTTCCTATTTGAACTGCCTTTCCTATTTCAAATTTTTGATTTTCATCATATATGACATTCGTTTCTAATCTGCTTAGTCTTAAATATACTGGTCCATTTATTTTAGATATTTCTTTGACTGCCCACTTTGTTTGTATATCATCTGATGTACTCATTACAATCATATTAGGTAATGTTCTCATCATACTTATATCTTCTAGCATTTGATGTGTCGCTCCATCTTCTCCTACTGTTATTCCTGCATGTGTTGCACATATTTTTACATTTAATTTTGGATAACATATACTATTTCGTATTTGGTCATATGCTCTTCCTGCTGAAAATACTGCAAATGTACTTGCATATGGAATTTTATTACAAGTTGCTAATCCTGCCGATGTTCCTATCATGTTTTGTTCTGCTATTCCCATTTCAAAAAATCTTTTTGGAAATTCTTTTGCAAATAAATTGGTTTTTGTAGCCGAAGATAAATCAGCATCTAGTACCACTATCTTTTCATTTTCTTTTCCTAATTCTTTTAATGCTTCTCCATAACTTTGCCTAGTTGCTACTTTTTTATCTTTTAGTTCCATTAGTTTAATTCCTCCATAGCTTGTTTGTATTGTTCATCATTTGGTGCTTTTCCATGCCAGCTAGCTTGGTTTTCCATAAAGGATACACCTTTTCCTTTTGTTGTTTTTGCAACAATACATACAGGTTTTTCTTTTATAGTTTTTGCTTTATTAAATGCTTGTATTATTTCTGAAATGTTGTGTCCATCTATTGTTAGTACTTCGAATCCAAACTTTTTAAATTTTTCATCTATTGGATATGAACTCATTACTTCTTCAATTGTTCCATCAATCTGCAAATTATTATTATCAACTATAACACATAAATTATCTAATTTATATTTGCTTGATGCCATGGCAGCTTCCCATATTTGTCCTTCTTCTATTTCTCCATCTCCTAATATCGCATATACTCGATATTGCTTATTATCAAGTTTACCAGCTATTGCCATTCCATTTGCTACTGATAATCCTTGACCTAACGATCCTGATGTCATGTCTACACCTTTTACTTTATTCATATCAGGATGTCCTTGTAATTTACTCTCTATGTCTCTAAATGATTGTAATTCTTCTATATCAAAATATCCTCTTTGTGCTAAGCAACTATATAGTGCTGGAGAACAATGTCCTTTTGATAATACTAGTCTATCTCTTTCTTCCCAATTTGGATTTGTTTCATCTATATTCATCTCATTAAAATATAGGACTGTCATTATATCTGCAATTGATAAAGATCCTCCTGGATGTCCTGATTTTCCTCTATAAACTGCTTCTATTATCCCTCTTCTTACTGATTTTGCCATTTCTTGTAACTTTATGATTTCTGTTATTTTCTCCATATGCATCCTCCTCATTTGACTTTATATATAATTTTCATTTCATATATTTTATTTAGAATAGTCCTACTATATCGCCATTTTCATTTATATTAATATTTTCGGCAGCTGGGACTCTTGGTAAACCTGGCATTGTCATTATTTTTCCTGCAATTATTACTATAAATCCTGCTCCTGCTTTTAATTTTACTTCTCTTATATATATTTTAAATGGTTTATCTACATTTAAATTTTTAGGGTCATCTGAGAATGACAATGGTGTTTTTGCAATGCAAATAGGTAATTTATCATATCCTAATCTTTCTATATTTTTTAATTCTTCTTGTGCTTCTTCTGATAATTCTATTTCATTTGCTCCATATATATTAAAAGCAATTTTTTGTATTTTCGTTTTTATATCATCTTCTAATTCATATGCATATTTAAAGTTTTGTTTTTCTTCTACTAATTTGATTAGTTTATTTGCTATATCTATTGCTCCTTCTGAGCCTTTTTCCCAACTTTCTACTAAACTTAATTGCACACCTTTTTCTTCTAAAATTTCTTTTATTATTTGTATTTCTTCATCTGTATCAGTATAAAATTTGTTTAATGCTACTATTGCATTTAATCCGAATTTGTTTTTTAAGTTGTCTATATGTTTTAATAAATTTTTCATTCCTAATTTTAACGCTTGTACATTTGGCTCTAATATTTTGTCTTTTTCTATTCCTCCATGATATTTTAATGCTTTAATTGTTGCTACACATACTACAGCATCAGGCTGTATGTGTGCTTTTCTACATTTAATATCTAGGAACTTCTCTGCTCCTAAGTCTGCTCCAAATCCTGCTTCTGTTATAGTATAGTCAGCTAATTTCATTCCTAATTCTGTTGCTCTTATACTATTACATCCATGTGCTATGTTGGCAAATGGACCACCATGAATTATGCAAGGTGTATGTTCTAGAGTTTGTACTAAATTTGGATTTATTGCATCTTTTAATAATACTGCCATACTTCCTTCTACTTTTAAATCTTTTGCATACACTGGTAGTCCTTGTTTATTAAATCCAATTATTATATTTCCTAATTTTTGTTTTAAATCTTCAATATCCTCTGATAAACACAATATCGCCATTATTTCTGATGCTACTGTAATATCAAATCCATCTGTTCTTGGTACTATGTTCTTTTCTGCTGATAAACCTGTTTCTACTACTCTTAATTGTCTATCATTTAAGTCTACACATCTTTTCCAAGTTACTCTTTCTATTTGTAATTCGTTTCCATAATAAATGTGATTATCTATTACTGCAGATAATAGGTTATTTGCTGATGTAATTGCATGTATGTCTCCTGTAAAATGTAAATTTATATCTTCCATTGGTGCAACTTGTGCTTTTCCTCCACCTGTTGCTCCTCCTTTTAGACCAAACACTGGTCCTAGCGATGGTTCTCTTAATGCTAATATTGCTTTTTTTCCTAATCTTGTTAATCCATCTGCTATTGCTATTGATATTGTAGTCTTTCCTTCTCCTAATGGTGTTGGACTCATTGCAGTTACTAATATTAGTTTTCCGTTTTTTTTGCTTTTAACTCTTTTTATTTCTTCTTCTGATATTTTTGCTTTATATTTTCCATATGGCTCTAAATTTTCTTTTTTTATTCCTGCTTTTTCGGCTATTTCTTCTATTTTTTTTAAGTTTGTATTTCTTGCTATTTCTATATCTCCCATAAGTACCTCCTATAAATTATTACACGATTAATCCAACTATTAAGCCTATTGCTGCTCCTACAAAAACTTGTATTGGTGTATGCCCTAACACTTCTACTAACTTTTCTTGAACTTGTAATGTTGATAGCCCTGGTGTTTGAACTATTTTATTTAATAATGTAGCTTGTTTTCCTGCTGCTCTTCGTACTCCTGCTGCATCATACATAACTACAAATGCAAAAATTAATGATAATGCAAAAATTGAAGTTTGTACTCCTTCATATTTACCTATTAATGTTGTTAATGAAACAACTACTGCTGAATGAGAGCTCGGCATTCCTCCAGCTCCCATTATTCTTTTGAAATTAAATTTCTTTGTTTTTATTAATTCCCATATTACTTTAAATGTCTGCACACACGCCCATAAAATAATTGGAACATATATATACTTATTAGTTATAATTAATAAAAATGTGTTCATATTTACCCCTCATAATTTATATTAACTATCTTTAATTTTCTTGATATTTTTATGCCGAAAAATTTTCTTCTTCAATGTTCCCTTCTTTTTGAAGTAAAATTGTTATTCTCTTTTCTGCAGACTCTAATATCTTGTTGCATTCCTTAGATATTTTCATTCCTTTTTCAAATTCTACTACTGAGTCATCTAAATTTAGGTCTCCCTTTTCTAACTTTGCTACTATTTTCTCTAATTCTTCCATTGATTTTTCAAAATCTACTTTTTTTTCGCTCATTTTCTATTCCTCTCATTACTCTTAGTATTCTGTTACTTCCCATGTTTCTGTGTTTACAATATACCACCCTATTGTTACTGCATCTTCTGTAATTTTTACCATTAATTGATTTGATGGTAGATTAGCACTATAATCTATTGTATATGTTTGATTTTTATTTTCTCCAATTTTTTCTTTTACTTTTTGAATTGCTTTATCCTGCATTTTATTTTTATTTTCATTTTCTTTTATTTCTTCCTTAGAAGTATTTTCTTCTTTTTGTATATTATTGTTATTTTGATTTTGTTGTTGATTATTTTTGTCATCTACATCGGTTTTTGTTTCACTTTTATCCTCATTATTTTCATTATTTTCTTCTTCATTTTGTTTATTGTCGTTGTCTGCGACCGTTGTATCATTTACTTTTGGTGTATTTGCTTCTACTGTTTGCCTTTTTATACTATATGCTATACATATTCCTATTATTATTACTATAACAATTACTAATAGTAATATAGCTATTTTTTTCTTGTTTTTCATATGCATCTCTCCTTTGTGTTTTCTCCAATTCTCTTAATGGTTATTTAAATTTGTTTTGATTAATTTCTTTAATAATTAGTTTATAATACTTTTGCTTTTTTATTCCCATCATAAAATTTTAATTCTATTTCTTCATCTTTTTTAGTTTCTTTTATACTTTTTATGATTTTTCCATCTTTTTCAACTAAACAATATCCTCTTGTTAAAGTTTTTAAAGGACTTAAACTGTCTAATTTTGTTGTTAATTCTATAAACTTGGATTTAGCTTCAAATTCCTTTTTGTTCATTATGTTTTCCATTGCTTTAATTAAATTATCTATTTTTAGATAATTATCATGTATTATTCTTGTCGGTTCTTTAAATGCCATTGACTGCATGCATTTACTATATCTCATTTTCATTAATTCTATTTTTCTTATTAAAGAATTTTTAAATCTGACTTCATATGTGTTTATTGTGTTTTTTAATTCTGATATATCAGGTACAGCTAATTCTGCAGCTGCTGATGGTGTTGGAGCTCTTAAATCTGCTACAAAATCTGATATACTAAAATCTGTTTCATGCCCTACAGCTGATATTATTGGTATTTCTGAATTGTATATCGCTCTTGCAACTTCTTCTTCATTAAATGGCCATAAATCTTCTAGTGAGCCTCCTCCTCTTGCTAAAATTATTACATCTACTAATTTGTTTTTGTTTATTGTTTCAATTGCTTCTGTTATTTTTTCACTTGCTCCTAATCCTTGTACTGGTACTGGTAATAATTTTATGTGTACATTTGGATTTCTTCTTGTTGATACATTTATTATATCTCTTATTACTGCTCCAGTTTGCGAAGTTAATACTCCTATTTCTTTTGGATACATTGGAATTTTCTTTTTGTGTGCTTCGCTGAATAATCCTTCTTTTTCTAATTTGATTTTTAGTTCTTCATATGCTTTATATAAACTTCCTAATCCATCTTCTTGCATAGCTTGCACATATATTTGATATACTCCATCTCTTTCATATACTGAAACACTACCAAAAACCATTACACTCATTCCATCTTTTGGTGTAAAGTCTAATCTTTCAGCATAGCCTTTAAACATTATACATTTTATTAAGGATTTTTCATCCTTTAATGTAAAATAAAGATGTCCTGTTGCGTAATGGTTTTTGAAATTTGATATTTCTCCTTTTACTAATACACTTTGTAATGCTTCATCTTCTGAGATTCTTCCTTTTATATATGCATTTAGCTCTGATACAGATATTGCTTGGTATTTCATATATTTTTATCCTTCTTTTACTATACTTGCTAATATTCCATTAACAAAGTTTTTTGATTGCTCTTCTCCATATTTTTTTGATAGTTCTACTGCTTCATTTATTATTATTTTATATGGTATTTCCTTGTATTTTATTTCATATATTGCTAATTTTAATAGACTTAAATCTACTTTTGATATTCTTTCTAGCTTCCAATCAGCTTTTAGATTTTTTTCTATCTTTTTTTCTATTTCTTCTTTGTTTTCTTTTATTCCTTTTACTACATCTTTTATATATTCTATAGCATTTTCGTTTGTTATTTCATTTGATTCTAAATATAGTTCTATTTGTTCATCTATGTCTTCATCTTTTTGTATTTCTTGACTATATATTAACTTAAATGCTAATTCTCTAATTGCTGATCTGTTCATAATATTTCCTTCCTATTATTTTCTTACATTTTATCAACTAGCTTTTTTATTCTATCTTTTACTTCATCTTTGTTTTGTTGTACATAATTCCCTACAAATGCTCCTACTATTATTAATACTAATCCTAAAATTAGATTATATAGTCTTGTGCATAATATTAGTATTGATACAAGTACTCCTATTATAGCTCCTTTATATTGTCTCCAAAATTCTCCCATCTTTTAATCCTTTCTAATGTTATTTAAACATTATTTCTAGCATTGTTTGTACTGTTTTTGATTTTGTTCTATTATTTGCTTTCATTTTTTGCTACATAACTTTTTACTTTTATATTTACTTCTTTAACATCTAAATCTAATGCTGTTTTTATTGTTTCTTTTATTTTGTTTTGTAAATTTACTGATAATTCTTTGATTATTATATTTTGTCCTACTACTAAATTTACTGTTATTATTAAATTGTTTTCTTTGTCTATTGTTGTTTTTGTGTTTATTTGTTCTATACTTTCAAATTCTTTTATTACCGAATTTGTTAAGTTTTCTATCGCTTCTTTTGATATTAATAATTTTCCACTTTCATTTTTTAATAGTATTCCTTGTTTGTCTTTTTCTGATTTTTTGTCTCTGCTATCGAAAAATATGCATCTTATTGATAATAATATTAATACTACATTTACTCCTAGTATTATTTTTGATGCTATGTCTGCTTGTATTACCTTTTCTATTATATTTTGTATAAAATTTGCATCTAATAGTCCTAATATCATTAAACTTAATATTATTGCTAATATTAGAATTATATATGAATATATTACTAATGCTATTCTTTCTATTATTTTCATTATTTTTTCCTTTCTTTCTGCTAGTCCTTACCATATTGCATTTGTAAAAATGCACTTTTATTGTTATTCATTGTTCTTCTTGTCTTCTACTTCTTTGTTATCTATATCTATATTTACTCCTTGTACATGTACATTTACTTCTGATACTTTTAGTCCCGCCATACTTTCAACTGCCTTTTTTACTCTATTTTGTATTTCAAATGCTACATCTGGTATTCTTGCTCCATATTCTACTATTATGTTTACATCAATTTTGGCTTGGTTGTTTATTGTTTCTACTTTTATTCCTTTTGCTAAATTCTTTTTACCACTTAATACTTCTCCTATTCCTCCACCAAATTTTCCTTGCATTCCTGATACTCCATTTACTTCTGATACTGCAACTCCTGCTATTACTGCGATTACTTCATCTGATATTTTTATTCCTGAATTTTCACCTATTGTTTCTTCTTTTACTTCTACCTCTTTTATTTCTTCATTTTGGTTTTCTTCCATTTTTATCATCCTTTCTTTTCTAGACAAATCTTGTCCTTATTTTTTTGTTTGTAATATTCTTTTAAGTTCTTTTATTTATTTGCCACTAGTATATCAATTTTTTGTTATTTTTACAACTGTTTTTTTAATATTTTACCAACTTCTATTTTATTACCTCTTAAATAGTCTTCTATAGGCATTTTCTTTGAGTTTTCTCCTTGTATTTCTAATACTTTTATTATTCCTTCTTTCGTTTTTATATATAATCCCTTTTTGCTGTCAGATATTATAATTGTTCCATTTTCTTTGTCTTTTATTTTTTCTATTTCTACTAGCTCTTTTAGTTCATCATTTTCTGCTACTTTTACTTTCCACAATTTTATTTTCTTTTCTTCTAAATATGTGTAGGCTCCCATTATTGGATTTAGTCCTCTTACTTGGTTTTTTATTTGGTTTGCTGTTTTGTTCTCCCAATCTATTATTCCATCCACTTCTTTGTCTAACATTGGTGCCATTGTAAATTTTTCTCCTTGTGGTGTCCTTGGTGCTGTTCCTTTTTCAATTTGTTCTAATGTTTCTACTAATAACTTTGCACCTATCTTTGATAGCCTTTCCCACAATTCTCCTGTTGTTTCATCTTCTTTTATTTCTTCTTCTTGTTTTAATATCATATCTCCTGTGTCCATTCCTACATCCATATACATTGTTGTTATTCCTGTTACTTTTTCTCCATTTATTATTGCCCTTTGTATTGGTGCTGCTCCTCTATATTTTGGTAGTAATGACCCATGTACATTTATGCATCCTTTTGGTGGAATATCTAATATTTCTTTGGGTAGTATCTTTCCATATGCTACTACACATATTACTTCCGGTCTTAATTCTCTTATTTCTTTTATGAATTCTACATTGTTTCTTATTTTTTGTGGTTGATATATTTTTAAGTTTTGTTCCTGTGCATATTCTTTTACTGGTGTTATTGATATTTTCATTCCTCTTCCACTTGGTTTGTCTTGTTTTGTTACTACTGCCAATATTTCATGTCCTGCTTTATGTATTGCTTGTAATGATTCTTTTGCAAAGTCTGGTGTTCCCATAAATACTATCTTCATTTATTAATCACATTCCCTTCGTTATTTTATATTGTTCGATATTTATGTTCTTTTATTATTTTACATATTTTCTTTTCTTTATTGTTTTATATTATCTGATATGTCCGCAAATTGTTGTAATGTTAATTCTTCTGCTCTTATGTTTTTATTTATGTTTAATTTTTCAAATAGTTGATTTGCTTCTTCTTTACTTTTTATTGTATTTGTATTTGTTAATGCATTTATTAATGTTTTCCTTCTTTGCATAAATGCATTTTTTATTACTTTAAACATTTTTTCTTTGTCTTTTACTTTTATTGGTGATTCTTTTCTTAAATGTAATTTGATTACTTCTGATGTTACTTCTGGCTCAGGTATGAATGAGTAATTTGGTACTTCTAATATCTTTTCCGAATTGCAATAATAATATACTGAATATGTTATTGCTCCTGTTTCTTTTTTTCCTGGCTCTGCTATTAATCTTTCTGCTACTTCCTTTTGTATCATTATTGTTATACTTTCTATTTCTAATCTGTCTTCTAATAATTTCATTATTATTGGTGTTGTTATATAGTATGGTAAATTCGCTACTATTTTACAAGTTTTGTTTTCTTTTTTTATGATTTCTTGTAAATTTACTTTTAATACATCTTGATTAATTATTTCAAAGTTTTTATATAGTGCAAATCTGTCTTCTAATATTTTTATCATTTTTGTGTCTAATTCTATACATATTACTTTTCCTGCTCTTTCTAATAGATGTTTTGTGAGTGTTCCTAATCCTGGTCCAATTTCTATTACTAGGTCATCTTCTTTTATATTCGCACTTTCTACTATTTTTTCTACCACTTCTTCACTTATTAGAAAGTTTTGTCCTAAGTTCTTGTTTGCTTTTATATTGTATTTCTTCATTATATATTTTGTTTCTTCTAATATATTTGACATTTTTTCCTCTTTTCTTTAGGTTTTTGTTTTAACATGGCTATTTTACCAAATTAACAACTAAATATCAAGTTTTTACATTATTTGTTTTATGTGATTTACTGCATATTCTTTTTTACTTAAATATATTTCTATAACATCAAATCTTATTGGTATTTTTGTAATCTTTTTTGTATACAAATAATATCTTGCTATATTATGCAAATGTTCTCTTTTTATATAGTTGACTGCTTCTGCTGGTCTTCCAAAATTTATTGTTGTTCTTGTTTTTACTTCTATAAATACTATTTCTTCATTGTCTTTTGCAATTATGTCCATTTCTCCTTGCCTACATCTATAATTTCTTTCTAAAATTATATATTCTTTCTTCTCTAAATATTTAACTGCCAGTCTCTCTCCTAACATTCCTATCTCTTGGTTTCTATTCATTTCTTTCCTTCTTTCATCTATTATATTTTTCTATTCTTTTATTTTAAATCTTTTACCTGGTAAACTTTGTATTACATTTTCTATTTCTAACATAGTTAACTTATATGTTACTTCTCTGATATCCTTTTGTGTCTTTCTTACTATTTCATCTATAGTTTCTGCTCCTTCTATTATTGCATTATATATCTCTAAATTTTCTTCACTTATATTTATTCCTTTTATTTCGATATCATTATCTTCTTCTTTTGATTTTTTCTCTTTTATCATATTTTTCTCTTCTTTGTTTTTTTCGTTTTTATTTGTATCTGTATTTTCTTTTATTTTGCTTTTTCTTTTACTCATTATATCTAAAAATTCATAATTCTCTCTCTTTTTTAGTTTTAACTCTGGATATTCTACTATAATATCTTCTACTGTTGTTACTAATTTAGCTCTTTTATCTCTTATCATTTCATTGTTTCCAGCACCTTTTGTGTTTTCTAAACTACTTGGTATACAAAATGATCTTTTATTCTGTTCTTCTGTATTTCTTACTGTTATACTTGTCCCGCTTTTTCTGTGTGATTCTATTACCAATGTTCCTATTGCTAATCCTGCTACTATTCTATTTCTTTCTCTAAAATGGTCTGATGTTTCTTTTTCATCAAGCTCATATTCACTTACTATTAATCCTCCTTCTTCAATTATTCTTTTATACAAGATTTCATTGTTTCTTGGATAAATATGTTTTAATCCACATGGAAGTACTGCTATCGTTTTTCCTTTTGCCTCGAGGCAATTTTTATGTGCTGCTGTGTCTATTCCTATTGCTAATCCGCTTATTATATTTAAATTATATCCTACTAAATTATTTACAAATATTTTGCACATTTTCCTTCCATAATTTGATGTTGTTCTTGAGCCGATAACTGCTATTCCATTTTGTTTTAGTAATTCTTCATTTCCTTTTATATATATTTTCTGTGGCGGATTCTTTATTTTTCTTAAACTTTCTGGATATTCTTTGTCTTCTATTGTTATTTTCTTTATTTCTTCTATTCGTTGATTTTGTTTTATTTTATTTAATTCTTGTTGCAATATTTCTAAAAAATCTTTTTCTTTGTTATTTAGTATTTCTTCTTGTAATTTTTTGCATATTTCACTTTTGCCTAAAAAACATAATCTTTCTGCAGTATTTAATGTTATATAATATTTCCCTATTTTTTGTTTAAGATTGTCTCCATATTGTTCATTTGAATATATTTTATAGTAATCTGTATTTTCTATTAATTCTACTGTTTTATATCGTATAAAATCACAAAATTTTATTCCTATTTCTATAACTTCTTGAAATTGATTTGCACTTAATAATTTTTCTCCTTTGCTATTTGTATAAACTTGTATTATTTTATTTTCTATTAATTTTAACCTCATATATATTTTTTTATCTCTGTTTTCAAATATCATTTTATTGAAATGAGCTTTTCATTTTTCCTCCAATCTTTTATATATTATGTTTTTTATTCTACCTTTTTTTCTAGGCAACGGTGATTACCGTTACCTGGTAAATTAGTTGTTTTTTATAAAATAAATGTATCTTCCTGTTCTTTTATATATTATGTTTTTTTATTTTGCCTTTTTTTCTAGGCAACGGTGATTACCGTTACCTGGTAAATTAGTTGTTTTTTATAAAATAAATATATCTTCCTGTTCTTTTATATATTATGTTTTTTTATTTTGCCTTTTTTTCTAGGCAACGGTGATTACCGTTACCTAGAAAATCAGCCGTTTTTATAAAAGTAATATACTTACTTCTCTTTTATAAAAAATTTCTATAAATTGTATAATTAACATTTTTTATTCATAAATTTAATATATCTTTTATAATAAAAAAGTTCGTGTATATGTTCTACATATACCTTCTACAGCATACTTATGTAGATATAATTTTTTATGAAATCCTAAAAATACTTCTTATCTAAACTTCTATATTGCAATGCTTCTGCAATATGTTTGTACTCAATATTAGTACTTTTATCTAAATCAGCAATTGTTCTTGCGACTTTCAAAATTTTTGTATATGCTCTTGCACTCAAGCCAAGCTTGTTAAATGCACTTTCTAGAATTTGTCTTCCTTTGAAATCTAATTTGCAGTATTTTTCAATCAGACTAGAATCTAATTCTGAATTAGAATATATATTTAAGTATTTATATCTTTCCAATTGTATCTCTCGTGCAGTATTAACTCGTTTTTTTATTTCTTCTGAAGTTTCATTTTTTATATTAATATCAAGTTCTTGATATTTAACTGGCTCAACTTCAATATGAATATCTATTCTATCTAATAATGGTCCACTTATTTTATGAAGATATCTATTTATCATAGTTGATGTACAAGTACATTCCTTTTCAGAGCTTCCATAATATCCACAAGGACATGGATTCATACTTGCTATTAACATAAATTTACTTGGATAAGTTAATGTATTTATAACCCTACTAATTGTTATATTTCCATCTTCAAGTGGTCCTCTTAATTCTTCTAAAGTATTTCTTTTAAATTCAGGAAGTTCATCTAAGAACAGTACACCATAATGTGCCAAGCTTATCTCTCCTGGTTTTGGTATTCTTCCTCCACCAATCATTGAAGCACTTGATGATGTATGATGTGGATTTCTAAATGGTCTTGTTGTAATTATTGAAGAATCGCTTCCTATCTTTCCTGATATACTATGAATTTTTGTTATTTCTAGTGCTTCATCAAAAGTCAAATTTGGTAGTATAGTTGGAAATCTTTTTGCAAGCATAGTTTTTCCTGAGCCAGGACTACCTATTAATAGACAGTTATGTGCTCCTGCAGCAGCAATTTCTAAAGCTCTTTTGATATTTTCTTGTCCTTTTACTTCTGAAAAATCCACATTATATTTTTTATTGAGATTAAATATTTTTTGCATATCACATTCAACCTTATCTATCTTTAATCTTCCATTAAGATATCTAATAACTTCATCTAAATTTCTAACTGGAACAACATCTAAGTCTTGAACTATTGCTGCCTCATAACTATTTTCTTTTGGAACAATTACTCTTTTTATTCCTAAATTCATTGCCTCTATGCACATTGGTAGAATTCCATTAACTCTATTAACTTGTCCACTTAGAGACAGTTCTCCTATGAATACTGTACTACTTAGAGATTTTTGAATATCATTTGTAATAATCCCCATATTAATCAGTAAGCCTACTGCCATAGGCAAATCAAAATTACTTCCCTCCTTTCTAATATTAGCTGGTGCTAAATTTATTAATATTTTTTTGCTTGGAAATTCTAATTTCGAATTTTTAATAGCTGTTCTTATTCTTTCTTTAGCTTCTTTAACTGTAGCATCTGGAAGTCCTACTATCTCAAAAGATGGTAGACCCTTTCCTATATCAGTTTGAATTTCGACTAGATATCCATCTAATCCATTTAATGCGATTGATTTTATTTGCGATAACATTTTTACTCCTTTCTTGAATTTATTATTGATTTTTTTATTTTGTTACTATAAAATATATTAAAATATTAATAGAATGGTTGATAATATGAAAAAGAATGATAAAAATTATGTAAAAAGTAATATGAGAAACAATGGAAAAAATACAAGTAAACAGAATAATAGAAAAGCAAATACAAAAAGGCAAAATACAAAAAGTAATAGTAGTAAAGTCTTAAGATTTAAAAATAATTTAAATATATCTAATGAAATATCTAGCAAGAAAATACAAATGATTTTTGCATTTATACTTATAATATTTTCTTTATTAATTGTACGTATTTGGTGGTTACAATTTGCGGATGGAAATGAATTACAGCGATTAGCAGCCAAACAACAAACTCATATAGATACTATCTCTGCTAAAAGGGGGTCTATATATGACTCTACTGGTGTAATACTAGCAACAAGTTATGAGGCTGATAATGTAATTGTACTTCCTGAGAAACTTTCTGAAGAAAAGAGAGCATTAGTGTCAGCAGGATTATCATCTATATTAGAACTAAATTATGAAGAAATCCTTGCAACTTTGAATACTGCAACATCAAAAGTAACAATTGCAAAAAATATTACACATGCAAAAATAGAGCAAATTAAAAATTGGATTAAAGAAAATAAATTATCAACTATAGTATATACTGAAGAAACTATTGCAAGATATTATCCATACTCTTCATTAGCATCAAATGTAATTGGATTTTGCGGAACTGACAGTCAAGGTTTGAGTGGAATAGAATATAGTTGGGATTCAGTCTTAGCTGGAGTATCAGGTAAATCAATAAGATTAAAAGATACATCAAAATCTCAGATTCCAAATACTGAAGAAACATATATTCCAGCTGAAAACGGATATAATCTTACATTAACAATTGATGTTAATATTCAAAATATAGTAGAAAAAAATTTAAAACAAGCGGTTATAGATAATGATTGTAGCAGAGGTGGAATTGCAATAGTAATGGATCCTTCAACAGGAGATATATTGGCAATGGCTTCATATCCTGATTATAACTTAAATTCTCCTTTTACTCCTAACGAATATCTTTTAGATGGATGGGAACAATTATCATCTACTGAGAAGTCAAACTCTTTACAAAGAATGTGGAATAACGAATGTATAACTGATACATATGAGCCTGGATCTGTATTTAAAACAATTACTTCTGCAATAGCCTTAGAAGAAAACCTTATTGAAGTTGATACACCTAGTACATTATCATGTGATGGAATTGAAGAAGTTGCAGATAGAGAAATTAAGTGTTGGAGAGCAGTGCCACACTATTCACAGAGTTTACGAGAGGCCTTTAATAATTCATGTAATCCCGCTTTTATACAATTAGGTAGCCGTATTGGCGCACAAACATCATATAAGTATTATGAAGCTTTTGGATTTTTCAATAAAACTGAAATTTCATTACCTGGAGAATCTACTGGGATATTCTTTGGTTTAAGAGATGTTGGTCCTGTTCAATTGGCAACTATGTCATTTGGACAACGTTTTACAATTACTCCATTACAAATGATTAATTCAATTTCTGCAATTGTAAATGATGGTGTTCTAATGAAACCAAGAATAGTAAAATCTATTACTAATACTGATAATGGAGATATTACTGAAATTCATCCTACAGAGATACGCCAAGTTGTATCAAAAGAAACTTCTCAAACTATAATTTCAATGATGCAATCTGAGGTTGATATTGGTACTGGAAAAAAAGCCCGTGTTAAAGGATATAATGTTGGTGGTAAAACAGGTACTTCTGAGCCTGCACCTGGACATGAAGATGAAGGTTATGTTGCTTCCTTTATTGGAATTGCACCAGTTGAAGATATTAAAATGGTAGTTTTAGTTGCTTTATATGACCCTAGGGGAGATTCTCACCAAGGTGGACAAATTGCTACACCTGTAGTGGCTAATATATTTGCTGAAGCATTACCTTATCTTGGTATCCCCGCTAATGCTGAGGGCTCTACTCATCAAAATAATACGTCTGATAATAATCTTTACTAATTTTAGACAAATTTTATGAAATAACTATAGAATAAATTTTTTGATATAATTAAAAAAATGAATGAACTAAATTAAAATTTTTATTTATTATATAATGATACCTGAAAGTAAAAATAACTTTCAGGTGTCTTTTTAATATTTTGCTAATTTATATATTTCTCATAATTTTTCATTTGACTCATTAAACACTTTATAACTATGCTAATTTCTTTTTATATTCTTCTAGAGCCTTTGATACTTGGTCTGGACATGAAGTGCTTTTTGAACCACAAGGGATTCCTTTTAACATTTGAATTACTTGGTCTATAGTCTTTCCTTCAACTAATCGTGATACCCCTACAGTATTTCCTGGGCATCCTCCTACTATTGTTAAACTTTTAATTGTATTGTTTTCTATGTCAAAAATCATTTTCATTGAGCAAACTCCTTGTGGAGTGTATTCAAATTTCATATTCCTTCTCCTTTCCTTACATCTCATTCTAAATTTATGCTTTATTTACTTTATTATGTATTTTAGCGATGTATTTTATCTGTATATATAACTGAAGTTAACAATAATTCTTCATTATTTAGCTTAAAACATTCGTTAAATTTATTAAGATTATTTGTATCATTACTATATTCTTTTATATAATCCTGTAATTCTAAGAAATGCATTTCTGTACCATATTGTAAAATTTCAGAATTATTATTTTGTATGTTTAAAAATACACTTTTTTTATGGTCTTCTTCTAATTTTAATTCTTCTATTGATACTTTTTTTATTATATTTGACATTTCAATATCGGATTTATTTTTAAATTCTTCCTCATATATTAGTGTCCAATAACAAAAGATGGCTTCTTTTATTCTATCGTATCTTATTACTTTTGTATAAACCTTAGTATCTCCTATCTTTCCATCTTTTTCTATTGTTGCATTAAGTTTTGCCATTCCAAATTTATAGTCTGAAATATCATCTATATTTATAATTTTTTCAAATTTTAATTCCTTTACATCTAATTTTAAAATTTTACTAAATAGCTCTTTTGCTAATTTATTATTTTCTCCTTTTTGTAATACATTTTCTAACATATTATATTTATTATTTGATATTTTTATAGTGAGTTCCTCCTTTATTAATCCTTTTTTGGTTTTCTGGGGTATATAGATAACATCTTATATTATTGAAAATTATAAATTCGAAATAATGTATTATTGAAAAAATGAATAAAATAATTAATTTTTATATAATTTTAATAGGTTAAGTATACTTTATTTTACATTTTATGTCAATATCTTCATTTTATTTTACATAATTTCTTATCGACTCTATTCGACATAGATAATTTTTATAATTTAAATGTGTTATTTATTTTATTGTATATGAAAATTTCTTAATTATCAATAATTTTAAATATTTTTTATTTGTTTTACTATCTCCTCAGTAATTCCTTTTACTTTCATTAATTCCTCTTTTGAAGCATTTTGTATATTTTCAAAACTTCCGAAAGCTTTTAATAACATTCTTTTTCTTGTTTCCCCAATACCCTTTATATCATCTAATTGTGACTTTTTCATACTACTATCTCTCAATTTTCTGTGATATGAAATTGCTGTATCATGTACCATATCTTGAAAGTTAGTTATTAAATTCATTAATTCTTCTGATATTGTAAGTTCTACTCTATTTTCATCCATTAAAGCTCTAGTTTGGTGCTTATCGTTTTTAACCATTCCGAATACAGGAATATCTAGATTATATACTTGTACAGCTTTCTTTATTGCTTTTATTTGCGTAATTCCTCCATCTGCGAATATTACATCTGGTAGTTTTCCAAATCCTTCATCTTTATTGTGTATTGAATGCTTTAATCTTCTTGTAACAACCTCTTCCATACATGCAACATCATCTTGACCAACTACATTTTTTATTTTAAATCTTCTTGATAAATTCTTTTTCAAAATACCATCTTGCATAACGCACATTCCTGCAACTACATATTCTCCACTAATATTTGAAATGTCATAAGTTTCAATTTTTCTAGGTAGCTTATCTAGTTTTAGTACTTCTTTTAATTCAAATAGTATTTTACTTTTATCCTTTTCTTTATTTTCTAATGTTACTTTACTATTCATTTCTGCCATTTCAACAAACCTTAGTTTTTCACCTTTTTTAGGACTTATTAATTCAACTTTTCTGTTTTTGCCTAATTTTTCTCCTAGCCATTGTTCTATTGCTTCTTTATCTTCAAGTTCTTCTCTTAACATTATTTTATTGGGTACATTTTCATTTTCAATGTAATATTGTTTGATAAATCCACTTAGAATTTCTTTATCCTCCATATCTTTAAGTTCACTAAAGAAATAATGTTCTCTTCCTATCATTTTACTACCTCTTACAAAGAATATTTCTATACATACTTCTATATCTGATTTATACATTCCAATTACATCTATGTTATTTATAGATACATTTGAGACCTTTTGCTTTTCTGATATCCTCTCTAATGCTATCTTTTTATCTCTTAGATAAGCTGCTTGCTCAAAGTCTAGCTTTTCTGATGCTTCTTTCATTTGTTTATCTATTTCTTTTATGACCTTGTCTTTTTTACCATCTAAAAAGTCTATTATTTCATCTATTTGCTTTTTATATTCTTCTTTTGTAACATATCCCATACATGGTGCTAGACATCTTTTTATATGATAGTTTAAGCATGGTCTGTCTGTATATTTGAACTTTTTACATTGTCTTATTTTATATTTTTGTCTTATAAAATCTACTAATTCTTTTGCAGCTCCTGGATTTGCATATGGTCCAAAATATTTTGAGCCATCATTTATTAGTTTTCTTGTTATTGTTATTCCTGGATAATCTGATTTTATATCTATTTTTATATATGGATATGTTTTATCATCTTTTAATAATACATTGAATTTTGGTCTGTTTTTTTTGATTAAATTACATTCTAATATTAGTGCTTCTGCTTCATTATCTACTACGATATATTCAAAATGGTCTATTAAGCTTACCATGTTTATTATTCTTTGTGTTTTATTTGTTTTTCTAAAGTATGACCTTACTCTGTTTTTTAGCGATATTGCCTTTCCTACATATATTATGTTGTCATCTTTGTCTCTCATTATATATACACCTGGCTTATCTGGTAGCTTTCGTAATTCATCTTCGATTATAAACATTATCCCCCTCCTTTTTGCTTTATTGATATTATCATACTAATGGTTTTTTTTCAATAGTTACAGTTCACTACAATATCAAAATACTAGCTAATGATATAACTTTAAATAATATAATATTTTTTAAAAGGACTTGCTACTTTTTTTTATTTGTTATAATATAATATAGAAATTAAAAGATTGGCAAAATTTTCATTTTTTAAAATATATGTGCAAATGTATATTAGCGCCAGGGCCTTTATTTTAAGGTTAACGAGGTCTAGAGTTATCGATTTTTCGGCGGATGCTCTAGTGGCTTACTTAAAGTCATTAATATTAAATAAAAAGTAATAGTAATATTATAACAAAGTTTAATAGTTTTAAGTTTTTGCATCTTTTAATTCCATATATATTTAATTTTAAGGAGGTTTTACTATGTGTGGAATTGTAGGTTACATAGGAACTAAAAAAGCTGCCCCAATATTAATTGATGGGCTATTAAAGTTGGAATACAGAGGTTATGACTCTGCTGGTATTTCAACAATCGAAAATAATTGTTTATCTTTACTTAAAGATAAAGGAAGGGTTAAAAATATTTTAAACTTGAGTAATTTTGATACTTTAAGTGGTACTATTGGTATTGCTCATACAAGATGGGCTACTCATGGTAAGCCATCTAAAGAAAATTCTCATCCTCATTTTGATAATTCTTCTACTTTTTCTGTTGTTCATAATGGAATTATAGAAAATTATAATGAATTGAAAAATTTTCTTATAGACAATGGTTACTCTTTTGTCTCTCAAACAGACACAGAAGTTATCCCAAATTTAATACATTATTATTATTCAAGCACTGCAAATAAAGACTTTTTACAATCAGTAAAAATGGCTTGTAGTGATTTACATGGAAGTTTTGCTATTGAAGTTATTTGTAAGGATTTTCCTGATAACATTATAGTTGCTAAAAAAGATAGTCCTTTAGTTATTGGAAAAGGAGAACATGAAAACTATATTGCATCAGATATCCCAGCAGTTTTAAAATATACAAAAAATTTCTATTTCTTGCAGGATAATGAATTTGCCTTACTTTCAGAAAATTCCATTACATTCTTTGACAATAACTTAAATGAAATATCTAAAGATATAAAAACTATTGATTGGGATGAAAATAGTGCAGATAAAAATGGTTATGAAGATTATATGCTAAAAGAAATTTATGAGCAACCTGATAGCATTAGAAAAACTATAAATTCAAGATTATTGGATAATGGTACTTTTGATTTCACTGATTTGAATATTTCTAAGAATTATCTAAGTTCTATAAATAAAATATATATAGTTGCATGTGGTACAGCTATGCATGCTGGACTTTCTGTAAAAAATACGATTGAAAAATTATGTAAGATTAATACAGAAGTTGATATTGCTTCTGAATTTAGATATAGAAGTCCTTTAATTGATAAAAATACTTTATGTATTTTTGTTTCACAATCAGGTGAAACAGCTGATACTCTTGCTGCTTTAAAACTATGTAAAGAGCATTCAGCAAAAACAATTGCTATAACTAATGTTTTAGGTAGTTCTATTACTCGTGAAGCAGATTATTCTATTTTAACATATGCAGGTCCTGAAATTGCAGTTGCTTCTACCAAAGCATATACTGCTCAAGTTACATTACTTTCTATGCTTGCTACCTATTTTGCAGATGTTCTAAATAGATGTGATAAAGATATTGTAATTGATTTAAGACATGATATTGTTTCATTACCAGCAAAACTTGAGCAAACTTTAAATTCTTGTAATTCAATTAAAGATTTTGCTTTAAGAGTTTATAATGAACATGATATATTTTTCTTAGGTAGAGGTATAGATTATTCTATTGCATTAGAGGGATCTTTAAAATTAAAAGAAATTTCTTATATTCATTCAGATGCATATGCTGCTGGTGAATTAAAACATGGTCCTATTGCTTTAATTGAAGATAATACTACTGTTATTACAATTTTAACTGATAGTAATCTTGTTAAAAAATCTATTAGTAACACTCAAGAAGTTATTACTCGTGGTGCTAAAACACTTATTATTACTAACCAATCTTTACCTAATTATGGATTTGATACAATTATTACTATACCTGAAATTAGTGAATATATTTCTCCTGTTCTAGCTATTGTTCCTTTACAATTACTATCTTACTTTATTTCTAAAGAAAAAGGATTAGATGTAGATAAACCTAGAAATCTTGCTAAGTCAGTTACTGTAGAATAATATATGAATGATATATAAAAGGTTACTGTCCAGTACCATATAAAGCCTTAGTAATTAATACTAAGGCTTTATATTTTCTGTTATTAATACTGGCTCACATTGAAGTTTTTTAGATTTTCTTATTATTGGCAATATTACATAAAATGGT
>JAAWFD010000006.1 GCA_022794615.1 Clostridia bacterium
CCGGTGATTACCGGTACCTAGAAAAAAAGCTACTTTTAAAAAATATATTAATTCTAAGACTATAAACATATTTGTTACTTTTTGCCTAACACTATAGAAATATCTTTATTAATTTTTCCTCTAGAAATATTAAAGACAACAGTATCTCCAGGTTTTTTAGAATAAATATAAGATTTTAAATCATTCATAGTATATAGTTCATTATTATCAACAGAATTAATAATATCCCCGACCTTTAAATCAGATGAAGCTGCAGGCCCTGCCGATGTAATTTGAACAACATATATGCCAGATGAGAAAGAGCGAGGAGAACTAGACAAATATGGAATGACATTAGAATCATAAGCTGATATTCCAATATAAGCTTCAGAAAATGAATCAGAAGCAATAAAACTATTTATAACAGGTAACACAACATTAGTAGGAACAGCAAATCCAATCCCTTCAGCAGAAGTAACTTTAACAGTATTAATACCAATTACAGTTCCATCTGCAAGAAGAAGAGGACCACCGCTATTTCCAGGATTTATAGTGGCATCTGTTTGAATTAAATCTGTCATATATGAATCAACGTTATTTTCTTGAATACGAATAGTACGATTTGTAGCACTAATAATTCCTGAAGTCACAGTTCTTCTGAATTCAAAACCAATAGGATTACCAATAGCGAAAACAGACTGACCAACACGAACAGAACTAGAATCGCTAAAAGTTACAGGAGTTAATCCATTAGCATTTATTTTACAAATCGAAAGGTCTAAATCAGTATCAGACCAAACTACATTACCAGTATAAACATTACCATTTTCAAGAGTAACATAGCATGAACTATATTTTTCACCAGTAACATGGCTGTTACTCAAAATATATCCATTTTCCGAAACTATAATGCCTGTTCCAATTCCAAGCTCTGTGGAAAAATTTGCTGAAAAAATAGAAGTATCATTATTTTTTAATTTAGAAATACCAACAACAGATTGAGATACAATTTCAATCATATTTGAAATACTTGTACTTCTAGTGATAACATTTTCCACAGTTTGTAAATCAGTTGTGGATTGAAGCTGTTGCAGATTATAATTAGGAGAATTAGATTTATCCTTATCAATGTATGTAATATATACAAATGAAAAAATGAAATATAACAAAAATAATGTAGAAGAAATAATTAAAAATTTAGTTAAGTTTTTTTTCTTTGCTTTCATACTAACCCCCATACAAAAAGTAAAATAATATTATTAATATTTTGTACAAAAACAATAAAAATAAACAATAAAACTAAATAAAAAGAATTATTGTTTATTTTTATAATTAAATATATTTAGAAATTATTTTATAAATCAAATGAATAGGTAATCCAACAATAGAATTATAATTTCCCTCAATTTTATCAATAAATTTAGAAAATTCATCTTGGATAGAATAAGCACCAGCTTTATCCATATATTTTGCTAAAGAAAGCCAACTATTAATCTCATCAGGAGACATTTTTGTAATATGAACGTTAGAAATATCACAATCTATAAATTCATGATATTGGCCATCTTCCTCAATCAAAACAGCAATACCTGTCGAAACTTGATGAATATTATCCATAAGTTCAGAAATCATATCAAAAGCATTTGAATTTGAAGTAGGTTTGCCATAATATTTTCCATCTTTAAAAACAATGGTATCTGCACCAATAACTATTCTATCTCCACAAGTTTCATCAAATACAGATTTAGCTTTCATAAAAGCTAGATTTTTTGATTGTTCTTCTAAAGATAAATTAGGAGTAATAGTTTCATCACTATTGCTATCAATAATATCAAAATTGATATTTAACATTTTTAATAAATCTCTTCTTCTAGGAGATTTTGAAGCTAGAAAAATTTTCATAATGTGCTCCTTTCTCAAAAATTATACTAGTTTTTGACAAAAAAACAAGCACTTTTTGTAAAAAAAAAGAACAACTTTGTAAAAGAAAAAGGCATTTTTGTAAAAATAGATAAAATGTTAAAGAAAATGTTTGCAAAGTTTAGTAAAAATGATATAATTATGTGCAGATACCGTATTGAAAGGAAAAAGTATGGAAAATAGGGAAGTTTATGGATTAACAAATCCACAAAAAAGTATATGGGCAACAGAGCAATTCTTTATGGGAACGGATGTAAATAATATAGCAGCAACATTAACAATAAGACAGGATGTAGATTTAGAAATATTGGAAAAGGCAATTAATGCATTCTTGAAAAATAACAAAAGTTTTGGACTAAGATTCAAAATGCAAGAAGGAAAGTTAGTACAATATTTTACAGAAATACAAGATACAAAATTTGAAGTATTACATCTAAAAGATAAAAAAGAATTAAAAGAAGTTGCTACAGGATTATCACAAGAAGTATTTAATATAGAAGAGGAAAGTCTATTCAAATATAAATTATATAAATTAGATAATGGATATGGCGGATTTATTATAATAGCACACCATATTATTTCTGATGCAGGAACATTCTCATTAATGGGAACAGAGATAGTAGATAATTATTCAAAATTACAAAAAAACGAGAATATACAAATAAAAGAATATTCATATGAAGATTATATAAAAGACGAAAAGGAATATGAAAATGGAAGCAAATTTATAAAAGATAAAGAATATTGGAACGAAGTATTTAAAGATGTTCCAGAAGTAGCAACAATACCAAGTGTAAAAAATAAAGCTAATACATATGAAGAGGGGAAATCATTAAGAGAAGAATTTGTATTAAATCAAGAAACTTTAATTAAAATATCAGAATTTTGTAAGAAGAATAAGATTTCTAGTTTTAATTTCTTTATGGCAGTATATTCTATATACTTAAGCAGAGTAAGCAATTTAAAAGATTTTGTAATAGGCACACCTATTTTAAACAGGACAAATTTTAAAGAAAAACATACAACAGGAATGTTTATTAATACAGCACCATTGCGTGTGAAAATAGAAGAAAACTGCGATTTCATAACTTGTGCAAAACAAATTGCACAAAGTTCTTTAAGCATGCTTAGATATCAAAAATATCCATATCAAATGTTACTAGAAGATTTAAGAAGGAAGGATAGTTCAATTCCAGTATTATTTGATGTAATGTTATCATATCAAGTTACTAAAGCAAATGATAGAACGTTAGAGATACCTTATGAAGTAGAATGGTTACCTTCAAATACTATTTCAGATAGTATATATATACACTTACATGATAATGATGATAATGGTACTTTAAATGTTGCATATGACTATCAAATACAGAAGTATTCAAAAGGTGATATAGATAATATTCATAAAAGAATTTTACATATTATTAATCAAGTTTTAAATAACGAGAATTGTTTAGAAAAGGATATTGAGATTGTTACAGAAGAGGAAAAAAATAAGATTCTTTATGAGTTTAATAATACTTATACAGATTACCCAAGAGATAAAACAATTGTTGATTTATTCGAGAATCAAGTGGAAAAAACTCCTGATAATATTGCTGTAGTGTGTGGTGATAAGAAGCTAACTTATAAAGAACTAAACGAGAGAGCTAATGGGTTAGCAAATTATTTAGTGGAGCAAGGTATACAAAAAGGAGAAGCAATAGCAACTATATTGGATAGAAATATAGAATTGATAATATGTATGTTGGCTATTATAAAAGCAGGAGGAGTATATTTGCCTATATCTACAGAATTTCCAAAAGAAAGAATAGAATACATAATAAATGATAGTAAATCTAAAATAATATTAACTTCGCAGAATATAAAATTGGAAAAGGAAGATATAAAGATAGTAAATATACAAAACTTCAACTATGATAATTATAATAAAAATAATATAAAGTTAGATATTAATGCACTAGATATATTATATATTATTTATACATCGGGTTCTACAGGAAAGCCAAAAGGTGTAAAGCTATCAAATAAAAATCTAAATAATTTTGTACATGCATTTACTTATTATTTTGAAGGAATAAATGAAGAAGACAGATGTTTAGCTTCAACTAATATTGCATTTGATGTTAGCATTTTTGAATTTTTTATAACATTATTAAATGGTGCATCACTATATTTATATGAAGAAAATTCGATTACAGATATTTTTAAGTATTGTAATAATATTGTGAAAAATAAGATAACATTATTATACATTCCTCCTAATATTTTAAATGATGTATATAAAATACTATCTACAAAAGATAAAATAAAAATGTCTAAGCTTTTAATTGGAGTAGAACCAATTAAAAGCAGTGTAATAAAAAAATATTATAAATTAAATCCAAATATGAAAATCATTAATGCATATGGACCAACAGAAACAACGATATGCACAACAGCTAATATATTAAATAAAGAAGATATTGAACAGGATACTATTATTTCGATAGGAAAGCCAATATGTAATAGTAAGTTATTAATATTGGATAAGAATTTTCAAATTTCTCCAATAGGTGTGCAAGGAGAACTATATGTTATGGGAGATGGAGTTGGAAATGGTTACTTAAACAATGATGCTAAAACAAAATCAAGTTTTGTTAGAATAAACAACTATAATCTAGATTTAGTAGCATATAAAACAGGGGATATAGTTAAGTGGAATCACAATGGTAATATCAGTTTTATAGGTAGAGAAGATAATCAAGTAAAAATAAGCGGACACAGAATTGAATTAGGAGAAATAGAAAATTGTATTTATCAATTTCCAAATATAGAAAAAGTAGTAGCAAATATAGACAATAATAATAAAATTATAGCATATTACATAGCAAAAGAAATGATAAAAGTAAACGATTTAAAAATATTTATGAAAGAAAAGTTACCAACATATTTAATACCTAATTATTTTATGCAATTAGATCAATTTAAATTAACTTCAAATGGGAAAATCGATAGAAAGGCGCTACCAACACCTAAAACCGAAAATAATGTAATAAAAGTTAATCCTAAAAATAAAACAGAAAAGATATTGAAAAACATCTATGAAAAAATATTGAAACAAGATGATATTAGTACAGCATCAAACTTTTTTGAATTGGGTGGAGATTCATTATCAGCTATAAATTTGTCAATGCAAATATATAATAAGTTCAATATACAAATAGGAATAAAAGACATATTTAATGCACCTACAATTATTGAATTAGCAAAAAAAATAGAAAATAGTAAAGTTTTTACAAATGAAAATAAAATTTATAAAGTTGACAATAACATATACTATCCAGTATCATCTGCACAGAGAAGAATGTACTATTCAGCATCAGTAGATGGTAAGAAATCTACCTTATATAATATATCAGGTGGTTTAAAGCTAGACAAAATGCCTGATGTAGATAGACTAGAAGAATGTTTCAGAAAGATTATAAATGAAAATGAATCACTAAGAACATATTTTGAAGTGGAAGATGGAGATGTAGTTCAAAAAATATCAAATCAAATAGAATTTCACATAGAATTAGAAAAGGATATTAAATCCAATATAGAAGAAATTGCACAAAAATTTATAAAGCCAT
Source organism: Clostridia bacterium (assembly GCA_022794615.1). Classification (GTDB taxonomy): domain Bacteria; phylum Bacillota; class Clostridia; order TANB77; family CAG-508; genus CAG-269. The sequence goes on from JAAWFD010000006.1 coordinate 5,514, forward strand.
TTGATTTATCGAAAGCACCTCTTGTCAGAGTAAAATTAGTTGAACTGAAAAATGAAAAAAGCTTACTATTAATAGATATGCACCATATTATTAGTGATGGAACTACGATAAAAATACTGACTAATCAAATTTCAAAATTATACAATGGGCAAAATGTCGAAAATAATGCAATAGATTATAAAGATTTTGCAGTTTGGGAAAATTCAAATTTGAAAAATGGAAATTGTAAAGAATCAGAAGATTATTGGTTACAGCAATTTGAAGATAAAATTCCAATTTTAGAATTACCACTTGATTATGTAAGACCAGCTAAACAGAGTTTTGAAGGAGATAGTATAGTAACAAAGTTGGATACAAAATATACTAATCAGATTTATAAAATTTGTAAAGAACTTAATGTTACTCCATTTATGTTATTTATTTCGGTATATTATATATTGCTTTCAATATATTCAAGAACTGAGGATATAGTAATAGGAACTCCGATAGAAGGAAGATATAATAGTGAGTTATCAAACATAATAGGAATGTTTGTAAATACATTACCATTAAGAAATAAAATAGATATTAAGTCAACATTTAAAGAATTCCTAATGCAAGTAAGAGAACAATCTTTAAGAAGTTTTGAACATCAAGATTATCCATTAGATGAATTAATAAAGAAGTTAGAAATAAAAAGAGATTCGAGTAGAAATGCACTATTTGATGTAGCATTTACATATCAGAATCAGAGTTATCCAACTATGGCACTTAAAGGTATAGAGACAGAATTTTATATTCCAAAAACTAATATATCTAAATTTGACTTATTATTAGAGGCAATACCAGAAAATGAAAACATAAGTTTTAGATTTGAGTATTGCACACAATTATTCTCAAAAGAATATATTAAAATGTTTGCAAGCTACTACATGAGAATATTAAAAGATATATCAAGAAATATTGATTTACCAATAGCAGAAATTAACATTTTATCTTCAAAAGAAAAAGAACAAATATTAAAAGAATTTAACAATACAACAAGTAAATATCCAAAAGAAAAAAGCATAATTGAATTATTTGAGGAACAAGTAGCTAAAAATCCAAATAAGCAAGCACTAGTATTTGAAGATACAAAATTGACATATAATCAATTAAATAAAAAAGCTAATAAATTAGCTCATTATATGAAAGAAGAATATAATGTTCAATATAAAGATGTGGTTGGAATATTATTAGACAAATCTAGTGAATGCATAATTTCAATTTTAGCAATTATAAAGTGTGGAGCTATATTTATTCCGATAGATATAGAGTATCCAAAAGAAAGAATAGAATATATTTTAGATGATTCGAACTCAAAAATAGTAATAACAACACAGAAATATAGTAGATTATTAAATGATGATACGCAAAAAATTTGCATAGACATGGAAAATTATGATAAATTTGATACAAACAATCCAACATGCAATACGAAATCAGATGATTTAATATACATTATGTATACATCAGGGTCAACAGGCAGACCTAAAGGAGTAATGATTACACATAAAAGTGTAGCTAGATTAGTAAAGAATACCAATTATATTGATTTTAGTAATGAGGAAAGAATTTTGCAGACAGGCTCAATTGTATTTGATGCATGTACATTTGAAATATGGGGAGCATTGTTAAATGGCGGTACATTATATTTGATTAAAAAAGAAAACATGCTTAATCAGATTTACTTTGAAAGGTATCTTAAAGAAAATAAAATAACAAGTATTTTTCTAACAACAGCATTATTTAATCAATATACTGAAGCAAGTAAGACTATATTTGAAGGTCTAAGAAATTTATTAACAGGAGGAGAAGCGGTTTCATGTAAACATATGAAACTTGCACAAAAAAATTTCCCAAATCTTAATATAGTTCATGTATATGGTCCAACAGAAAACACAACATTTTCTACTTATTATAATGTTAAAGAGATTAAAAACAATACTGTTCCTATTGGAAAAGCAATTGCTAATTCAACAGCATATGTAGTATCAAAAACAGGACAGCTATTACCTATAGGTGTTCCAGGAGAACTATGGGTTGGAGGAGATGGAGTAGGAGCAGGATATCTAAATATGGAGGATTTAACTAAAGAAAAATTTATAGATAATCCATTTGGTGAAGGAAAAATTTATAAAACAGGAGATTTAGTTAAACTTTTACCAGATGGGAATATAGAGTTCATTTCAAGAATAGACAACCAAGTCAAAATAAGAGGATTTAGAATCGAATTAAACGAAATAGACAATGTGGTTAAGGAATATCCTGACATATCAAAGACATTTACTACAATAAAACTAATAGATGATAAAAAATATATTATTACTTACTTCACAGCAAATCAAAAAATAAGTATAGGAAATATAACGCTATATTTACAGGAAAAGTTACCATTTTACATGGTTCCACAATTTTTAATACAATTAGAAAAATTTCCATTAACAATTAATGGAAAAATTGATGTAAAAAATTTAATAGAACCAGAGTTAGAAACATTACATAGATATGTACCAGCAGAAAACGAAATACAGCAACAATTGTGTGATATATGGTCAAAATTATTTAAGATGAAAAAAGTGAGCATATTAGATAATTTCTTCGAATTGGGAGGAGATTCTCTAACTGCTATAAAATTTCAAACAGAAGCTTTAAAAATGAACATAAATATTAATTATAGTGACATATTTGAATACCCTACCATAAAGAGTTTGTCAGAGAAGAGTCAAGAGAAACAATTATATAGAATAGATGAGACATATGATTATTCAGAATTAAAAGAATTACTATCAATAAACACAATAGACAATATAGAAGAACAACATAATATTGGAGATTGTGGAAATATATTATTATGTGGTGCAACAGGATTTTTAGGGGCCCACATATTAGATAAATATCTTCAAAATTCAACAGGAACGGTATATTGCTTAGTAAGAAGAAAAGAAAATATAGATTCAGAAGAAAGACTTAAAAAGATACTTAATTTTTACTTTGAAAATAAGTATGATGAATATTTTAGAAATAGAATACAAGTAGTATATGGAGATATAACAATTGATAATTTTGGGCTTAAAGCAAATGAATATAAAGAATTAGGAAGTAAAGTTGAAACTGTAGTAAATAGTGCAGCATTAGTAAAGCATTTTGGAGATTTAAAAATGTTTGAAAGTATAAATGTAATAGGAACTAAAAATGTAATAAAATTCTGCAAAAGGTTTAACAAAAAATTGTATCATATATCTACCATGAGTGTAGCAGGAATAGCGACACCTCAAGATAATATAAGCAATGATGAAGAAAGAATAATATTTAATGAAACTGATTTTTATGTTGGACAGAATTTAAACAATGCATATGTATATACAAAGTTTGAAGCGGAAAAAGAAATATTGAATGAAGTAAAAAATGGATTACAAGGATGTATCTTAAGGATGGGAAATATTTCAAATAGAGTGTCTGATGGCAAATTTCAAATAAATGTATCTGAAAACGCTTTTATAAATAGAATAAAAGCCATATTAAAAATAGGAGTAGTGCAAAGCAAATTTTTAGATCATGCAATCGAATTTACACCAGTAGATGCGTGTGCAGAAGCAATCATAAAGATAATACAAAATAATACCAAATTCAATGTATTACACATTTTTGACACAAAAGTTATAAATTTTCCAGATATAATTCAAATTTTAAAAAGTTTAGGATATAATATAGATACAGTAGATGATAAAATATTTGCAAACAAAATAAAGGAATTTTTAAAAGATGACAACTTGAAAAGTCAAATATCAGGTTTAATCCCAGATTTAAATAAGAATAAAACATTATCATTGCTTTCAAAAACACTACCTAATGCTTATTTTTCAACATTATATCTAAAGTCAATTGGATATGAATGGGTAGAAATTGATAAAGAATATATAGAGAAATACTTAGGATATTTTAAAAAAATAGGATATATAGAATAAAGGGAGGTAACAAATGTTAACAAATGTAGCAACACTTGTAGCACTAATTATATCAGCGATAATTTGCATTATATTTATTAGTATAATAAAACATAAAATATCTAGAAGTCAACTAAAAACAGCATTTATTTTCTTGTATAGTAGCATGCTAGTTATTTATATGGGAACGATTTTGCAAATTATATTTTCAAACATATTAAAAATTAATCCAATATATTTTGAATATTTTATATATATAGGAAATGTACTTTTGCCGTTAGGATTTTTATTTATGGGATTGATATTTGCAAATACTAAAATAAAATTTAAAAATAGATATCTAGTATTAGTTCTAATACAAATAATATCCTTAATAGTATTATGGACAAATGACTATCATCATTTGTTCTATAAGCAATACTCTATATATCCTACAGAAGCAGTAGTAGGGGTATATGGAAATGTATATAATATATATTCAATATTATTATTTACAGTAGGAATAGTATATCTATTAGTATATTCAATAAAAAATTCAGGATTTTTCTCGAAACAAGCAATATTAATGATATTAGGTGCAACTGTACCAATAGGAGTTAATTTTCTTACTAGTTTCAAGATTATAAATACAACAATATATATTACACCTATTTCATTTACTATATCTATATTGATTTTCACATTAGCTATATTTAAGTTCAAATTCTTGAGAGTGACACCTGTAGCATTACAAAAAATTGTAGATAGAATTTCTGATAGTTATATAGTAATAAATGAAGACAATGTAATAACAGATTTTAATAAAACTTTATTAACAACATTAAAAATAAAAGATGAGAATGTAAGAAATAAAAATATTTTTCAATTTATGAGTAAATATAAAATAGATATAGAAAAAATACAGAAAGCATTAATAAAAGTAAAAAATTTTAATGAAACAGAGAGATTTGAAATAAAAATAGAAAAAGCTAATAAATATTTTACAGTAGAAATAAATACGATTAGGCAAAAAGAGCAATTTTTAGGGGTCCTAATATTGTTTAAAGATATAACACAACATAAAGAAGATATGGAGACTATTAGAAGAAATCAAGATATATTAGTAGAAAGAGAACGATTAGCGTCATTAGGACAAATGATAGGAGGAATAGCACATAACTTAAAAACACCTATAATGTCAGTATCAGGAGCAACAGAAGGGTTAAATGAGTTAATCAGAGAATATGATTTATCAATAGATAATCCTCAAGTAAATTCTGAAGATCATCATGAAATAGTAAAAGATATGGATGAATGGATAAAAAAGATAAGAAATTATATAGAGTATATGTCAGACATTATAACAGCTGTAAAAGGACAAGCAGTAAATTTTGTAGATGAAGAACAAGAAGATTTTACAGTAGCTGAACTTGTAAAACATGTTACTATATTGATGAGACATGAACTAAAGAATGCAATTATATATCTAAATTCTCAAATAAATTGTAATGATAATATAGAAATAAAGGGTAATATAAATAGTTTAGTACAAGTAATAAATAATATAATTTCTAATGCTATTCAGGCTTATAAAGGTGAACCAGATAAAAATATAGATATGATTATAAGCACTGAAGGAAACAATATTGTAATAACAATAAGAGACTATGGTCCAGGATTACCAGAAGAAGTTCAAGAAAAGCTATTTAAAGAAATGGTTACAACTAAAGGAAAGAATGGTACAGGATTAGGATTATATATGTCTTATTCAAATATTAGAGCTCATTTTAGTGGCGATATTACTGTAAAGACTAAAGCTGGTAAGGGGACTGAATTTAACATTATAATTCCTGTAAAAAGATAAAAAATATTTATATAATAAATTTACATATAATAGTTTTTTATGTTATAATATTAGAAGTTATATGAAATGTAAATAATAAAATCTAATAACAGGAGAGATACACATGTCAATAAGCGAAAAAAGAGTTGAACAATTCGAAGAAGAGTATAAAAAAGCCATTTCTAATAGAATTAATAAAATATGTTCTATTCAAACAGAGAATATAATTTTAACTGTAAGAAATGCAGGGATTACAGAACAAGTAATTGATGATATTCCTAATGTAGGAATTAGATTAAATAACAAATTAAATGAATTATCACAAACATTTAACAAAGCAGGGATTTCAATGTATTCTGCTAAGGCAGAGGACATTGATACAGTTACTTCATCATTTATTGGAGAAGCAATAATAATAGATTTAATAGAACATCTATCACAAGCTACTAAAAAATTAGAAGAATATGATAAAAAATCTCAAACAATTATAAGCAAAAAAACACAGCAATCTAGGGCGTTAACTACAGTTAATACAATAAAGAGGTTTTTTACAAAAATAAAATATCTATTTACTATTGTATCACCAACTGATATGACTTTGACAGAAGAAGAGAAAAGAACATTAAAAGAGCCACTTGATGAATTTACAGATATTAATGATAAAATTTGGAAATACAATTTAAAGGATAATGTAATTGATAGTATTGTAAAACATATTCATAACACAGGATATGCAGCTTTTACGGTACCAGATTTACTAGAAGAATGTGTTATTCCTGATTTACAAAATTTAGGATTAGATGATTTAATACCTGAGTTGCAATCAAAATTAATAGAAGTATATAAAAGAGATGCACTTAATTTGAAGATATGTGAAGAAGAGATGGGAATATATGTTCCTAACTTTAATAAAGAAACTCAGAATAACCCACAAAGTGAACACGACGATAACAAAGTGCAAACTGTACAACTTGAAACAACTGAAGACACTTTAAAAGGAAAAGGAATTACAAAAGAAGAACTTGATGTAATAGGGAGGATAGTAAATTCTTTAGAAGAAGGACAACCAACAGAAATAATTGAGCAAGAAGATAGATAAAAAGAGAGTTTAGGATTTTACAGTCAAGTTGATTAGGATAAAGTTTTATGGTAATATATAATATATAAATATAGAAGTAAGGAGGAAAAAATGTGGCCTAGTATCATAAAAAAAGGGGGAACTGGAATAAAATTTGATGAAAATTTTTGGGACATTTGGGGACCAAGCAATATGTTTTATTTTAATCCAGAATTATTTAATGATGAAAGGAAAATAAAATCGATATATTTTAAATATTTAAATCATAATCAGCTTGAATTTGATCCTAGTGAAATTGCTATGGGGTTAATATATGAATGTCATGAATTTGGCGAGCATACTGTTTTATTTTCATATAATGAAATTCCTAATATAACTACAAATTTGCATAGTTGGGATCATTTTGTTTTGCCATATTTTGAAACTGATGATAATAGATTAGTTAATATGTATAATGATAGAAAATTAATGCTTGAAGGAAAAATGTCAAAAACTGAAATGTATATAAAATATTTAGAAGGTATAATTATATATTGGGATAATAATAGTAGGCAAATTTTTAGAAACCTATGCCATAGTATCCTAAATGAATATATACATTCACATACAAATATTAAACCAGAAATGGTATATCAAACATTTTTAGAAAGTATTGTTTCAAGAATATTAGTTTCGGATGATAGCTTAACAATATGTAGCTCCATACAGAGATGTTACGAGAGTAAAGATTTTCTTAAAATTATTAATGGTATAATGGATATAAAACTAGATGAAAATTTATTAAAAGAAAGAATTAAATGTGAATACAGTAAACATCTAAAAGAATTAGATTTTTTACAAGAAGAAAATGATTTAGATTCTATATACAGAGAATGTAGAGATTTGTTTTTAAATAGAGTAGTTCAATATAAAGAAGAACATATTGATTCAAGTCTTGTATTCAACACATACTTCGATACAGACCTAGTTCCATATTTTGGTAGGATTGTTAAAGATGCAGATGGAAAACCTATTTTTGAAGAAATTGAAAGAGAATTTGATGTACGATAAATATTAATGTTATATATATGACTCATTATTGGAAAACTTTAATAATAAGATTAAGTAATTGAATAAAAATATACAAAATAATTGTCAATAGATGTCAATAAATAGAAGAACTGCTGTTTGGTGAACTGGAATGAATGTAAAGAGTTGCCTGAGGGTTTTGTGACAAAAATGCTATTCAACAAATACATATACAGCATGGTATATAATACTATGAGGTGGATGGAATTCTGGAAAGAGGATTATCTTGATGAAGAGGAGAGAGAAATAGCAAAATTTTGGAATGAGCTGATGGCGGAAATTGTGACTAAGTAATTAATGTCATACGCCCTCTTCACTTTAGATTACATGTAAAAGTGTAAATCAAAAGTGAAGGGGGCTTTTAATGTATCCATAAAAATTATACAAACAACTTAAAACAACCAATAGAGATAATCAGCAAACCAGAGATAAAAGACCAAACATTAGAAGGAAGAGAAGCACATCGAGAAAGTCTCTTACCTAAATGATTTCCTAGACTAAAAAATATAAGTTGGAAAAGGCTAATAAAAACAGGAAACCAAGAAAAACTAATTCCCAACATACCACCGCCGATACCAATAGAAAAACAATCTAAAGATAAAGCAAGACCAAGAAAAAGAGCCTCTTTAGAGTCAATAGTATTTGACTTATCTAAATCAGAATCAATAGGATTTTTAATAATATTAGTTGTAATACCCAAAAAATTAATAAAAGATTTATAAGGCTTATCTTCATTATAATCAAATTTATTAGCTGAGATAGGAGCCTTTTTAACAGCCTGAAAGCAAACGAAAAATCCAATAAAAATAAGTATAAAGCTACCGATAAAAGAAGTAATAGATTCAGAAAAAAGATTTTTGAGTACATCTCCAAACCAAATAGAAGTCAAAGAGATACAAAAAGAAAGTAAAAATAAAATAATTTTGGCTTGATTTGAGATTTTAGTATTTTTAACCCCATAAGTAATACCAATACCAAGTGAATCTATACTACTAGAAATAGCAAGTAAAAAAGAATTAATAATCATAAAGACCTCCTCTAGAGTAAAATATTTTTGCACAAAATACTTTAATTACAAAAATTTACAAATTTCTCTCTTACATAATATGACAAAAAAGGCAAAATGTTTAAAATATGTAATACTAAAAAAGTATGAATAAAAAAGAAGTACAAGCATATAGTGTAGTAAACAAAGAATGGAGCTAATTTGATTAAATAAAAACAGCTTCATATATAAAACTAAAAACAAAGGAGAGAAATAAAATGAGAGGAACGATTAGAAGAGAAGAAAACAAAAAGACAACTTTAAGAAGAGAAAACATGTGGGAAACTATGAGAAAAGAAGAAATAATACAAATATTAAGAACACATGAAGGACAAGGACTGCAAGAATGTGATGCAGAAGAAAGGCAAAAGCAGTATGGAAAAAACAAATTAGAAGACAAGCCAAAGGAGAGTATTATTATAAGATTTTTAAAACAATTTAATGATTTTATGATAATAATACTAATATTAGCATCAGTAGTATCTGCATTAGTTTCAAAAATGCAAGGAGAGAACGGATATGTAGATTCAATAATAATAATAGCAATTGTAATATTAAATGCAATAATGGGGGTTATACAGGAGGCAAAGGCAGAAAAATCGATAGAGGCCTTGCAGAAAATGACACCACAAAAAGCCAAGACAATAAGAAAAGGAATAACAAATGAAATAAATGCAGAAGAATTAGTACCAGGAGATATAATAATACTAGAAGCGGGAAATTATGTTCCAGCAGATTGTAGAATAATAGAGAGTAGAAATTTAAAAATAGAAGAATCAAGTTTAACAGGAGAAACAGAAGCGATATTAAAAGATGCAAACTATATATGTGCACCAAATGTACCATTAGGAGACCAAATAAATATGGCATTTATGGCAAGTATAGTAGTAGGAGGAAATGGAAAAGCAGTTGTTACAGAAATAGGAATGGATACAAAAGTAGGAAAAATTGCAGGAATGATGATACAAGATGAGGCACCAGAAACACCAATACAGAAAAAACTAGGACAGGTAGGAAAAACATTAGGAATAGTATGTTTAGTAATATGTGTGATAATATTTATCATTGGAATATTTAAGAGAATAGAGCCATTAGAAATGTTTATGACATCAGTAGGATTAGCAGTAGCGGCAATACCAGAAGGATTACCAGCAATAGTAACAATAATGTTATCAATTGGTGTTACAAGAATGGCTAAAAGCAATAGTATAATAAGAAAATTACCAGCTGTAGAAACATTAGGAAGTAGCAAAGTAATATGTTCAGACAAAACAGGAACATTAACACAAAACAAGATGACAGTTGTAGAAGTCAGAGCAAAAAATCAAGAATTAGCAATAGAATTAGGCACAATGTGTACTAATTGTGATATGATATATGAAAACGGCAAGCTAGAGGTAAAAGGAGAACCAACAGAGGCTGCAATTGTAAAATATGCAATAAAAAGAAATAAAAACAAAGATGAATTATATAACCAAATGCCGAAAATAAATGAGATACCATTTGATTCAAATAGAAAAATGATGACAAGTATACATAGAATAGGAAATAAATATAGAATAATAACAAAAGGTGCGCCAGATGTATTAATAGAAAGGTGTAATATTAATTCGCAAGAAAAACAAAAAGTACAAAGAGATAATACACAGATGGCAGAAAAAGCACTAAGAGTAATAGCAGTAGGATATAAAGATGTACAGACATTACCAAGTAAAATAGATACAGAAACAATTGAAAATGGTCTAGAATTTTTAGGATTAATAGGCATGATTGACCCACCAAGAGAAGGGGTAAAAGAAGCAATAAAAGTATGTAAAAGAGCTGGAATAAAAACAGTAATGATTACAGGAGACCATATTTTAACAGCAAAAGCCATTGCAAAAGAACTTAATATATTGGGAAGTAGAGACAAAGCAATAACAGGAAAAGAATTAGATGAAATATCACAAGAAAGATTAGAAAAAGAAATATCAGAGTACTCAGTATTTGCAAGAGTAACGCCAGAGCACAAAGTACGAATAGTAAAAGCATGGCAAAAGTCAGGAGCAGTAGTAGCAATGACAGGTGATGGTGTAAATGATAGTCCAGCACTTAAAAATGCAGATATAGGAATAGCAATGGGAATGAATGGTACAGATGTAGCAAAAAATGCAGCAGACATGATTTTAGTAGATGATAATTTTGTAACAATTGTTGAAGCTGTAAAACAAGGAAGGAATATATATGATAATATTAGAAAAGCTATACATTTTTTAATATCAACAAATATAGGAGAGATTGTTACAATATTTATGGGGCTACTATTAGGATTAAAGTCACCATTACTTGCAATACAATTATTATGGGTAAATTTAGTAACAGATTCATTACCAGCAATAGCTTTAGGATTAGAGCCACCTGAAAAGGACATAATGAATAGAAAACCAATTAATAGCAAGAAAGGAATTTTTGCAGATGGGTTATGGAATAAAATTGTAGTAGAAGGAATAATGTTAGGATTATTAACATTAATTGCATTTAGTATAGGAAATAAATATTATAGTGTAGAAGTAGGAAGAACAATGGCATTTATAGCAATTGGAATATTAGAGTTGGTGCATAGTTTTAATATAAAAACAGATAAATCAATATTTTCAAGAGTTTTATTAGAAAATAAATTTTTAATAGCAAGTTTTGTATTTGGAATATTACTTCAAATAATAGTAGCAGTAATACCTGCTATTGCAGAAATATTCAAACTAGTTCCTTTGAATCAAACTCAATGGTTAATTACAATTATAATTTCTATTATGCCAGTACCAATTATGGAATTACAAAAGAAATTTAATAGTGTTAAATTCGGAGAAGTTGTATATAGTAAGCAAATTGATTAAAAGTGTAGTAATTCAAAAATATATGTGATATAATAAAAAATAATTATCGGAATAAAGAGGAGAGAAAAAATGGAAAAATACATACACAAAGTACACTATTACGAAACAGACAAAATGGGAATAACACATCACTCAAATTATATAAGATGGATGGAAGAAGCAAGAGTAGACTATTTAGAAAAAATAGGATGGGGATATGATAAATTAGAAGAACTAGGAATATCGTCACCAGTAATAGAAATAAAATGTGATTACAAGAATAGTACAAAATTTAATGATAATATAGAAATAGAGGTAAATATAAGAGAATATAAAGGAGTAAGGATGACAATCTCATATGAGATGAAAAACAAAAACACAGAACAAATTGTATTAATAGGAGAATCAAAACATTGTTTTGTAAATCGAGAAGGAAAACCAATAATATTAAAAAAACAATGCCCAGAATTCAATGAAATTTTTAATATGCTTATAAATAAAAAAGATTCTTATTGTAATTTGTAACAAAAATAGTTGACAGTACTTTGTGTTAATGATATTATTTAAAATGTTAGGAGGAAAAATATGGGACTAATAATTATTATAGTAATTGGTGCAATAGCTATAACAGTTGGATCAGCAGTAATATCAAATAAGTTTTCTAACAAACTTCACTCTACAATAATGAAGTCTACAGGCTTAGGAAATAAACTTAATGAGAACTTTGATTCAATGAATGCAAAAGCATTAAAAAAATTAGATGAGAAACTTGCAAATGGAGAGATTACACAAGAGCAATATGAAAAACGTAAAAGAAATTTATTACAAGATTTTGATTTTAATAAGTAAAATATAAACATCAAATTGTAAAAATAGAATTACCAGAATTTTTATTCTGGTAATTCTATTTTGAAGAAAATATTTCAAATTTATTATCAATCATTTTATTAAGATATGAAAATTGAACATATAGTTTACAAGAAAAAGACTGAGCGACGTTTCTTAGTAGATATTGTTCAGGAGGAATATTTTCAACTAAAGAAAATTCTTCGCCATTAAATGTAGACTTCAAAGACTGTTCCAAAATATCACAAAAATTATCATAACAAATATTAGTAGGAGAAGTTTTTAAAGCTAGATTAATTAAATTTTTAATATCATTCATAACATAAACTTGTTTTAAAATACAAATTACAAATAATTCAGCAATATGCAATCTATTATATTTTTTCTTAACGGGGGGAGCTATAATATCCTGTTTAACGTAATTATTAATCATAGTTTTAGTAATCAAAGTTTCATTTTCATCATTTATATAAATAGGTAAGTTTTTTTCAACATAAGAAAGAACTTGATCCATATATAAATCAATATTAGGGATTTCATCCCATCTGGGAATATGGAAATTATTAATATCAAAATTTAAGTTAATCAAAAAATCACCTCTATAATAAAATTAATTGTTCTGCATATCTTGTATAAATTGCAAAGCCAAAAATTTTAATAAAATAATAACATATTTTGAATAAATAGTCAAAATGTTGACATAGAATACAATGTTTGTTAATATAGTATTGAATACTACATAAAGGAGAAAAGTATGGAAAAATTAAAAGATATAAAAGAAATAATATATGCATCAGTAAAGAGGTTTTCAAGCAATATAGCATTTACAACTAAAATAAAAAAAGGAGAAAAAGTAACATATAAAAATACAACATATAAAGAATTATTAGAAGATATAAATGGATTTGGAACATCACTATATAATATTGGGTTAAAAAAAGAAAGAGTAGCAATACTAGGAAGAAATAGATATGAGTGGGTAGTAGCACATCTAGCAAACCTATTAGGAAATATAATATCAGTACCATTAGATAAAGATTTACAGTTAGAAGAATTAGAAACATCATTAATAAGAAGTAAAGCAAAAGCAATAGTATTCGATGAGAAGTATATAGAAAAAATAGAAAAAGTGAAAGAAAGAAACAACACACAAGTAGAGCATTTTATATGTATGAGTGAATTAGAAAGCTATGAAAATGTAAACAACTTAATAGCAGAAGGAAAGAAGTCAATAGGAAGTGGAAACCAAGAATATATAAATGCAGAGATAACAGAAAAAGAAATGGGAATATTATTATTCACATCAGGAACAACATCACAATCGAAAGCAGTAATGCTATCACAATTCGGAATAGCAACAAATATACATGATATGTTATTAGTAGAAAAGTTTTATGAAACAGATGTAAATATAGCATTTTTACCATTCCACCATGTATTTGGTTCAACAGGGATGTTAGTAATGTTGGCAGTAGGATTAAAAACAGTATTTCCAGATGGACTAAAATATATAAAATCAAATTTAAAAGAATATGGAGTATCAGTATTTATAGGAGTACCAGTATTAGTAGACAAAATGTATAAAACAGTAATGCAAGAAATAGAAAAGCAAGGAAAAACAAAGGTCATTAAAATAGCAACAAAAGTAAGCAACTTTTTATTAAAGTTTAAAATAGACATTAGAAGAAAATTATTCAAGCAAGTAATAGAAGGACTTGGAGGAAAACTAAGAACAATAATATCAGGAGGGGCACCATTAGACCAAAACACATCTAGAAGTTTTGATGAATTTGGAATAGAAATGATACAAGGATATGGACTAACAGAAACATCTCCAGTATTAATAGCAGAAAATCCTAAAAAGAAAAGATATGGCTCTACAGGAATAGCAATGGAGCATGTACAAATAGAAATAGCCAATAAGGATGATAAAGGAATTGGGGAAATAAGAGCAAAGGGACCAAACATAATGTTAGGATATTATGAAAATCAGGAAAAAACAGATGAGGTTTTACAAGACGGATGGTTTTATACAGGAGACTTAGGATATATAGATAAAGATGGATTTATATTCATAACAGGAAGAAAAAAAGATTTAATAGTTTTAAAAAACGGGAAAAAGGTATTCCCTGAAGAAATAGAAACATTAGTATTAAGATTACCAGAAGTCGAAGAATGTTTTGTATTTGGTATGCCAGATGAAGATGACCAAAATGATGTTAAAGTTTCTGTTAAAGTAGTATATAATGAAAGCTATGTAAAAGATAAATATGGAAAGATTACAGAAGAAGAGTTATATAAAATAATTTGGAATAAAATTAAAGAAATAAATACAACATTACCAAAATATAAATATATGAAACATATGATTTTAACAAAAGAGCCTTTGATTAAGACTACTACGAATAAGGTTAAAAGAAATGAAGAAATGAAGATAATTTTAGGAAAATAAGTGTGTCAGAGGGACGTCCTTTTTGACACACCTTTTCCATTTATGTTGTGTCAAAAAGGACGTCCCCGTGACACAAAAAAATTTATGTTCCCATTGACAAACGCGAAAAAATCTTATAATATAAATGCTAGAAAAAATAAAGAATGAAAGGAATATAAAAATGAGAAAGCTATTAAAAAATGCAATAGTATATACAAATAACAAATTTGAAAAAGCTGATATAGAAATAACAGATAGCAAAATAACAAAAATAGAAGCAAGCATCGAAGAAGGAGAATTCGATGTTATTTACGATTTAAAAAATTTATATTTATTACCAGGTCTAATTGATGTACATACACATCTAAGAGAGCCTGGTTTTATTTATAAAGAGACAATTGCAACAGGAAGTATGGCAGGAGCAAAAGGAGGATATACGAGTATATGTGCAATGCCAAACTTAAAACCAACGCCAGATTGTTTGGAGAATTTACAAATAGAATTAGATGCGATAAAAAAAGATGCAAAGATTAATGTATATCCATATGGAACAATAACAAAAGGAGAAAATGGAGAAGAGCTTGCAGATTTTGAAGAAATGCAAAAATATGTAGTAGGATATTCAGATGATGGAAAAGGTGTACAAAACGAAGAAATGATGTTAGAAGCAATGAAAAAAGCACAAAGTTTAGGAAAAAAGATAGTAGCACACTGTGAAGAAAATTCATTATTAAATGGAGGATATATACATGATGGACAATATGCAAAGGAGCATGGTCATAAAGGTATATGCTCAGAAAGCGAATGGAGACCAATAGCAAGAGACATTGAATTATCAAGAAAAACAGGATGCAATTATCATGTATGTCATATATCAACAAAAGAAAGTGTAGAAATAATAAGAAAAGCAAAAAAAGAAGGAGTAAAAGTAACTTGTGAAACAGGACCACATTATCTAGTATTAAATGATATGGATTTACAAGAACATGGAAGATTTAAAATGAATCCACCAATTCGTTCAAAAGAAGACCAAGAGGCCTTGATAAAAGGAATACAAGATGGAACAATAGATATGATAATAACAGACCATGCACCACATTCGAAAGAAGAAAAATCAAAAGGATTAGCAGGAAGTAGTATGGGAGTAGTAGGATTAGAAGTAGCATTTCCAGTTCTATATACAAATCTAGTAAAAAAAGGAATAATAACACTAGAAAAATTAATTGAATTAATGAATACAAACCCAAGAAAAATATTTGAAATTGGAACAGAGATAAAAGTAGGAGAAAAAGCAGATTTAACAGTGTATGATTTAAATGAAGAATATGACATAGATTCAAACACATTTATATCAATGGGAAAAGCAACACCATTTGATGGAACACATGTATTCGGAAAATGTAAAATGACAATCTGTAATGGTGAAGTAGTATATAGTGAAATGTAATAGATAGTAACTATGAAAGTTGATAAGCCATAACAAAAATAGGAAACGATAAGTTAGAACTAGAAAGGAAAAAGTATGTATAAAAGAAATAAATATAAAATAATGTCAAATAAACAAATTGCAAAAAATGTATATGAGATGGTATTAGAAGGAGAAACAACATATATAACAAGACCAGGACAATTTATAAATATAGAAATTGATGGATTTTATTTAAGAAGACCAATATCAGTATGTGACTATGATGAAAATACAATAACAATAATATATAAAGTAGTAGGAAATGGAACAGAGAAAATGAGTACTTTAAAAGAAGGAAGTATTTTAGATATATTAACGGGATTAGGAAATGGGTTTGAAAAAACGATAGGTGGAGAAAGACCATTATTAATAGGAGGAGGAGTAGGAACCCCACCAATGTATAACCTTTGTAAAGAATTGATAAAAAGAGAAAGTAAACCAATAGTAGTAATAGGATTTGGATCAAAAGATGAAGTATTTTATGAAAAAGAATTCAAAAACTTAGGGGCAGAAGTATATGTGTCAACAGTAGATGGAAGCTATGGAACAAAAGGATTTGTAACAGATGTAATAAAAAACTTAGAAGGATATACATATTATTACGCATGTGGACCAGAAAACATGTTAAAAGCAGTATATGATGTGGCAAAAGGAAAAGGAGAACTAAGCTTTGAAGAAAGAATGGGATGTGGATTTGGAGCTTGTATGGGATGTACATGTAAAACAAAATATGGAAATAAAAGGATATGCAAAAATGGACCTGTATTAAAAAAAGAAGAAATAATATGGTAACATTTAGTATAAATAATAAAGACATAGATTATACAAAAATGAGAATGAAGATAAATATAAAGAGGGGAAGTAAAGAAATTGGAAGAAAAATTATCAGTAACATTAAGTGGAATAAAATTAAATAATCCAGTAATACCAGCAAGTGGAACATTTGGGTTTGGATATGAATTTGCAGACTTTTATGATATAAATATTTTAGGGTCAATATCATTTAAAGGAACAACAAAAGATGAAAGATTTGGAAATGCACAACCAAGAATAGCAGAATGTAAAGAAGGATTAATAAATTCAATAGGATTACAAAATCCAGGAATAGATATGGTAATAGAAAAAGAATTACCTAGATTAAGGAAGGTATTTAAAAATCCATTAATAGCAAACATAAGCGGATTTTCAATAGATGAATACACACATTGTTGTGAAAAGATTGATAAACAAGAGCAAGTAGAAATAATAGAAGTAAATATAAGTTGCCCAAATGTTCACAATGGAGGAATGGCATTTGGAACAAGCACAGAAGCAGCAAAAGAAGTAACAAAAGCAGTGAAGGCAGTAACAACAAAGCCAGTATATATAAAATTAACACCTAATGTAAGCAATATAGTAGAAATAGCAAAAGCATGTGAAGATGGTGGAGCAGATGGAATTGTATTAATAAATACATTATTAGGAATGAGAATAGACTTAAAGACAAGAAAACCAGTAATAGCAAATAAAATGGGAGGTTTTTCAGGACCTGCAATATTCCCTGTAGCAGAAAGAATGGTATATCAAGTTTACGAAGCAGTTAATATACCAATTATAGGAGTAGGTGGAATAGAGACAGCAGAAGATGTAATAGAGATGATGCTGGCAGGAGCAACAGCAGTAGAAGTGGGAGCAGCAAACTTAAAAAATCCATATGCATGTAAAGAAATAATAGAAGATTTACCAAAAGTTATGGAAAAATATAAAATAGAAAAGCTTTCTGATATAATAGGGAAAGCACACTAAAAAATATAAATTCAGTTCAGCTTGAAATTATACAGTCCTGTTTAACCGTGATACAACTCAAAAAATAATTTGATACGCCCTACAGGTACCACCAGATTATTTTTTGAGTGTATCACTAACACGGACCTATAGTATGGTTACTGAACTGTAAAGAAGGAGTAAATAGATGGGAAGAGATGTAATAATAGCATGTGACTTTAAAAGCAAAGAAGAAACAATAGAATTTTTAGATAAATTTTCAAAAGAAAAATTATTTTTAAAAATAGGAATGGAATTATTTTATGCAGAAGGACCAGACATAGTAAGAGAAATAAAAAGAAGAGGACACAAAATATTTTTAGACTTAAAATTGCATGATATACCAAATACAGTAAAAAAGGCAATGTCAGTATTATCGAACTTAGATGTAGATATGTGTAATGTACATGCAGCAGGAACAATAGAAATGATGAAATCAGCAATAGAAGGATTAAAAAAAGAAGATGGAACACGACCACTTTTAATTGCAGTAACACAATTAACATCAACAAGTGAAGAAAGAATGAGACAAGAGTTATTAATAGAAAGACCAATAGATGAAGTTGTAATAAAATATGCACAAAATTCAAAAGAAGCAGGATTAGATGGTGTAGTATGTTCACCATTAGAAGCAGGAAAAGTAAAAGAAAATTGTGGAAAAGACTTTTTAACAATAACACCAGGAGTAAGGTTTGAAACAGATGAAGTAGGAGACCAAGTCAGAGTTACAACACCTAAAAAGGCAAAAGAATTAGGGTCAGATTATATAGTAGTAGGAAGACCAATTACAAAAGCAGAAAATCCAGTAGAAGCATATAAAAGATGTGTAGAAGATTTTTGCAACTAATTTTAAAACATATCAAACTAATCAAATCATAACTAGTTTAAGAAAATATAATTTGTAATTAATATTAAAAAAATATAAAACAAAAAGTAATAAAAAATGGAAGGAAGATAAAAATGAAAAATTTTGAAAAAGAAATAGCAAAAGAATTATTAGCAATAGAGGCAATATTTTTAAGACCAGAGGAGCCATTCACATGGGCAAGTGGAATAAAAAGTCCAATATACTGTGATAATAGATTAACACTTACAGCACCAGAAGTTAGAACAAAAATAGAAAACGCATTAGCAGAAGTAATAAAAGAAAATTATTCAGATGTAGATGTATTAATGGGAACAAGTACAGCAGGAATACCACATGCAGCAATAACAGCAGACATATTAAAATTACCAATGGGATATGTAAGAGGAAGTAGTAAAGACCATGGAAGAAATAATCAGATAGAAGGAAGATTAGAAAAAGGACAAAAGGTAGTAGTTGTAGAAGATTTAATATCAACTGGCGGAAGTGTAATAGATGTAGTAAATGCATTAAGAGATGCAGGAGCAGAAGTTTTAGGAATTGTAAGCATTTTTACATATAATATGGAAAAGAGCAAAGTTAAATTAGAAGAAGCGAATGTTAAAAATATAAGCTTATCAAATTTTGATGCTTTAGTAGAAGTTGCAGCTGAAGAAGGGTATATAAATAAAGATTCAATTCAAAAATTAATTGCATTTAGAAATAATCCTAGTGATGAAAGTTGGATAAATAAATAATAGTGTCATGGGGACGTTCTTTTTGACACAAATATTTTGTATTTTCCTTTTGAAAATCAGAATTTATAGTAAAAAATAAGGTTTGCAAACTATAATTAATTATAATATAGTTTGCAAACCTGTTTTGTATTCTATAATATTCTAGTAACAGATAAAACTGTAATTAGAATTAATCTTTATAATAGTTATTACATTCATCACAACATTTGTAGCAATCTTTAGTACATTTATTCATTAAAAGACACATAACAAGTAATAATATACTTATTACTGTTAGTGCAAAGAAAAATCCAATAAAACCAACTAAGAGGATACTAGCAAATGCAGTAGTTAGAGTAATAGAAAGACCAACTACACCAGTAATAATAGTACCAATAGCACCTATTAGAGCACAAGGACCATTATTACATAAGCATTTTTCTTCGTTACGACCTTTTACTAATGAAACAGTTATAACTAAAGATAGTAAGGCAATTGCAGCGAATATTAAAGCAACTATTATTCCAGCAGTAATTGATATTATAGAGCCAATAGAAAATAGACCACCTATTACTATACCAATTATAGCACTTATAATTATAGAAATAGCACAATTTTTAGTACACATAATAAAAATTCCCCCCTTTGTATATATTATGCAACTAATTAAATTAAGTTCAATATTTATAAATTTTAGTATAGAGGTATCACAAACCATTGACACTACTAAAAAAATATGGTAATATATAAACAAATTTAAAAGCCAAAGAACAAGAAAAGTAAATATATAAAAATCATTACAGAGAGAATATCAAAGGTGAAAGATATTTATGAAAAATATATTGAAGATTCACTTGGGAGGTCTTCTTTTGAACAACACAAAACAAGAATAACACAATAGAAATAAAAGTAGGAAGAAGCGGGTAGTAACCGTTAAAAACTAAAAAGAGGTTAGATAAATGAATTATAATCTAATAAAAATAGGTGGTACCACGAATATCAACATTTCGTCCTATATATTAAATAAAAGTATTTAATATTGGAGAAATGTTTTTTTGAGCTCTATAATACTAAAATAAACAATAAAACAAGCAAGAGGAAGTGATGTAACTTGGAAGTAAAAAAATGTCTAGAATACTATTTCGAAAAAGACACGACGAGAGAAGAAATAATGGAATATATAGAAAAGAAGATATTAGAACTAAAGAAAATAAGCAAAATAAAAAATATAGGAATAAAGATAATACAAAACGAGTATAAAGCAAAAAGAG
Source organism: Clostridia bacterium (assembly GCA_022794615.1). Taxonomy (GTDB): domain Bacteria; phylum Bacillota; class Clostridia; order TANB77; family CAG-508; genus CAG-269. The sequence goes on from JAAWFD010000006.1 coordinate 26,744, forward strand.
CAACAGTAATATTAATAATAAAAAGGAAAACACCTAAGAGAGCTAAAGCAGAAACCAAAAGATACAAAATCAAAAAAGAAGAAAAACAGCCGAAACAGCAAAAAGAAAAGAAAGAGCAAAATGAAACAAAAGAACTTAAAAAGGAAAAGCAACAAGACAAAAAATTTATAAAAAAAGATGATTATGAAAATAAAGAAACAGAAAAACACAAAGAAAATCCAGTAAGGAAATATGGGGCATACAAAGATGGAGGCAAATTTGTACCATATCAAGAAAAAAAGAAAGGAAAGGTAAGAAGATGGAAGGACAAATTAGAGAAATTGAACAAAAATCAATAAAGGAAATAAATGAAGCTAAAAATTTAAAAGAGCTAAATGATTTAAGAGTTAAATATTTAGGAAAAAAGGGAGAATTAACAACAATACTAAGAGGAATGGGAGGACTAACACCAGAAGAAAGACCCAAAATAGGAAGTTTAGTAAATGTAGTAAAAGCTAATTTAGAAAAAATAATACAAGAGAGAGAAACAAAATATCAAGAGGAAGAATTAAATAAAAAATTAGAAGAAGAGACAATAGACATCACATTACCAAGTACAAAAACAAAAAGAGGAAGTAAACATCCAATAAATAGAGTAATTGAAGAAATAGAAGACCTATTTGTATCAATGGGATATGATGTAGAGGTAGGACCAGAGCTAGAGACAGATGAGTTTTGTTTTGAGAGATTAAATTTACCTAAAGGTCATCCTGCTAGAGATATGCAAGACAGTTTTTATATCACAAACGAATATTTATTAAGGACACAAACATCAGCAGTACAAGCGAGAACGATGTTAGCAAATGAAGAAAAAACACCAATAAGAATGATATGTGCAGGAAAAACATATAGAAGAGAAGATGATGCAACACATTCACATCAATTTGGTCAAGTAGAAGGGCTAGTAATAGACAAGAAAGAAAATAATGTATCATTAGCAGACCTAAAAGGAACACTAGAAATATTTGTAAGAAAGTTGATAGGAGAAAACTTAAGTTTAAGATTTAGACCAAGTTATTTCCCATTTACAGAGCCATCATATGAAGTAGATGTAACATGCTTTAAATGTGGAGGAAAAGGATGTCCTTTATGCAAGCAAACTGGATGGATAGAAATATTAGGAGCTGGAATAGTACATCCAAATGTATTAAAAATGAATGGTTACGACCCAGAAAAATTTGGGGGATTTGCATTTGGAACAGGATTAGATAGATTAGCAATGTTTAAGTATGGTATAACAGATATGAGATATTTATACACAAATGATGTAAGATTCTTAAAACAATTTGATAGGAAAGATTAAATAAAAAACATTTAGTGGGATGGATATAAAATTTATTAGGAGGAAAATAAATTGAAATTAAGTACAAATTTTTTGAAAGACTATGTAGACATAGATGTCGATGTAAAAACATTAGCAGAAGATATGACAAGAGTAGGAAATGAATATGATGAAGCAGAAAATCTAATAAAAGCAACAAACTTAATAATAGGAAAGGTAGTATCATGTAAAGAACATCCAGATTCAGACCATTTACATGTATGCAAAGTAGATGTAGGAACAGAAATATTAGACATAGTATGTGGAGCACCAAATGTAAGAGAAGGCCTAAAGGTAATTGTTGCGCAAGTAGGAGCCCAGTTACCAGGAGGAGAAATAAAAAAAGGTGTAATTAGAGGAGAAACATCAAATGGAATGTTATGCTCAATTGCAGAATTAGGATTAGATAACAAATTCATTAGAGAAGAGGACAAAGCAGGGATACATGAATTAGCAGAAGATGCACCAGTAGGAGAAGACCCAATTAAATTTATGAAATTAGATGATAGTGTCATAGACTTTGAACTAACTGCAAATAGAGGAGATTTACTAAGTATATTAGGAATGGCATATGAAGTGGGAGCAATATATGATAAACCAGTAAAAGAGATAGAGACAAAATACACAGAAAATGGAAAAAATGTGGAAGATGAATTTTCAATTGACATCAAAACAGAAAACTGCAAATTGTTTTTAGCAAAGAAAATACAAAATGTAACAATAAAACCAAGTCCAGACTTTATAAAAAATAGATTAATAGCTTCAGGAATAAGACCAATCAATAATGTTGTAGACATTAGTAACTATGTAATGTTAGAAGTTGGGCAACCACTACACTTCTATGATGCTAATAGTCTAGGAAATAAAATCATTGTAAGAATGGCAAATAAAGGAGAAAAATTAACAACATTAGATGGAATAGAAAGAGAATTAAATGATTCAGATATCGTAATAGCAGATGATAATAAAGCAATAGGATTAGCAGGTGTAATGGGAGGGCTAGAGACAGAAGTAGAAGATAATACAAAAAATATAGTTATAGAATCAGCAATATTTGATTCAGTAAAAGTAAGAATGACATCAAATAAGATTCTAAGAAGTGAAGCAAGTAACAGATTTGAAAAGGGATTAGACCCAAATAGAACATATTTGGCAATAGAAAGAGCATGTTATTTATTAGAAAAATATGCAGATGCAAAGATTATGTCAGGAATGTGTGTATATGATAAGAGTAATAAACAAGAAAAGGTAATTGAAGTTGAATTTAAAAATATAAACGATGTTCTAGGTACAGAAATTTCAAAAGAAGACATATTAAATGTGTTTAGAAAATTAGGTTTTAAATTTACTTCAGATGAAGAAAAAGCAACAGTTACTGTTCCAACAAGAAGACTTGATATCTCAATAAAAGAGGATTTAATAGAAGAAGTTAGTCGTATATATGGAGTTGATAATATACAAGGTAGATTGCCAATTTTACCAGTTAGGGCTGGAAAAATTGATAAAACATATAGAGAAATTAGAAATAAAATGATTTCACTTGGACTAAATGAAACACTATCATATATTTTGATAAATGACAAAGATGTTCATAGATATACTTTAGATGAATTTGAAGAATTAAGATTGTTAGCACCAATTACAGAAGATAGAAATACATTAAGATATAGCGTAATACCTTCAATGGTTAAGATATATGAATATAATAAAGCTCGTGATAATAAGGATGTATCAATATTTGAAATAGGTAAGGGATTTTACAAGAAGCAAGATGAGTATGGAGAAAATACAAAGTTATGTGCTTTAATGACAGGAGATTATTATAATGAACTTGGTGATGTAAAACAATATGATTTCTATGTTGTTAAAGGAATTGCAGAAGAAATACTTGATTATTTAGGATATGAAAAAAGATATAGTTTTGTTAAACAAGATAAAATTTTGGCAGAATTTCACCCAGGTCAAACAGCATATATTTCAGTTAATAATGATGTAGTTGGTGTAATAGGAAGGTTACATCCAAATGTAGAGAACAATATAAACAATGCAAAGTCACCAGTATATGTACTAGAAATAAATTTAGATAAGTTATTAGAAAAGAAAACAGGAAAGATGAAGTTCAAAGAAATTTCAAAATTCCCAAGTATTGAAAAAGATGTTGCTTTTGTTGTTGATAAAAATATAACATCTTTAGAAATAGAAATAAATATAAAGAAAGCAGCAGGCTCTATGCTTGAAAATATTAAACCTTTTGATTTATATATAGGAGAACAACTAGGAGAAAATAAAAAGTCAATAGCTTATTCTTTAACATTCTCAGATTCTAAACGCACTTTAACAGAAGAGGAAGTTTTAGAATCAATGCGAAAGGTTATAGATGCAGTTTGCAAAAAATGTGGGGCAGAATGTAGAAAATAATTTTAAAGAGGCAGTATTGCCTCTTTATTTAACAAGTTCATTACTATCAAAAACAATTGTTACAGGTCCATCATTTACTAAACTAACATCCATTTTAGCACCAAAAATACCAGTTTGAACATTAAGACCTTCAGCTTTGCACTTATTAATAATATATTCGTACAATTCATTTGCATAATCAGGTTTTGCAGCATTTGTAAAGCTAGGTCTATTGCCATGTGTACAATCTGCATATAAAGTAAATTGAGAAACAAGAAGAAGAGAGCCATTAACATCTTTTAAACTTAAATTCATTTTATCTTGTTCATCAGTAAACACACGCAAAGACAATAATTTTTTAATCAAGACATCTGCAATCTCACGGTTGTCTGTATGTGTTATTCCTATTAAAACTATAAAACCCAAATCAATAGAACCAACCGTTTTATTCTCTACATTAACACTTGCTGAAGAAACTCTTTGTATTACAAATTTCATAATTTACCTCCATATTGTAAATATTATGAAGGAAAAATAGTAGTTTGTCAACATGTAGAATTAATTCCCAACATTAATGATTTGAGTTAAAGGAGAGTAAGTATCAGTAGAAACCAAAGTTTCAGAAATTAAACAATCATCTAATTTAACAATTTTATAAGTATTAATTTTATATCCATATGAGCCTTTTTGTTTGATTACACGAGAATTGTAAGATAGAGAAGAATCATAAATGTATTTGGTTTCAAAAGGAATTGTATAAATTTGTTTAGTAACAAGAGATATATCATATTCTACATCCTCATACATACCGATAATAGAAATCGAAACAACACCTCTTTTAGCAGAAGCTTGTATTTTAATAGGATAGTTTCTAGTATTTTTAAATTTAAAATCTATGCTACCATAAGCAACAGTAGCATCGCAACCTAAAGGGACATATGAAACAGAATATCTATGGTTTTTCCTTTCAACTATATCTAAATTAGCTTGTATAACAGCATTATATAAGGTAGAAGAAACTTGGCAAACTCCTCCGCCTATACCATGCTCAATACCATTACTAGTATAAACAGTAGCTTCTTTATAACCAGCAGAAATACTTCTTTCTCCAACAATTTTATTATACGAAAAAACTTCGCCAGGGAGTACAATAACATTATTTAGCTTGTTAGTTGCAATTTCAAGATTGTGACTACGATTGATATTACTTGTATTATAACGAGTATTATATGTAGAAAGAGTATCAACAAAAATATCTTTATCCAAATCATTAATAGTAATATCAGCAATAGTAATATTTAAGGGAATTACATATTCCTTACAATCAGTTTGTAATAAAGATTTAGCTTCATCTAAAGAAATGGCAAAATCTACACCATCAACATTCATATGAAAAATGAGATTTTCTTTGTCTATATAAGCATTTTGAGGCTCAGTATGTATTTCACTATAAATCTTATCAATATCTATATTGCATGGAGAAGAAGGTTTAACAGGAATGTTAAGCTCAACAATATCATTAGAAGAAGTGTTAATATCACAAATACTATTTAAAATTGAAGTTTTAAGTTCATCATTACACAATCTAATATTACCAGAGCCATTACAAATTATCAAAGCATCATTTTCTATATAATAACTAGGCTCCACTACAGCGCCTGGAAGTTCAATACCTATGTTATTAATGATATGATTTAATTTTTCTTCACTATAAGAGTATTTAATAGGAATATTACGAGAACTAATAATTGAAGAGATTATATTAAAACTATTTGTAAAGATGTTACTACTTCTGCCAATTGAGTAAGCTTCTTGAATTGTAGAATCAATATCAAAACAAAAATCAATTTCTGATGGTAATATAGTAATATCATAATCTTCATAAGTTAAATGAAGCGGTTTAGAGTTAGTTAATTTAGATGAGACTTTTTCTTTAGCTTCATCGATTGACATATTTGAGACATTAATATCATTAATATAAATTCTAGAAAATATATTAGAATTATTCATACAAAATATTGTAAGAACTATATAAGAAAATATAAAAATACATAGTAATACAATAAATATTTTTTTCTTTTTAATTAAATGTTTTTGAGATGTAATTTTATTATTTTTGATTAAAGTCATTTTTGTATCATCTAACATAGCAAACCTCCATTATTTCTAATATATAATATGTTAAATATACAATAAATATTTTAGGAGTTACAGTTCAGGTTAAAATTATATAGTCCTGTTTAACCGCGATACGACTTAAAATACCATTACTGAACTGTAACTTTTAGGATAATATGTCTGAAAGAAATTTGTTAAAACGATTGCACATACTAGGAAATTTATGCTAGAATATAATAACAAATAAATAAAAGAAGAAAGGAAAAATATGAAAAGAACAAAATTAAAAGATAGAATATTACCAACTTATTCAAAAGGGGAAGAAATATTTAATATGGTATCACATATAGTAGGAGGAGGAATAGGGGTAATAGCACTAGTATTATGCATAATCTTTGCAGTAGTGCATAAAAATGTATATGGAGTAGTTTCGAGTGTAATTTTTGGAATAACAATTATATTATTATATACAATGTCAAGTATATATCATGGTTTAAACTCAGAACTAAAAGCAAAAAAAGTATTTCAGGTAATTGACCATTGCTCAATATTCTTATTAATTGCAGGATCATATACACCATTTGCATTATGTACATTAAGAGAATATAATGTAGCTCTTGGATGGAGCATATTTGGAATAGTATGGGGATTAGCAATATTAGGAATAGTATTAAACTCAATAGATTTAAAGAAATATAAAGTATTTTCAATGGTATGTTATTTACTAATGGGATGGTGTATTATAATAAAAGCATCAGTATTACCAGAACTATTAGGTACAGCAGGATTTATATTATTATTATCAGGGGGAATAGTATATACAATAGGAGCAATATTATATGGAGTAGGTAAAAAACACAAATGGATGCATTCTATATTCCATTTAGCTTGTGTATTAGGAAGTATATTACACTTTTTATGCGTGGTAATGTATGTAGTATAAGTAAAATAATTAATATTCCTGAAAAAAGAAAGGAAGAAATCAAAAATGAAGGTTATTTTAGTAAATGGTAGTCCTCATAAGGAAGGATGTACATATACAGCATTAAGCGAAGTGCAAAAAACTTTAGAAGAAGATAAGATACAAACAGAAATGATGTGGCTTGGAACGAAAGCAATAGCAGGATGTATAGGCTGTAACCAATGTTTAAAACAAAATGAAGAACAAAGAATAAGTAATAGATGTTTTATAGATGATAAGGTAAATGAATTTTTAGATAAGGTTGAAGAAGCTGATGGATTTGTATTTGGAACGCCAGTACATTTTGCAGGAGCAAGTGGGCAAATAACATCATTTTTAGATAGGGTATTTTACGGAAGAGGAAATATGTTTTCTAATAAGGTATGTGCTAGTATAGTAAGTTGTCGTAGAGGAGGCGCAACTGCCGCATTTGACCAAATGAATAAATATGCACTGATGAGTAATATGTATGTAGTTGGCTCAAATTATTGGAATCAAGTTCATGGAACATGCCAAGAGGAAGTTAAACAAGATTTAGAAGGAATTCAAACTATGCAAAATCTAGCAAAAAATATGGTATATATTTTAAAATGTATTAAAGCTGGAGAAAGTTTAGGTATTGAAAAACCAAAGTATGATAGAAAGATAAAAACAAATTTTATAAGATAAGTAGTATATATAAAGTGTGAATTTTAGAATAAACTCAAGTTATTAGACAAAGTAGTTTAATAATTTGAGTTTATTTCATTTTGTGAAAAATCTTTTTATAAAAATAATCAAATTTTTAATAATAGGCATAATATAAATAAGAAAAATACTATGTACTGAATTTTTTAAAGGAGGAGAAGCCTAAAAATGAATATTACTAATATAATAGGAAACACTCCAATGATAAAAATAAATTATAGATATAACAGAAATATAAAACATGTATATGCAAAACTAGAATATTATAATTTAACAGGAAGTATCAAAGACAGGGTTGCATTATATATAGTTAATAATGCACAAAGAAATGGAATTTTAAAAAGGGATATGCCAATAATAGAAGCAACAAGTGGAAACACAGGAATATCGCTATCAGCTATAGGGGCATATTACAAACATCCAGTATATATTTTTATGCCAGATTGGGTAAGTAAAGAAAGAATAGAAATAATGAAATCATATAATGCAAGAGTAACATTAATATCAAGAGAAGAAGGAGGATTTATAAAATGTGTGCAAGAATCAAAAAGACTTGCTAAGATGACAAATGGATTTTTAACAAATCAATTTTCAAATACAGATAATTACAAAGCACATTTTGAAACTACAGGAGAAGAAATAATAAATCAGCTTCCAGAGGATATAGGAGGGTTTGTATCAGGCGTAGGTACTGGAGGAACATTAATGGGAGCAGGAGCAAAGATAAAAAGCAAATACCAAAATGCTGTTATTACAGCAATAGAGCCTGATAAAATGCCAATAATATCAACAGGTAAAATAATATCACAACATAAAATAGAGGGAATAGGTGATGACTTCATTCCAGATTTAATTGATAAAGAAAAAATAGATAAAATATTTTTAGTTAATGATGATGATGCAATAAATATGTCTAGAAGACTTTCAAAAGAATTAGGTTTAGGCGTAGGGATATCATCAGGAGCAAATCTAATAGGGAGTATATTGCTAAATGAATATACTAGAAAACCATCAGTAACAGTATTTGCAGATGATAATAAAAAATATTTAAGTACAGATTTATCAAAAGAGATTGACTATAATAAAAAATTCGTTTCAAATCAGATAAAATTAATAAATTATGAATTAGTAAAAAGTTTTTAAATATCGAATACATTTTTAATATAATGAGAATACTATCATCAAAGGGAAAGGTGATAAGTATGGAAAATAATCAAGAGATGAATGTATTAGATGAAGTTAATAAAGGTGCAACAATGGGGATGGACGCAATAAGTTTTATTATACCAAAAGTTAAAGATGATAAGTTTAAAAACACATTAAATTGGGAATATAACAAATATAAAGATGTATCTAAAAGAGCAAATGAATTATATGATAATTATACAACAAGTAAAGAGCCTCATAAAACAAATGCAATGAATAAGATGATGACTTGGTATGGAGTACAAATGAATACAATAGAAGATAAAAGTAATTCAAAAATTTCAGAATTATTAATGCAAGGTACTAATATGGGGATAATTGAAGGAAGAAGATTATTAAATCATAATCAAAATATAGATAAAGATATAAAAATATTACTAGATGATTTTGTGAAAATGCAAGAAGATAGTATAGAAACATTAAAAACTTATTTGTAATTTAGAATAAAAATAAGACCTACATAATAATAGGTCAATATAATACAGTATAACATAGTTATTATAAAAAAGCAAATAATAAAAAGTAATTAAAAAATAGATAAAGTGTGAAAAAATAAGATAAATTAGAAAAAAATCAATTAGATTTGAGTTAAAAGAATATTTATAATTTGAAAAAAGAATGTGTGTATGTTAATATATATTTACATCAAGAGAGAACAAGTATAAATATAGAATAATTAAATAATAATATAAATAAAGTATCCCTGCATAGTGCGTAAAGACATAGAATTTTTAGAACCAACAAGTATAGGAAGGGGACCGATTTCTGAATATGGCGTGCAAGCTTACACCTTAGGGTAGTAAGAAGCCCATGAGTATTTAGGTAGGTACCAACTGTTTTTCGGAACAGGTCCTTAAAAATTCGTACAGCTGACGGCTAAGGCGGGGTTACTTTTTTGCATAAAAAAAGACTAGCCATAGACTAATCTTATTTTGCTATTACAGCATTTAGTTTTTTTGCTAAATTTGATTTTTTTCTAGCTGCTGTATTTTTTACTATAACACCTTTTGTGCAAGCTTGATCTATTTTTTTAGTAGCTTCTGAGAATAAAGCTTTAGCTTCTTCAACATTACCAGCTTCTACAGATTGTTCAAACTTTTTAACAGCAGATTTATAACCTGTTTTTATCATATTATTTCTTAAAGTTTTTTTCTTAATAATCTCAACTCTCTTTTTTGCAGATTTGATATTTGGCATATTAGCACCTCCTCTAAAGTAAAATAAACTATAACGTTTAATATTATAACATACAAAAAAATAATTTGCAAGACTAAAACGCAAGAGAATTGGCAATTTTTTTGAAAAAAGATTGACAAAATCCTAAAATATAGTATAATTAATATGTAGCAAAAAGGAGAAACAAGTATGTTAGCAAAATATTGGAAAAAAATAGGAATATTTATTTTAATAGTAGCTTGTATATTTAATATAATGATGAAACTAGTTCAAAAAGTATCAATAAATACAGAGCTAGATGAATCAATAGAATATATGAAGGAGCAACATAAAGAAGAAGTAGATATAAACAATAAAAAGTAAAATAATACTTGAAAAATAGTAGAAAATATGTTAATATATCATGTGGAAAAAATAGTTAATAGATAGAAAGAGGTGACTTAAATGAAAGATGGAATACATCCAGGATACAATCAAACAACAATAACATGTGCATGTGGAAATGTTATTGAAGTAGGATCAACAAAGGAAAATTTGAAAGTAGACGTATGTTCAAAATGTCATCCATACTGGACAAAGAGTTTAAAATTAGAAAAAACAGGTGGAAGAGCAGAACAATTCAAGAAAAAATACGGTATTGCATAAAAAGAAAGTAGCTAAGGTGAACACTCAACTATCACCACAAGCTACCTTTTTTGTTTTAATAAATAAGAAAAAAGAGAGGAATTCAAATGAAAAAGAAAATCATTATAATATCAACAATATTAATAATAGTAATAATATGTATAATATCAGTAATAGTATATATATCGAGTAGACCATCTGACAGGCTAAAAAAAATGTATGACAAAATGACAAGTGACGACACATATATATTTACAAGAAGTAGCCAAAATGGGGAAAATAAAATCGTTACAACAAAAAAAGGAGACAAAACAAGAATAGATATGTACAATTCAGGAGACTATACAACAACATTGATAAAAAATGGAAATACATATTTAATATCACATGAAAATAAAGAATATTATACATATACAGATAATAAGATAGATGAAGAGATTCTCACAGAAGAAATAAAAAGAATAATTGATAAAGAATATAAAGTTGGAAAAGAAAAAATATATGGGCAAACATATTATTATGAAGAATATAATGGAATAACAGATTTCTTAATAGAATCATATAAAGATATGGACTTAAACACAGCAAAAACAAGGTTTTATTTCAAAGGTAAAGATTTGCAATTTATAAAAACTATATATCAAACAGTAGATTCTCAGACAGGTAAAATTACTAATATAGAAGAATTATTAAAAGCTAATGTTGAATATAAAGTAGAAGATAATGTTTTTGAAATTCCATCAGATTATGCCGAAAACTAAAATAAAAATGTCAAAAATTTGTTTGACATTTTTTTGTTTGTATGATATTATAGACATATCAAAAAAGGAGGAATATAAATGGGAAGAAAAACATCAGAATTAAATAAAAGAGAAAAATCAATACTAAATTTCATAGAAAAACAAATAATGACAGATGGATATCCACCATCAGTAAGAGAAATAGGAAAAGCAGTAGGATTAAACTCAACAGCAACAGTACATGGTTATTTAGCTAAATTAGAAGAAAAAGGATATATAAAAAAAGAAAATAAAAAAGGAAGAACACTAAAATTATTAAAAGGTGGCTCAGGAGAGCCAATGATAAAATCAAGCAAAGATTTCTATACACAAAAAGAATTAGTAGAAGTACCGATAGTAGGAAAAATAACAGCAGGAGCGCCAATATTAGCGGTAGAAAATGTAACAGATACATTCCCAATACCAATAGATTTTGTAGGAAACTCAGAAAGTTTTATGCTAAAAGTAAGAGGAGAAAGCATGATAGAAGCGGGAATACTAGATGGAGACTTAATACTTGTAAAAAAACAAAATGATGCAAGAAACGGAGAAATAGTAGTAGCATTAATAGAAGATGAAGCAACAGTAAAAACATTTTACAAAGAACAAGACCATATAAGATTACAACCAGAGAATTCTACTATGGACCCAATAATAGTACCAAACTGCGAAATATTAGGAAAAGTAGCAGGAGTATTTAGAAAGATGTAAAAATAAAATGGGAAAATTAAGATTTTTCCCATTTTTTACATCTTTTACTTTGACTTTTAGCCTGTTGAGGAGAAACAAAACTAGAACGATTATCTTGTTTCCAAGTAGGAGGAACAACATATCCAACATTTGTAGCAACAGAAGAAGGAGCAAAAGGAGAAGTAAGTGGAACTCCAAAAGATTTCATATTGCATAAAATAGATAAATATGCAAAAATGCCAATACCTATGCCAAGGAAACCAGCGACAAAGCCAAGCAAAGTAAATACAAATCTCAGTATTCTTAAATGAAAACCAAAAGAGAAATCTGGGATTGCGAAAGATGCGATGGCAGTAACAGCAACAATAATTACTAAAATAGGACTTACAAGATTTGCACTAACAGCAGACTCACCAATAATTAAACCACCAACAATGCTGATAGTAGATCCAATAGGAGATGGAACACGAACACCAGCCTCACGAATAATTTCAAATGAAATTTCTAATAACAGTAACTCAAAAATGATAGGAAATGGTACATTTTCTCTTGACCCCATAATAGTAAAGAGTAGTTCAGTTGGAAGAAGTTCTTGATGAAAACTTGTAATAGCCATATACATACCAGGCAAAAGAAGTGTAACAATAAAACCAAATATTCTTAACATTCTTAAAAAGTTTGTAAAGCTAGGTCTTAGATTAGTATCCTCGGCAGAAGTTAAGAAGTCAGTTATTGTTGCAGGCATAATTAAGGCATAAGGATTTCCATTTACCAAAATGACAATTCTACCTTCATATAAAAATTTAACACACTTATCAGGTCTTTCGGTAGAAACAATTTGAGGAATACCATACATACCAGATTCTTCAATTAATTGTTCAAGTTGACCAGTAGAAAGTAGTGAATCAATATCTAAATTATTTAATCTGTATCTTGCTTCAGCCACTAAATCCCCATTAGCAATGTTTTGAAAATAGCAAAGACCACATTTAGTTTTACTAATATTACCAACTGTTATATTTTCAATAATTAGGTTTTCATTATTAGCCATCCTTCTAAGTAAAGAAGTATTAGTTCTTATATTTTCCACAAATGCTTCTTGCGGACCTTTAATAACCATTTCGCTAACTGGCGTAGTAACACTTCTTTGCTTAAATCCTTTGACATCAACATCAAAAGCAGATGGTATTGTATCAACGAAAAGTATACAATTACCACTATTTATACTAGAAGCGATGTCAGAAAAGTTATCCACTTTACTAATAGAATTTTGAGGAATTAAGCAATCAAAAATATAATTTTCTATTGATGAATTATTATAATTAGTAGAAGAACTTTTTTCATTCATTAGAGGTTTTAGAAGAAAATTATTAACTAAAGTAGCATCAGCCATACCATCAAAAAATATAATAAATGCATTGTATGAAACCATATTTAACTTAAAAGAAAATTCTCTTATTTTTATATCACTATTAATTAGAGAATTATACATAGTTTGCATGTAAAGCAAATTGTCACTTAATTTAGAACTTACATTCTTAGGTGCAGTATCACTATCACTTGAAGTATCCATTAGTGGTGTATTAGTGTTTTCTTTGGTTATATAATCATTATCTACAATTGAAAAGTTATGATTGTTTTTGAAAGTAGAAAATAAATTTTTAAAATTCATATATTACATCCTTTCATAAGTTAAAACATACGAATACTATATAAATATCAGTAAAATATGTATTACCAATTTTTATTAATAATTTTATTATTTACAAATTAGGAAAAATTTATGCTAAGAAATTTAAAATTGAATGTTTTTACCTAAAAATAAATATGAAGAAAAGAAGGCACTGAATAAGCAGTGCCTTAAAAATATATATTATATATTTCTAAATTAATTTGATTTTATTAAAGTTAAATAAGAAATCAAAATAAAGTATTAGCTTAATTTGCAATTTTAATGTAAATATTATATACTATATGCAGTTACTTTTTGTAATCAGCAAAATTAAGGAGGAATTTTTATGAATGGAGAAATTCGGATTCAAACTGTAAAGGTCACAGATGTAATTGTAGGTATTGATGGCATGGATGGAATGTTTATTGAACTAATATTAGATGAAATTAATAGACCATCTCGTATTACATGGCGTTTGAAATTTCAGCTTAAATACTTCGGAGAAACTAAGATAAAAAAGCTTATGGAGTATACCGAAGCAGATATAGCAAATTTCAATAACTTGAAAGACAAGATATTTAAAATAGTTGCCATGTATACCTTACACTACGATATCTATGGATTCGGACATTATGATTTTGATAAGTTTACTCCAATGTATACAAGAGATTCTTTTGATGTTACTTTATCAGATTTAGAAGAACTCATAAGAAAAATGTAAAGTTACATCCACTCCTTACGAGGGCACCTTATTCATTAAGGTGTCCTTGTTCAATTGTATCGAAAAAATATCTAAATTTCCAAATCAAACAAAACAGAATAAAAAAGAAAAAAATAACTAAAAAATAAATAAAACACAAGCCACAAAACACTTGATATTTTTACATATTCATAGTAAAATATGGAAAGAATGAAGATGGGAGAGATGACAATGAAGGAAAAATTTTATATAACGACACCAATATATTATCCAAGTGGAAGATTTCATATAGGAACTGCGTATACAACAGTATTAGCAGACACAATAAAAAAATATAAAAAACAAAGAGGATATGAAGCATATTTACTAACAGGAGAAGATGAACATGGGCAAAAAATACAAACTGTAGCAGAAAAGAGAGGAAAAACACCACAAGAACATGTAGATGAAATGGCAGAAGATGCAAAAAAATTATGGAAATTAATGAATATAGAATATGATGATTTCATCAGAACAACAGAAGAAAGACACACAAAAATAGTACAACAAATATTTGACAAGTTTATGGAAACAGGTGACATATACAAAGGAGAATATGAAGGATGGTATTGTGAGCCATGCGAAACATATTTTACAGAAACACAACTAAAAGAAGGAAAATGTCCAGACTGTGGAAGAGAAGTAGTAAAAATGAAAGAAGAAGCATATTTCTTCAGGATGAGTAAATATGCAGACAGACTAATAAAATTTTATGAAGAAAATGTAGAATTTGCAAAACCAGAATACAGAAAAACAGAAATGATAAACAACTTTATAAAACCAGGGCTAGAAGATTTATGTGTAAGTAGAACAACATTTGACTGGGGAATACCAGTATTAAAAGACCCAAAACATGTAATATATGTATGGCTAGATGCACTAACAAACTATATAACAGCACTAGGGTATATGTCAGAAGATGACACAAAATTCAAAAAGTATTGGCCAGCAGACTTACAAATAGTAGGAAAAGACATAGCAAGATTTCACTTAATATATTGGCCAATATTCTTAATGGCATTAGACTTACCATTACCAAAAAAAATATTAGTGCATAACTGGATAATGATGAAAGATGGAAAAATGTCAAAATCAAAAGGAAATGTAATATATCCAGAAACACTAATAGACAGATATGGATTAGATGCAACAAGATATTATTTATTAAGAGAAATGCCAGAATCACAAGATGGAATATTCACACCAGAAGGATTTATAGAAAGATACAACACAAACTTATGTAATGATTTAGGTAACTTATTAAACAGAACAGTAGCAATGTGTAACAAATACTTTGCAGGACAAGTACCACAATACAATGGAACACCAAACGAAGTAGACAAAGAATTTGAAGAATTTACAGACAGTCAAATACAAAAAATAGAAGAAAAATATGATAAATATGACATAAACTTAGCATTACAAGAGATATGGGTATTAATATCAAGAGCAAACAAATATATAGATGAAACAACACCATGGGTATTAGCAAAAGAAGAAAATAAAGAAAAGTTAGAAAGTTGTATATATCACTTAATTGAAAACTTAAGAAAAATAGGAATAGTATTAAAGCCAGTAATGAGTGAAACATCAGAAAACATATTAAAACAGTTAGGAATAACAAAAGAAGAAGAAAAAGAATGGGACAGCATAAAAAAATACGATACAATAAAGCAAGCAAAAGTAATAGAAAAAGGCGAGCCATTATTTATGAGATTAGATGCCAAAGAAGAAGAGGAATATATAAAAGGAACAATGAAACAATAACTATGAAACAATAAAGAACTAGAAAATAAAGAAACAAAAATCGTAGAATAAGGTGATAAAAATTGGATTTAATATCTATTGCGAGAAGATACAGAAATGTAAAAAGGATTTTAATATTTACATTTCTGTTAATAATAATATTATATATATGTTTAATAATAAATAAGTGTTCAGAAAGTAGTAAAAAGGAAAAAATATATCAAAGTTATCAAGAAATATATGATAGCTTAAATAATAATGATAAAAAACAAGAAGAAGAGCAAAAAGATGAATTACCTTCACATAAAGTAATATCTAACAAAGAACAATGGCTAATAGATATAGAAAATATATACAAATCAGAAGAAAAGAGAGTATTTTTAACATTTGATGATGGACCATCAAAAAAAGTAACACCATTAATATTAGATTTATTACAACAAGAAAATATAAAAGCAACATTCTTTGTACTAGGAAGTAGAGTAGAGTTAAATCCAGACCTTGTAAAAAGAGCATATGATGAAGGACATTATATAGCAAACCATGGATACTCACACTCATATTCAAAAATATATGCATCAGTGGATACTGTTCTAGATGAATATTATAATACTGAATCTGCAATAAGAATTGCAATAGGAAATGACCAATATACAAGTCTATTATTTAGATTTCCAGGAGGGTCATCAGGTGGAAAATATAAAGAATTAAAAAGACAAGCCGAAGAAAAACTTAAAGAAAATAATATAGCATATGTAGACTGGAACGTACTAACAGGAGATTCAGAAGGTGGTAAAAAGACAGTACAACAGTTGGTATCAAGATTTAAAGAAACTATAGGAACAAAAAATAGTATAGTAATATTAATGCATGATGCAGGAGATAAAATGACAACATATGAAGCATTACCACAAATAATTCAAAGTCTAAGAGATAATGGATATGAATTCAAAAACTTTTATGATTTAATAAAATAGGAAAGAGGAAATATAAGAGGACAATGAATAAAAAATGGGAATTATATAAAGCAGATGAACAAAAAATAAAAAAGATAGAAGAAAAAGGAATAAACAAATTACTAGCTACAATATTGGTAAATAGAGGCATAATAGAAGAAGAACAAATACGAGTATTCTTAAATCCAACAAGAGCAGATTTTTATAATCCATACTTAATGCCTGATATGGAAAAAGCGGTAGAAAGAATAATACAAGCAATAGATAAAAAACAAAAAGTTATAATATATGGAGACTATGATGTAGATGGGATAACAAGTGTAACAGTTCTAAAAAGCTATTTAGAGGAAAGAGGACTTAATGTAGATTATTATATACCAAATAGATTAGAAGAAGGTTACGGATTAAATAAAACAGCAGTAGAAAGAATCGCAAAACAAAACTACAACTTAATGATAACAGTAGATTGTGGAATATCAGCAATCGAAGAAGTGAAATATGCAAAAGAACTGGGATTAGAAGTAATTGTAACAGACCACCATGAAACAGGGGAAGAGATACCAAATGCAATAGCAGTAGTAGATGCAAAAAGAAAGGACAACCAATATCCATGTAGAAACTTAGCAGGAGTAGGAGTAGTATTTAAGTTAATACAAGCAATATCAAAAAAACTAAATATAGATGAAAAAGAACATTTAAAATATTTAGATATAGTCTGCATAGGAACAATATCAGATATAGTTCCATTAGTTGATGAAAACAGAGTAATAGTAAAATTAGGACTAAAATTATTACAGCAAACACATAATATAGGTCTAAGAACAATTTTAGCAATATCAGGATATAACAAAATAGATTCAAGTACAATATCATTTGGCGTAGCACCAAGAATAAATGCATGTGGAAGAATGGGACATCAAGAAGAAGCATTAAAGTTATTTTTATCAAAAGACATAAACGAAGTAAACAAATTAGCACAAAGCTTAAATGAATATAATAAACAAAGACAGGAAAAGGAAAAAAATATATTTTTAGAAGCCATACAAAAAATAGAAGAAAATGAGTTAGATAAAAAAAGCATAATGATAATAGATGGTGAAGGATGGCATCATGGAGTAATAGGAATAGTATCATCCAAAATAACAGAAATGTATTTTAAACCAAGTATATTATTATGTTTTGAAGGAGAAGAAGCAAAAGGCTCTGGAAGAAGTATACCAGGATTTGACTTACATGATGCATTACAAACATGTAGTAATAACTTATATAAATTTGGTGGACATTCTATGGCTGTTGGACTAACAGTAAAGAAAGAACAATTTGAAAGCTTAAAACAACAATTAGAAGAAATTGCACAAGAACAAAAAATAGATAAAATTGTTCCAATTTTAAAGGTAGATGCACAAATTGATATAAATGAGATAAACAAAGACATAGTAGAAAGTCTTAAAGAAATGGAACCATTTGGAGAGGAAAACAAAACACCGTTATTTGTGTTCAAAAATTTAAAAATAGATTCTATAAGAGCATTATCAGAAGGAAAACATATAAAATTAACATTAAAAAAAGATGTTGGCAATATAATAGGAGCTATAGGGTTTAATATGGGAAGTCTAGTAAATGATTACTGTATAGGAGACAAGGTTGACATTGTAGGTACTCTAGAAATAAACACATATAATGGAGAAGAGAATTTACAGATAGTATTAAAAGACATTATGAAATCTATATAAAATTAAAAACAAATGAAGAAAATTTATATAATCTTTGTTTGTAAAGATAGGTGATGATAAAGTTGCAAGAAGAAAACGAAGAAATAACAATACAATATATAATAAATAAGAAAAAAGAAAAAACAAGAAAAGTAGATAGTAAATTAATAATGAAAGCATATGAATATGCAACACAAAAACATGGAGACCAACGCAGAAAATCAGGTGAACTATATATAATACATCCATTAAATGTAGCATATATTTTAGCAGAAATAGGGTTAGATGAGCCTACACTTTGTGCTGCACTCTTACATGATGTAGTAGAAGATACAGAAGTAACACATGAAGACTTAGTAAGGGAATTCGGAGCAGAGATAGCAGAATTAGTTGCAGGAGTAACAAAATTAAATACAATGCTATTTGAAACAATACAAGAACAGCAAGTAGAGGATTACAGAAAAATGTTTCTTGCAATGGGAAAAGACATAAGAGTAATACTAATAAAATTAGCAGACAGACTACATAACATGAGAACATTAAAATATTTAAGCAGAGAAAGGCAGTTAGCAAATGCAAGAGAAACAATGGAACTATATGCGCCATTAGCAAACAGATTAGGACTATATTCTCTAAAATGGGAACTAGAAGACTTAGGCTTCAAATATTTACATCCAGAAGAATACGAAGAATTAGTAAAGGGAATAGATAAGAAAAGAGAAGAAAGGCTAAAATTCATTGAAAAAATAATGACAGACATACAACTAGAATTAAAGAGACAAAAAATAGAAGCGGAAGTTACAGGAAGAGCAAAACATTTATACAGTATATATAGAAAAATGATAAGAGACCAAAAAAGTCTAGATGAAATTTATGATTTATTTGCATTACGAATATTAGTAAATTCTGTAAAAGATTGTTATACAGCATTAGGAGTAGTACATGAGTTATATAGTCCAATGCCAGGAAGATTTAAAGACTATATATCAGTACCAAAGCCAAACATGTATCAATCAATACATACAACCTTATTAGGAGAAAAAGGAACTCCATTTGAAGTACAAATTCGTACATGGGATATGCATAGAATAGCAGAATATGGTATCGCAGCACACTGGGCATATAAAGAAGCAAACTATTTGGGAAAAGGAAAACAGGTAGTAAGTGTAGGAGAAGATAAACTAGCATGGCTTAGAGAAACATTAGAATGGCAACAAGAAATGCAAGACCCACAAGAATTTTTAGAGACTTTAAAAACAGAATTATTTGAAGATGAGGTATATGTATTTACTCCAAAAGGAGCAATTAAAGTATTACCAAGAGGTGCAACAGCAATAGATTTTGCATATAACATACATGCAGAAATAGGTCATCATATGACAGGTTGTAAAATAAATAGTAAGATGGTACCAATCATTACACCAATAAAAAGTGGAGATATTATAGAAATAGTAACCTCGGAAAATTCAAGAGGGCCAAGTAGAGATTGGTTAAAATTTGTAAAGACTACGCAGGCAAAAAATAAGATAAATACATGGTTTAAAAAAGAACAGAAATCAGAAAATATAGAAAAAGGAAAAGATTTAATAGAAAAAGAGTTAAAAAGAATAGGACTTGCATATAGCGATATATTTAAACATGAATATATAAATCCTATGTTAGAAAGATATAAATATAAAGATTTAGAAGAAATGTATGCAGCAGTTGGGTTTGGAGCAATATCTCCAGTTAAGATAATATCTAGAATGTTAATAGAATATAGAAAAGAGCATAATGAAGAAAACATAGAAGAAAAGATAGAACAATTGTCAAAAACAAAAACACCAAAAATAAAACCATCAAGTTCAGGAGTTATAGTAAAAGGAATAGATAATTGTTTAGTAAAACTTTCGAAATGTTGTAACCCACTTCCAGGAGATAGTATAATAGGATATATAACAAAGGGAAGAGGGGTATCTGTTCATAGAAAAGATTGTGTAAATGTAAGTGACTTATTCAAAGAGGAAAATAGAATTATTGATGTCGAATGGTATAATGAAGAAAAAGTTTCATATAGTGCAGATATTGAAATTTATGCAAATGATAGGTCTGGATTACTTGCAGATATAATTCAAAAGATAGGAGAGACAAAGGCAAAATTAGTAGGAGTAAATTCTCGTTCTAACAAAGAAAGGATTGCAATTACAGAGGTAACAATTGAAGTAGAAAGCTTAGAAGAGTTAAATAAGATAATTAAATCTTTAAGAAAAGTTGATAGTGTTTATGATGTTAATAGAAAAAGATAAATAAAACACAAATATAAAAGAACTGTTAAATATGAGGTGGAGAAAAATGATTTTAAAGGAACTAAAGATTAATACATGGATAGGAGAGCCAACAAACTGCTATATTGTGTTTGAGGAAGAATCAAAAGAGACAATGGTAGTTGATCCAGCAGGAGATGTAGATAGAATTATAGAAATGTTAGAAATACTAAAAGGAAAATTGAAATATATATATTTAACACACTGTCATGGCGACCATACTGGTGGAGTAAATGAGTTACGTGATAAAATAGGGGGCAGAATATTAATAAGTAGATATGATGCACCAGGCTTAAATGATAATAGTATAAGCCTTACACAATATATGGGAGTAAAGCCAATAGACATTGAAGATAATTCAAGAATAGATGATGGAGATACTTTACATTTAGGAAATTTAACATTTAAAGTGTTACACACACCAGGACATACTATTGGGGGAACGTGTTTATATTGCGAAGAAGAAAAAATGTTATTTTCAGGTGACACATTATTTAGAGGAACTTGGGGAAGAACAGATTTACCAACATCAAATTTTGAAGATATAATAAATTCAATAACTAATAAGTTAATGATATTACCAGATGAAACAATAGTATATCCAGGACATGGAAGAAGTACAATGATTGAACTAGAAAAGCCAATATATCTAGAGTTAAAACCTCGCAAATTATAATGAATATCGACAGTTTATCTAAAAGTAAAATATAATTTTGTAGCAAGTAAAATGAGTTTTACAAAATAAAAATAAGGATGGAAAATTATGAATGTAATTTTAGAAACTAATCAAAATAAAATTAGCCTAAAAAGAAAAATTATATATATAGTTGTACTAACAATTTGTATTATTGCCATATTAGTAGGGGCATATATACAAGTATTTAAAACTAATGGAAAAGTAGGAAATGGCAAATATGTAGAGCTAACAGATGAGCAAAATACAAAATTAGAAAATGATTTTTCAGAAATTTTTAAAAATAATATAAATATTAGTAGTGATTTTGATTTGTCGAAAGTAGAAAAGATTAGCCCAAATGCAGATATCATTGCAAATGAATATATAAATACAGATAAAGAAGTTAATAAATATAATTTTAATATTACTGTACCATATATAAACATTAAATCACCAACTATACAAAAATATAATAGTGAAATACAGTCAATTTTCAAGCAAAAGGCACTAGATATTATAGAGTCTAATTATGATAATAATACCATCTATACAGTTGAATATACAGCCTATATTAATAATAATATTTTATCTTTAGTTATTCGTTCTACTTTAAAAGAAGATAATAGTGCTCAGAGGATTATAGTTCAAACTTATAATTATAATTTAGAAAAAAATAAAGTTGCAACTATTGATAATTTGCTTGATATAAAGGGAATATCAAGTAATTATGCAGAAAGTAAAGTTAGAGAAAAAGTAAAGATTTCTCAAGCAAAAGTTGAGGAACTAAAGAAACTAGGATATAATATTTTTGATAGAGATTATAAAAGTGCTATATATAAAATGCAAAATGCAACAGAATTTTTCTTTGGGGAAAATGGTCATTTGTATTTGATTTATGCTTATGGTAATCAGAATTTTACAAGTGAAGTTGATATAATAGTTTTTTAATATAATTGATTTTTAAATTTAAAAAGAACTCTTGATAGAGTTCTTTTTTTGAAAATAAAAGGGGATGTTTTATTTTTTAATCAGTATATATCTTAACTGACTATGGACAAATTATACTAGAGGAATTTGTCCAAAATGTGAACTTAATATGAATATTAAGTAACAATTAAATTAAGGAGCTTCTTGTAAAATAACTGTAATTTCTTTCTCTGCTCTATTTCTATAAACTGTTAATTTAAGTTCATCTCCAATTTTAAGAGAATTTTTAACAGCTTCTAAATCATCAAAAGTTTTAACAGTAGTACCATTAGCTCTGATAATGACATCTCCAACTTTTAATCCAGCTTTTTCAGCAGCAGAGAATTCCTCAATAGCTTTTATATAAACACCTACAACTGTGTTATTTCTTTTTGCAGTTTCTTCATCTAAATCTTGTGCAGAAATACCAATATAAGGTCTTAAAACTTTTTTGTGTTCCATAAGGTCATTAATAACATTTAAAGTAGAATTTATAGGAATAGCAAATCCAATACCTTCAACACCTGTACCAGAAAGTTTTAAAGTATTAATTCCAATAACTTTACCTTCACTATTAACTAAAGCACCACCACTATTACCTGAATTGATTGCAGCATTAGTTTGAATACAAGTAAATGCATTACCATCATTACTTGAAACTTGTCGGTTTACAGCACTTACAATACCATCAGTAATACTATTTTCTAATCCTAAAGGATTTCCAACAGCCATAACGAACTCTCCAATTTTTACATTATCAGAATTAGCAAATTCTGCTGGTGTTAAATCCTGAGCATCAATTTTTATAACAGCTAAGTCTGTTTTAGAGTCTTTACCAATTATTGTAGCATTATAAACTGTATCATCATTATATAATTTTACTTTAATACTTTTAGCTTCTGATACATTGTAGTATGAATAAGAGGAAGTTGAAGAACTATCTACAACGTGATTATTAGTAACAATGTATCCATCTTTGCTAATAATAATTCCTGATCCTGAAGCAGTTGCAGTAGATGTAGCACCTGCACCTCCAAATAGAGATAAAGAACTTGTTACATTAAATTCAATTTCAATTCCGACTATTGATGGTAGTATTTTATTAGATGCATAAATAGCAGTATCAGAATAATTAGATAAAGATATTTGTTCTACTGTACCATTATTGTTACCACCACTAAATGAAGATGTAGGAACTTGAACACCTGAATTTGAAGTGTTAAATAACTTATTCTTTATAGTTGGTGACCCAAAACATATTCCTATTATTAATGTAGAGCCTACAATACCACTAAAAAATGGTAATAATATACTTTTGGTAAAGTTTATATGTGATTTTTTTGAAGTATTATCATTAAAATTACTAGCGGAAACTATTTCGAATTTTTTTTCTTCCATATTTAAATACCTCCTAAATTAAATAAGGAGTAAAACTCCTTGGTTTTTAATTCTACAAAATGCATAAATACATTTAAAATAGAACTTAATTTACTTTTTCAAATATATAATACACCATTTCTGTGAAAAAAATGTGAAAAAAGTGTAAAAATTGGATTTTGGTAATAAATACAACATATATATGTGTGTATAATGGAATCTAACCTTGTAGTAATAAATCTAAAATCTTAGGGAAAATTGTATGAGCATTTTGATTCCAATTATCAACTATTTTCTTAGCATTATCACGAGAGCCAGCGAATGTGCTTACTTCAAAAATAGTTTGATTATTTTCTATAATTTTGCATTTTATTGTATAGTCAGTTTCATTTTTAGGAATATATTCAGCTACAACAGAAGATTCTTCAGCCATAGCTATTAATTTTTCTTTATACAAATTGTCTGCTTTTAGCTTTACAATTCCTGGTAATAAATCTTTTGTAAGAGATAATGCGTTTTTTCCTTCAGTTGTTATCTTAAAAACTGTTTCTGTATCTTTTGTATATGAAGCTACTAATCTAGTTTCAACTAAATCATTGAATATTTGTCCAAAATAGAAATAATTTAAATCATTTATTGAAGTGATAATATTAAATAGATTGGCTTCTGTAATATCTGCATTTATTTTATTAAGCATATATAATATTAAAACTTTGTTTTCAGCAAGTGTATTGCTATCTAAATCTGACATATGCATACCTCCTTATTGTTTTTTAAATTATACCATAAAAATGGCAAAAGTAAAGAGGGAACAAGTCCCTCTAAAAATACTATTATATATATTACTATTTATTATCTTTCATAATCTCTTTGATTGCCCCTAAACTACTTAAAGCACTTGTTGCTTCAAAAGGAATGAATATTTTATTAGCATTACCTTTAGCAACTTCTTGTAAAGCTTCTAATGACTTTAATTGAACTAATCTTTCATCTGGGTTAGCATTTTTCATTGCTTCATAAACCATAGATATTTCTTTAGCTTTAGCTTCAGCAACTTCTTTAATAGCTTGTGCCTCACCGGCAGCTCTTCTTACAGCAGCTTCTTTATCAGCTTCTGCTTCTAGAATAGCAGCCTCTTTTTTACCTTCTGCAATAGTAATAGCAGATTGTCTTTGAGCTTCAGCTTCTAGAATTAAAGCTCTTTTATTTCTTTCTGCATTCATTTGTTTTTCCATTGCGTCTCTAATATCAGCAGGTGGGTTAATGTCTTTAATTTCAACTCTATCAATTTTACATCCCCATCTATCAGTTGCTTCATCTAATATAACTCTTAATTGTTGGTTAATAGCATCTCTTGAACTGAAAGTTTCATCTAAGTCCATTTTACCAACAATATCACGAATAGTAGTGATAGCAAGATATTCAATACCTTTCTTTAAACTTTGAATTTCATAAACAGCTTTAGCAGGATCTGTTATTTGATAGAAAACAACAGTATCTATTGTAATTGTAACATTATCTTTAGTAATAACTCCTTGAGGTGGGATATCCATAGTTTGTTGTTTTAAACTAACAACACTTCTCACATGATCCATAAAAGGAACTATAATTGTAAGACCTGCATCAGCAACCTTATGGAATTTACCTAATCTTTCGATTATATAAACCTCAGCTTGTTTAACAACTTTAATTGATTTAAATGCGATAACTAACACTATGATTAGAACTATAATTAAAAACCACATTTTAAAAAACCTCCTTTAATACATATGTATCTATATTAATAATAAAATATTAATAACTATAAAATTATTTTGTAGAAGTAACTGCTAAACGCTTTACATAAGCTTTAACACCTTCTATTTTAACGATTTCAACTTCAGTACCTTTTTCAATAGTAGTATTTTCATCACAAAGAGCAGACCAAGTTTCACCATTAACTTTTATTAAACCTTTACCATCTGTAGTATTTATCTCATCTACAACTATAGCTTTTTTGCCATTTAGTGTATATACATTTGTTGGAACAACTTTTTTAGTATCAAATTTATCTACAAATGGTCTAGTAGCGAAAATAAGTATAGTTGAAGCTATTACAAATACAGCTGTTTGAAATTCGACTGATGGAATAAAAAAACTTACAACCATAGATATTAGACTACCAATTGATAACCAAAATACTAAAAAACCTGTTGTAGCAATTTCAATAATTAAAAATACTCCTGCTAAAATTAACCAAATTTGCCACATAATTACACCTCCTAGAAATATAATACAATTATACTATAAAATTTGAAAAAATTAAATAGATTTATTAAAAATTATTGTAAAAAAGATGAAATAATGATAAAATTTGAAAAAATAATTAAATTTTCCAGGTGGCGGTAATCACCGTTGCCTAGAAAAAAAGCTACAATATAAAAAAGATACATATGCAAACAAAAAATTACAATAGAGGAGATGGCAAAATGAAAGTGAACGAAAAAATTGAAAATTCAATAGGACAAGAAAACATATTATATAATGAAAATATGAGTAAACACACAACATTCAAAACAGGAGGTCCAGCAGAAATATTTGTAAAAGTAGACAATATTAAAAAACTAAAAGAAGTATTACAAATAGCAAAAGAGCAAAAAGAAGAAATACATATATTAGGAAACGGGAGCAATTTATTAGTACAAGATAACGGGATAAAAGGAATTGTAATAAAGATAGATATAAAAGGAATTAATACAAAAGAAAATAAAGAAAAAATAACAGTAACATTAGGAGCAGGAGAAAAACTAGCATTAATAGGGCAAAAACTAATGCAAGAAGGAATATCAGGATTTGAAGAATTAGCAGGAATACCAGGAACTATAGGTGGAGCGGTACGCATGAATGCAGGGGCACATGGAAAAGAAATAAAAGACATAATAAAAAAGGTAAAAGCAGTAGACTATGATGGAAAAAAATATGAATTAGAAAAAGAAGAAATGCAATTAGAATATAGAAATAGCATATTTGCAAAAGAAAAATACATAATTTATGAAGTAGAAATAGAACTAGAAAAAGGAAATAAAGAAGAAATAAAAAACAAGATGGAAGAATACGCAAAATGGAGAAAAGAACATCAACCATTAGAATACCCAAATGCAGGAAGCACATTCAAAAGAGGTGATGACTTCATAACAGCAAAGCTTATAGATGATTGTGAACTAAAAGGATATAAAATAGGTGGAGCACAAATCTCCACAAAACATGCGGGGTTTGTAGTAAATGCAGAGCAAGCAACTACAGAAGACATATTAAAACTAATAAAATATACAAAAGAACAAGTATACAAAAAATTCAACAAGAAAATTGAATTAGAAATAGAAATATGGTAAGATATTAAAATAAAATATAATAAAAATAAAACTAAAATAATTAAAATAAAGCTAAAAGGTAATAAAAGTAAAATTGAAAAATAAGTAAGTAAATGATAGTAAAAAATAGAAGTAATTAGGAAGGATTGAAAACAATGAAAGGTTTTTTTGAATGGTTTAAATCAAGTGCAAAGATGAAAAGATGGATGTTAGTAATATTAATAGGTGTAGTATTAATATGTTATGCAATAGCACAAATATTAGTATATGAAACAGTAGAAGCAACAGCATTAGGAATAGGAAAGATAATAGTAACATTTGTAGCAGGATTCTTAATATTAGTATCAGGAATAGTATTTTTAAATAAAAGAACATTAGAACTATTTGTAGAAGCAACAGATGAAAGAATGGAAAACAAGAAAAATATAAATGTAAAATCTTTAATTTTTAACAAAACGATATATGAAAAAGGACCAAATGTAGTAGTAATAGGTGGAGGAACAGGATTAAACACAGTATTATCAGGACTAAAAAATTACACAAGTAATATAACAGCAATAGTAACAGTATCAGATTATGGAGAAGAAATAACACATTCAAGAAAAGAATTAGGAACATTACCAATAGATGATATAAAAGATAGTATGGTTGCATTAGAAAATAAAAAAGGAGACATGAAAAAGATATTAAACCATCAATTTCAAGCAGAAAAGCTAAGAGGATTATCATTTGCAGATGTATTCTTTTTAGGAATGAAAGAAATCAATAATGACTTTTCAGAAGCAGTAGTAAAGAGCAATGAAGTATTAAATATAGTAGGACGAGTATTACCAGTAACATTAGAAGAAATAAGAATTTCAGCAGAGCTTAATAATGGATATATAGTAAATGAAAAATCAAGAATACCAGAAGTAGTATCAGACAAAATAACACAAATAAATAGAGTATATATATCACCAACAAACTGTAGACCAGCACCAGGAGTATTAGAAGCAATAAGAGATGCAGACAGTATAGTAATAGGACCTGGAAGTTTATACACAAATGTAATACCAAACTTATTAGTAAATGGTGTAGCTAAAGCAATTAAAGAAAGTAAAGCAATAAAGATATATGTAAATAATATAATGACAGAACAAGGACAAACAGATGATTATTCAGTGTCAGACCATATAAATGCAATAATAGACCATTGTGGTGAAGGAATAATAGACTATTGTATATATGATACAGGAGAAGTAATACCAGAATATATTAAAAGATATAATAGAGAAGGCTCATTCTTAGTAGAACAAGATTTAGACAATGTAAAAGGAAGAAAAGTTAAATTTATACAAAAAAATATATCAGCAATATCAGATGGAAAAATAAGACATGATGCTAATTTAGTAGCAAGTTCTGTAATAGAATTAATATGTAACGATTTAAAATACCAAGACAAACAAAATGACCCACAATATGTAATGTTAAACACAAAATTACAATCAGACAAAAGAATTGAGAAAATAAAAAAGAAACAAAGAAGAGCAGAGAAGAGAAAAGGAAGATATTCAATAGATACTAAAGAAAAGAGAACAAGTAAATTCAGCAATAAATATAGTGAGAGAATAAAATCTATAAAAGAATCTGACCCAAGAATAAGAGCAAAAAAGTTACAAGCAGATAGAATGAAACGAAGAAGTAGAAACAGAGGTAGAAACTAAAGAGAATAGTAAGGGGAGAAAATAATGGTATTTACAAAAGAAAAACTAAATTTAGAAAATGGACTAAAAAGAGAATGGATAATATCAAATGGAATAGGTGGATATGCATCATCAACAATAATAGGTATAAACACTAGGAAGTATCATGGACTATTAATAGCACCAATAGCACCACCTGCTGGGAGACAATTAGTATTATCAAAAATAGATGAAATGATAGAAATAGATGGAGAACAACATATTTTATATTCAAATATGAATAAGGATTATATATCAAAAGGATATAAATACTTAGAAAGTTTCCAAAAAGAATATATGCCAATATTTATATATAAAGTCGGAGATGTAGAGATTGAAAAAACAATATGCTTAGAATATAAAAAAAATACAGTAGTAATAAACTACAAAATAAAGAACAAAAATCATAATACAAAACTAACATTAGCACCATTAATAAATTTTAGAAACTACCATTATACAATGACAGACCATAAATTTAAAATTAACCAAGTATATAGAAATGAAAAACTTGAAGTAATTTTAGATGATAATGTATTAAATAAAATATATATAAAAGTATCAGATTCAAAATATATAAAACATGAAAACAATAGTTATAAAAATATGTTTTACTTAGAAGAAGAAAGTAGAGGATTTGTTTCTGAAGAAAATCATGCAATACCAGGAATATTTGAAATAAATGTAGCACCAAATGAAGAAAAAGAAATATCTGTTATATGTTCATTAGAAGAAAATATAGATGAAATAACTGCAAAAAAGATAATAGAAAAAGAAATAAAAAGACTAAACAAAATAGTAAAAGATTCATTATTAATAGAAAACAAAAATACAAAAGAGAATGAAGAAGACTTTAAAAAGCAAATGATAATAGCATCAGATAATTTTATAACATATAGACCTATGTTTAAAACGCATACCATATTAGCAGGATACCCTTGGTTTTTAGACTGGTCAAGAGACACACTAATATCATTTGAAGGACTATTATTAATAACAAAAAGATTTAAAATAGCAAAAGAAGTATTATCAACTTGTGTAAAAGATATAAAATGTGGTCTAATTCCAAATGGATACTCAGATTATAATAATACACCATTATATAATAGTGCAGATGCATCATTATTATTATTTGAACAAGTCCAAAAATACATAGAATATACAGATGATTTTAAATTTATAAAAGACAAAATATATAAAAAATTAAAATCAATAATAGATAATTATTCAAAGGGAATAGACTTAGATGATAATAATATATATTTAGATATTGATGGACTAATAGTTTCAGGACAAGACAATACACAAAACACATGGATGGATGCTAAATATGATGGAAAGGCTGTTACACCTAGAAACGGAAAGGTAGTAGAGATAAATGCATTATGGTATAATGCACTGAAAATAATATCTAAACTTGCAATAAAATTTGGAGAAAAAGAAACCTCAAAAGGATATGAATATTTAGCAGAAGAATGTAAAAAATCATTTAGCCAAAGGTTTTATAATAAAAGCAAAAAATGCTTATATGATGTTTTAGGAGATGATAAAATCAGGCCAAACCAATTATTTGCATTAAGCTTAACATATCCAGTATTAGACCTTCAATCAAAAGAAGCGAAAAATGTTATAAATGTGGTAGAAAAGAAATTATTAACACCATATGGACTAAGAACTTTAGCTAAAGGAGAGCCAAATTATGTAGAAATATATGAAGGCGATGGATATAAAAGAGATACAAGTTATCATCAAGGAATTACTTGGGTATGGCTACTAGGACTATATTATAATAGCTTGGTAAATATGTTATCAACAGAAAAAGATAAGCAAGAGAAAGAAAATATAAAATTAAAAATAGAAACATTTAAAAAGAAAACGGAAGAAGTATTTAAAAAAGAAATATATGAAAATGCATGTATATGTGGTATTGCAGAACTATATGATTCAGTAAAACCATATAAAGCAGGAGGGACAATTAATCAAGCTTGGAGTGTAGCAGAAGTATTTAGAATAATACAATAAAAAGGAAAAGAAGAATGAGAATTTTAGGAATAGACCCAGGGTTTGCAATAACAGGGTATAGTATAATAGATTATATAGGAAATAAATTTTCACTAATAACATCAGGTGCAGTAACAACAGAAGCGGGAGTATCATTTCCACTACGATTAGAAAAAATGTATAGAGATTTAGATGGAATAATAAAAACATATAAACCTGATGCTATGTCAATAGAAGAACTGTTTTTTAACAACAATGCCAAAACGGCAATAAATGTAGCTCAAGCAAGGGGAGTAATTTTAGTCGTTGCAAGAATGAATGGATTAGCTACATATGAATATACACCTTTACAAGTAAAGCAAGCAGTTGTAGGATATGGAAGAGCAGATAAAATGCAAGTACAAAGAATGGTAAAAATGATACTGAATACTGATAAATTGCCCAAGTTAGATGATATAACAGATAGTATGGCAATAGGGATTTGCCATGCACATTCTGCAAAATTTGCAGAGAAATTATAATAAACGTAGAATAATAGATTTACAAGTTTATAAAATAAGAAGATTAAGGAAATAATAATGGTAAGCATAGTAGAATTAGAGAAAAAATTAAATAATGAAAAAATAGAAAGTATGTATTTATTCTGGGGAGAGGAAAAATACATACTTGATAATTGTGTAAAGAAAATAATAAAATTATTTGGTGAAACAGTTAAAGGAATTAACTATATACAGATAGATGAAAGTAATGTACAAGAGATAATATCAGATATAGAAACACCAGCATTTGGATTTGACAAAAAATTGATAATAGCAAAGAATACAAGTCTTTTTAAAAGAGAAGGAAGAAAGAAAAACATTGAAATTGAAAAACTAAAAGAAAAGATAGAAACATATATAAATGATAATATAGAAGAATTAAAAGAAAGTGTAGTTTTAATTTTTATAGAAGAAGAGGCAGACAAAGGAAAACTACTAGATTTAATAGACAAAAATGGAATAACATGTAAATTTGATGAGCAAAAACCAATAGAGCTACAAAAAAGATTAAAGGCTATTTGTGATATGTATAAAGTAAATATTGATATTAGTACTTTGCAATATTTTATAGAATGTTGCGGAACTAATATGCAAATATTAATTAATGAAATTAGAAAATTAATAGAATATGTTGGAAGTGGAGAGACAATTCAGAAAGAAGATATTGATAAACTTTCTATTAGACAAATTGAAAGTATAATATTTGACTTAACAGATAATTTAGGGCAAAAGAATGTATCAAAGGCATTAGAAGTATTGCATAATTTGATTTATACAAAAGAGCCTATTCAAAAGATATTAATTACTTTATATAATCATTTTAAGAAGTTATATATTGTCAAAATATGTGTTAAATATAATAAAGATATAGTTTCAAGTTTGAATTTAAAACCTAATCAGACTTTTTTGGTTAATAAATATAAAAATCAATCACGACTTTTTACAGAGGAAAATCTTGAAATAATTATTAATGAATTAATAGACTTGGATTATAAGTATAAAATCGGATTGATTGATATAGATATTGGCTTAGAGGCAATTTTATGTGCATATGTTTAAAGTTATTGCTTTTTTGGTAAATAACTTGACAATATAACTTATATTATTAGAAGGAAAATTACATGTATACTGTTAGATGTAAATAAATGAGTTACAGAAGCCATTGGCTTCTTTTTATGTTACCATTTCAATAAAAACAAAAAAATAATAGGATAGTACATATGGAAAAGTATTGATTTTTAACAGTCTGTATAGTAAAATATAGGAAAATAAAGTAATAGGAGGAGCATGGCACAAAAGTCATACTAAAAATATGGAAATAGAAGAAACGAAAAAGATAATAGAAGCAATACTATTTGCAACAGGGAGAATAGTTACAGAAGAAGAACTAATAATGGTATTAGAAAAATCAAAAGAAGATATAAAATTAATAATCCAAACTATGCAAGAAGAATATCAGAAAAGAGGAATAGAAATAATAAAAATTGACAATGGATATCAACTATGCACAAAAAAGGCATATTATGAATATATATATCCGATAATAGATAAGAGAAACAAGCCAAAACTATCAGGAGCATCATTAGAAGTGCTAGCAATAATAGCATACAACGAGGATACTACAAGAGCTGATATAGAAGCGATAAGAGGTGTAAATAGTGATGCATCTATATATAAATTACTAGAATATGGATTAATAGAAGAGGCAGGAAAATTAGACTTACCAGGAAGACCAATATCATATAAAACAACAAAAGAATTTTTAAGACTATTTGGATACGAAAGTTTAGAAAGTTTACCAGAATTGCCGAGATACAAAATGGATGAAAATAGACAAATTGTAATAGATGACATAGTAAAAAAAGAAGCAGACAAAAAGAATGAAGATAATTTAATAGAAGAGAATACAAATAAAGATCAAGAAGAAGGGAAAGAGGAATAATGAGTGAAGATAAAAATTTTGTAAAAGAAATAACGAACATAGATGATGACTTTGCCAAATGGTATACAGACATAGTATTAAAAGCAGACTTAGCAGACTATACAGATACAAAAGGATGTATAGCAATAAAACCATATGGATATGCGATTTGGGAAAATATACAGAACTATTTAGATAAAAAATTCAAAGAAATAGGAGTAAAAAATGCATATTTTCCAGCACTAATACCAGAAAGTTTATTAGAAAAGGAAAAGGAACATGTAGAAGGATTTGCACCAGAGGTAGCATGGATAACAGAAGCAGGAGGACAAAAATTAGAAGAAAGATATTGCATAAGACCAACATCAGAAACAATAATATCAACATTATATTCAAGATGGTTAAAATCATGGAGAGACTTGCCATTTGTATATAATCAATGGTGTAATGTATTAAGATGGGAAAAAGAAACAAGACCATTTTTACGTTCAAGAGAATTCTTATGGCAAGAAGGACATACAATACATGAAACAGAAGAAGAGGCAAAAGAATTAACACTAAAAATATTAGAAATATATGCAGATGCAATAGAAAACTTATTAGCAATTCCAGTAATAAAAGGAAGAAAAACAAAAAGTGAACAATTTGCAGGAGCAGATGCAACATATACAGTAGAAACAATGATGTATGACGGAAGAGCATTACAATCAGGAACATCACATTATTTTGGACAAAATTTTACGAAACCATTTGAAATTAAGTTTCAAAATAGAGAAGGAAAAGAAGAGTATGCGTATCAAACATCTTGGGGAGCAAGTACAAGACTAATAGGTGGAATAATAATGGCACATGGAGATGATAGAGGATTAAAATTGCCACCAAATGTAGCACCTATACAAGTAGTAATAGTACCAATAGCTATGCATAAAGATGGAGTAAAAGAAAAAGCAACAGAAATATATGAAGAATTAAAGAAAAAATACAGAATTGATATAGATTTGAGAGAACAATTTACACCAGGATATAAATTTAGTGATTGGGAAATGAGAGGTATACCTCTAAGAATAGAAATTGGTCCAAGAGATATAGAAAATGGGCAATGTATACTAGTAAGAAGAGATATAGCAGAAAAAGTGACAGTTAAACTAGAACAACTAGATGTAACAATAGAAAAGACATTAGAAGAAATCCAGAAAAATATGTATGAAGTTTGTAAAAATAGAATGAAGGAAAAAACAACAACAGCAGTAACATTAGATGAATTTGTAGAAAATATGACAAAGAATCAAGGATTCATAAAATCTATGTGGTGTGGAGAAGAAGCATGTGAAGATAGAATAAAAGAATTAACAGGAGCTAAATCTAGATGTATGCCATATAGTCAAGAAAATATATCAGATAAATGCGTATGCTGTGGAAAACCAGCAGATAAAATGGTTATATGGGCAAGACAGTATTAATATTAGTTTTGAGTTTAACAAATTAGAAAGTAGAGCAGGAATCTTTGCTCTACTTTCTAATTACTTTTATATAAAATAATCTATAACATAATCATATTATGAGTATAATCTAGGTTAGCCCAAGAATCAAAGTCATAACCTAAAGTATAAATATCAGTAGCCCATTTATCTTTATCAAGCATGATTTGAAGATTTCTATTCTTATTAGTATCTTCGAATTTTTTTACTGAAGTTATAACACTAAGTCTAGAATTAGACTTAGAAATTTTAGATACCAAATTACGACCATTTTCATTAAATCCAAGAACACGAATATAAGGTATTGTAGTTTTGGCAATTTCCATGTCTTCTTTTGTAATTCCAAGCATTGCATAAAGAAAAGTTCTTTGAAGGCGAGTTCTAGTATAACGTTTTGAATTAAGTATATTTAATAATTCAATAACACTATTGCAAGAGCTGGCTGCTTGTTTAATAGCAAATTCTAATCCTTCAGAAACATCAGGTAAATTAGCAAGTTCGCTAACAGACATTTTTCTAAGGGAATATAAAATTTCTTTATCATAATAAGTAATATCTTTAATAATATGACCTCTTTTGTATTCTTCAAATAAAACAGGATAAGAAGATGCTGGTAAAAGTCTTTTGAATTCAAGAGTATCCATTTTATCAGCGGAAATCATATTCCTAATAGCAGAGGCACTTGCTATACCTTTCGAAACTGATAAATCGTTATGGTCAGACCCAAATCTAGTAATACATACAGGTCGTATATTACTTTTTGATTTTCTTAAAGCTTTTAAATATTCAATTGCTAAAATATTGTTAGGCATACTTAAAACATTAGCAAACCTACGAACATCATTTATGTACATCATTAAAGCGTTTTCTCTAGCTTTAGGAAAAGATAATCCTTTTGAAAGTTCATGAGCTAAAAGGTTTTTATATTCTTGAGGCTCAGCACATAGTATTTCAGCAGCTTTATCTAAAGCATTAATATCTTCAGTTTCTGCTCCGAAAGAAACTGCGTCAACAATTTTAAGTGAATTTAAAATCTTTATAGCACCTTCTGCAAAATTTTCTGCACTAGATATTGCATAAATAGTAGGAAGCTCTATTACTAAATCTACTCCATTTTTTAAAGCCATTTCAGCTTTAGCCCATTTGTTTACAACAGAAACTTCTCCTCGCTGACTGAAGTTACCTCCCATTACAGCGATTGTATAATCAGCGTTAAAAGTTTTTTTAGATTGCATTAAGTGATATAAGTGACCATTATGAAATGGATTATATTCTGCAATTATTCCAAGCACTTTACTCATAAAAAAAATCATTCCTTCCTTAGTATATATATTAAAAAATTTTCATTTGATTGATAATATATTTTTTATATGTTATAATCTTATCACAAAAAAAAATAAAAAACAACATATTTATAATAATAAAACAACTGAATTGAAAAAGAGAGGAAAAAATATGGAAAAAGTCATAATTTATACTGATGGAGCATGCTCAGGTAACCCCGGCCCAGGGGGATGGGGAACTATATTAATGTACAAAGATACAAAAAAAGAAATATCTGGAGGAGAAAAGAAAACAACAAATAATATAATGGAATTGACAGCAGTAATAGAAGGGCTAAAAAAATTAAAGTTTTCATGCCAAGTAGAAATTTATAGCGATAGTGCATATGTAGTAAATGCATTTGAACAAAAATGGATATATGGCTGGATAAAGAAAAAGTGGAAAAATTCATCAGGAGAGGAAGTTAAAAATAAAGAATTGTGGCAAGAATTATATGATTTAACACAAATACATGAAGTGAAATTTATTAAAGTAAAAGGTCATAGTGATAATCAATATAATAATAGATGTGATGAACTTGCTAGAGGAGAAATACAAAAATAATAAATCCCATTTTTTAATAAAAAAGATTAACAAAATCGAGAAATTTTACATTAAATAATAAAACCAAAATGAGCAATTAATAAAATTAATCATTTTGGTTTTATTATTTAATGTAAAATTGTAAAATCCATTATCAAATTAGTTAAAGACCCTGAAACATATATATTCAAATTCATTGGTCGAATTTAAAAATAATATAAATTTAGGTCCAAATTCTTTCGTAAAAGCATTTTTAAGTTCTTCTATGTCTGGTGTATGGTTGATAAATAATAACATTAAATCTAATACATGTGTATCATGATGATAACTGACATTACAGAACTTATTATCAATTACACCCTCTTTCTGTAAATTAATAACCAATTGTTGTGCTCTACATAATAGTGACATGCTTTTTCCTCCATAGATTGATTTTTGCACTCGGGATTTACCAGAGAGCATGTATAAGCTTTTTATAGCAACAGTATAACATGATATATGAATATTTTCAAGTTTATATATTGCTTTGTGGGAATAAAGGTTATAAAATATAATATATTAAATTTTTATCTATCAAAAAGGTGAAAAGCCTCGAATATTCATATTTTTCTATAATTATTTTCAAATTTAGATAACAAATACAAAAATAAATATTTATATAAGAATTAAGTAGATAAATTAAATGCTTACTTGATTTTTTATTATAGAACTAGGGATTTATATAATACATACTTTTTCTAATTTTTACAAAATATTACATAAATATGACATTTTTGTTACATTTTTTCCAAACTATTGAAAGTAAACTAGCAATTTTATATAATAAAAACAGGAGGATAGAGACATATGGAAACATTTGCTAGTTACATTTTAGATGAAAATAAAAGTATAGAAGAAAAAATGGAAATAATGTGCTATCTAGAAAAACGACTAAGAAACGACCCAGACAAGCGCATATTTTTTGATAAATCAATAATATTCAAAACTGCTTTAACCAAAATATTCATTGAAACAATGAACATAGATGTAGATGAAAATTTAGTATTAACAGCAATGCTATTATGTAATTGCAAAAAAGGTTCAGAGCCACAGAATATAGGAATAGTAAGAACATATGCCAAAACTGGAGCAGAATATTTAGAAAGACTAGGATTTGACAAAAGATTTTGCAAAATATGTGAAGAATTAAATAGATATAGTGGAAGTAGTCCTCGAGAAAAAGAAGGAGACATATTAGAACTAATAGACCAATTTGGAGGAATGTTATTAGATAGAGAAGACAGACGAGGATATGCACCGCTAGATGCACTAATACAATTAGAAAGAGCAAATTTAAAAGATGTAGATAATATATACAAAAAAGAATTTAGAAAGTTTGTTGAAAAGATGGAAGATATAAATATAATAATTCCAGAAAACAATATGGAACTAAATGGTTTAAGAGCACTAACGAGAAAAGTAAATAAATGATGGAGATGATATAAATGAATGGAATAGGAGATGCACGTTTAGCAAAAAATTTGGGATTTTTACAAGAAATTATGGAAATAACAAAAAGCGTAATATTAGCAGTAAAAGAACAAGGCAGAGTAATTATAGGTGAAGAAGATAGAAGAATGTTCTCTAAGGAAACAGTAGAAAAATACACACAAAAAGCAGGAGATAGACAAAATAATGAAGAAATGGAGATTGGATAATGTATGAAATATTTGCAGATTTACATGTCCACATAGGAAGATCAGAAAGTGGGAAACCAGTAAAAATAACAGCAGCAAGAAGTCTAAACTTTGCAAACATAGCAAAAGAATGTGTAGAAAGAAAAGGAATAAATTTAGTAGGAATAATAGATTGTGCGTCACCATATGTAATAGAAGACATAGAAAGGTTTCTAGAAACAGGAGATGCATATGAGTTAGAAGATGGAGGAATAATATACAAAGATAAAGTATGCATATTATTAGGAAGCGAAGTAGAAACATCTGAAAAAGGAAGAAATGGAAAATGTGGAAGTGCACATAATATATGTTTTTTCCCACATTTAGCAGATATAAAGGCATTCTCAAAAGAGATGAGTACACATATAAAAAACATAACATTAAGTACGCAAAGGTCAAATGTATCAGGATATGAATTAATAGATATAGTAGAAAAATATAATGGAATACTAATA
Organism: Clostridia bacterium; assembly: GCA_022794615.1. Classification (GTDB taxonomy): domain Bacteria; phylum Bacillota; class Clostridia; order TANB77; family CAG-508; genus CAG-269. The sequence continues at coordinate 65,935 of JAAWFD010000006.1, forward strand.
CCAGCACATTGCTTTACACCACATAAAAGTTATTATGGAAATTGCACTGATAGGTTACAAAATATTTTCAAAGAAAAATATGATAGAATACCAGCAATTGAATTAGGATTAAGTTCAGATACTTATTTAGGAGATACCATATCAGAATTAGAAACAAAAACATTTTTGACAAATTCAGATGCACATTCGTTGCCCAAAATAGCAAGAGAATATAACAAAATAGTAGTAGAAGATGTAAGTTTTAAAGAATTTGTAAAAGCACTAAAAAATGAAGATGGAAGAAAAGTAATATCTAATTACGGATTAGATCCAAAACTAGGAAAATATCATAGGAGTTATTGTGAAGACTGTGAAAAGACAATAGAGATAGAAGAAATTGCAACAAATTGTCCAATATGTGGTGGGAGTAACATAACCTTTGGTGTTTTTGACAGAATACAATTAATAAAGGACAAAAAAGAAACAAAAAGCCCACCAAATAGACCAGAATATATATATCAAGTACCATTAAATTTTATACCAGGAGTTGGTGGAAAAACAATAGAAAAATTACTAAATACTTTTGGAACAGAAATGGCAATATTGCATAAATTGTCAAAAGATGACATAGAAGCTATAGTTGGAGAAAAGATTGCAGAAAATATAGAAAAAGCAAGAAGAGGAAAAATGATAGTACATTCAGGCGGAGGCGGAGTATACGGAAAAATTGAATAAAATATAAAAATAGTAATAAAAAAACGACTTATCGAATACACATTATGTAGTTAACAAAAAAGATAAGGAGTTTTTTTATATGAACTTAAAACGACATAAGAATAAAAGACAAGCAAAAACAAAAAGTAAGAATATACAGATATTAGAAGAATACATTAAAAATAATATAAAAGAATATATAATAATAATTATTATTTTTCTATTAGGATTATTTCTAGGGGTAATGTTTATAAATAATGTAGGGGAGTCACAGAAGCAAGAAATAACAGGATATGTGAATACATATTTAGAAGCATTTAAACAAAAAGAGATAGATTATTCATTGCAATTAAAAAACAACATAAGGGAGAATATAATATTAGTAATCACCATGTGGTTTGCAGGAAGTACAGTAATAGGGATACCAATAGTATTAGGAATAATAGCGTTTAGAGGATTTTGCTTAGGCTATGCAATTGCATCATTTACATATGTATTAGGAACTACAAAGGGAATCACCTTCAGTTTAGTAGCATTAATAATACAAAATATAATATTTATTCCAGCAATTATATCATTAGGAGTAAGTTGCTTAAAGTTATATCAATCAATTTTAAAAGATAAAAGAAGAGAAAATGTAAAAATAGAAATAATACGACATACAATATTTTCTATAATTATGTTAATATTAATAATAATATCTGCAATATTGGAAGCAGAAATATCAACACGAATATTGAAAACAATAGTGAAATATATATAAAAGGCCCAAATTATATTTTTAACAAAGTTATTTGACAGTCATAATTTTTCTAAAATACAAAAATACAAAAAAAAATTAAAAATTATGTAAAATCTATTTACTTTTATAGAAAATTTTGATATAACTATAGGAAATTTACGTAAGTAATATAAATAATAGATGGGGGAAGAAAATGGAAAAACAATTAAAGCTATTTTTTGACTTTTTAGAGAACGAAAAAAAAGCATCAAACAACACATTACAATCATATAGAAGGGATATAAAACAATATGAAACATATTTAAGTACACAAGGGAAAACATATAATAAAGTTACAAATGAAGATGTTAAAGAATATGTTAAATATCTACAAAAAATTGGAAAGAAACCATCTACTATATCAAGAAGTATAGCATCAATAAGAGCATTTTATCAATTTGAAACAAAAAATAGTAAGATAAAAATAGATCCAACTGAAGGGGTACAATCTCCAAAAATAGAAAAAAGAGTACCAAGTGTATTAACATCAAACGAAGTAGAATTACTATTAAATCAACCACAAGGAAAAGACTTAAAAAGTATAAGGGACAAAGCAATGTTAGAATTTGCATATGCTACAGGAATGAGAGTAACAGAAATAATATCATTAGACATTGATGATGTTAACTTAAAAGAAGGGTATGTAGTATGTGAGAATGGTAATAAAAAAAGAGTAATACCAATAGGGAATTTATCTTTAGAAGCGTTAAAAGACTATATAGAAAGTGCAAGAAATATATTAATAAAAAGTGATAAAAACAAAGCATTATTTGTTAATATAAATGGAAAAAGATTAACAAGGCAAGGATTTTGGAAAATCATAAAATACTATAAAGAACAAGCCCATATATCAAAAGACATAACACCACATGTATTAAGACATTCATTTGCAACACATCTATTACAAAATGGAGCCGATTTAAAATCAATACAAACGATGTTAGGGCATTCAGATATATTATCAACACAAATATATATGCAATTTCAAGATGATAGTATAAAAGACATATACAGAAAAGCACATCCAAGAGCATAAATATGTAAAAATAATTAAGTATATTAGATTATTAGAAAGAAAATTAATACATCTAATATACTTTTTAATTATCTCAGAAAAAGTGATTCTAATGTAGAACTAAAAAATAATTATATTTAAAGAATTTGTAACAATGTTTCAAGATTACACAATAAAAATATAAAATTTTACTATTGCCTTGAAACTAATCAATGTAGCTGATATAATATAAAAGAAAATAATAGAAATTAATATACTTAAGAAAGGCGGAGTTATAGTTGGCAGGAAAGAAACATACAAGAATAAACATCATAAAATTGCTATTAGCAGTAATATTACTTGCAATACTATTAACTGTCATGAGAAAAATAATATTAAATATTAGTTATCCAGAAAAATACAAGTATTATGTTGAAAAATATTCAGAAGAATATAAAATAGAAAAAGAGCTAATATATGCAATAATAAAAGCTGAAAGCAATTTTAGAGAAAAAATAATATCTCCAAAAGCCGCAATAGGATTAATGCAGTTATTAGAAAGTACAGCAAAGGATGTAGCAAAAGGTATGGATTTAGAGATTACTAAAGAAACATTATTAAATCCAGATATCAATATAAATTTAGGAACTAAATACATATCAGTATTAATAGAAAAATACGAAAATGTTGAATTAGCCCTTGCAGCATATAATGCAGGAAGAGGAAATGTAGATAGATGGATTGAAGAAGGAATAATAAAAGCAGATGGTACAGATGTAGAGAAAATACCATATAAAGAAACAAATAATTATATAAGAAAAGTAATTAGAAATTATAAAATATATAAAAAAGAGATAATATAAAAGTAGTTTTGAACATAAAAAGATAGGAGAAAAAAGGATGTTGAAAATAATAATAAACTTAATTGCTGTAATAATAATACTAATAGGAGTAATTTTAGTATATGATGCACGAATAATAACAAAGAAGATGTTTGGATTTGGAGACCAAAATGAAGCAACAAAAGGGTTAAAAATATTAGGGTGGATAATAAGCATTATAGGGGTATTGATAATGCTATTTATAAGAAAATAGGAATCTAGCTAAATAGATAATAATGAAATGGAGGAATGTTAGTATAATTATCTAACATAAACTATAATGAAAAATATAAAAAAAATACTAGAACTAATTATAATACTAATAATGGTATTTTTAATAGTAATTACAATTTTATTAAATGTAGTAAAAATCACAATATTAAAAGAAAAATATGTTTTACAAAAATTAGAAGAAAGCAATTATTACGAAACAATGTATCAAGAAATACACAGTGTATGCAATAACTACATAATGCAATCAGGTTTAGACGAAATAACATTAAAGGATATATATACAAAAGAACAAGTCAAAACTGATACACAACTAATAATACAAAATATATATCGAGGAACTAAAAATGAAATAAATACAGAAGAAATTAGAATTAAATTAAACGAAAGTATACAAAATCAATTAAAAGATGTAACTGTAACAGAACATACAACGCAGGCAATAAATGAGTTAATAAATATGGTATGTAAAGAGTATGAAAACAAAATAATGCAAACTCAATATAATCAAAAGATAAATACATTTATAGAAAAAGGAAGTACATCAGTAGAAAAAAGTGTACAAATTATATTAACATTTATTTTACTATTAATGGCTATATTAATAGTAATAAGTATAAAAAGACAAAAGATTAAAACAATATTATGGATAGGAAAATGCATGTTAATATCAGGTGTATTTTTGGAGCTTATAAGCATTTGTATTAATTCAAAAATTGTAATGGAAAATATAAATGTATTGACATTATCTATATCAAGGGTAATACAAATAATTATTAATGATATTTTGTCGAAAATGATTACATGGGGAATGGTAATTGTGATTCTAGGTATCATGGCAATAGTTATTGGTAATATCATTAAAAATAAGAAGTATAATTATAAAAAAGTAAGTAAAAATTATATTTAATATAATAAATTATAAAGATAAAAGTAATAACCCTTTTATCTTTACTTTTTATATTATTAAACTATTTACAAATTTCTAAAAAATGTTTATAATGTTAATGCAAATTTGTTTTGCTTAATATGCTTATATAGCTCAGTTGGCAGAGCACAGCCTTGGTAAGGCTGAGGTCACCAGTTCAATCCTGGTTATAAGCTCCAATGACGTATCTGTTCGAACTAAATTGAATAGAATTGATACAGAAATCAATCAGAAAATAAAATGGTTGATTTTTTGTTTGATAAAGTAAATTGCCTTGCAGAGTTTCAAAGTTATGATGGCAGGTTATAACTTGTAGGATTAGGAATTATGGCTGAAATAAAGTCTTGTAATTATAAAGAGCAAATAATTAGAGTAAAGGTTAACATATTTTGAACAAAAATGCAAAAACTACACAAGAGGTGTATAATGCAAGAGAAAGAAATAATCCTTTTATGGAAAAGCGGATTAAGTAAAATAAAATTAGCAGAGATGTATAAAAGAAAATATAATCAACAAATAAAAGTAGTAAGAAGTAATATAAGACATAGACATGATGGAAAATATATAAGTAATTATGAAGCATTAGCAAAAGTAGAAAGAGTAATATGTAAATATTTAAAAGAATTAAAATTACATGACGACATATAAAAAATATTGAAAATATCAGATTTATAGTATATAATACAATGTATAAAAAAGTAAATAAAAGTGGGGATATGACCAATGTTCTCATAAAAAATAACATACCAAAAGAAAGGAAAAAATAAAAAATGAAAATAGGAATAGTAGGATTACCAAATGTAGGCAAAAGTACAATGTTTAATAGTATCACAAAAGCAGGAGCAGAATGTGCAAACTATCCATTTTGCACAATAGAGCCAAATATAGGAGTAGTAGCAGTACCAGATGAAAGAGTAGACAAATTATCTGAAATATATAAACCACAAAAAGTAACAAAAGCAATAGTAGAATTTGTAGACATAGCAGGACTAGTAAAAGGAGCAAGTAAAGGAGAAGGACTAGGAAACAAATTTCTATCACATATAAGAGAAGTAGATAGTATAGTACAAGTAGTAAGATGCTTTGAAGACTCAAACATAGTACATGTAGATGGAAGTGTAAATCCTATAAGAGATATAGAAACAATAAATTATGAATTAATATTTGCAGACATAGAAACAGTAGACAAAAGAATAGACAAAGCAAAAAAAATGTTAAAAGCTGACAAAAAATACCAATTAGAGGTAGAGTTACTAGAAAAAGTAAAAGCAGAACTTGAAAGTGGGAAATCGGCAAGAAGTATAGAATTTAATGAAGAAGAAAAAGAAATAATAAAAGAAGTATATTTATTAACAACAAAGCCAATACTATATATAGCAAATATAGCAGAAGAAGATATAGAAAACCCAGAAAGCAATAAATATGTTAAAGAAGTAATAGAATATGCAAAAAAAGAAAAGGCAGAAGTAATCCCGCTATGTGTAAAAATAGAAGAAGAATTATCAGGATTAGATGAACAAGATAAAAAAGAGATGTTAGAAGCAATAGGAATAGAAGAATCAGGACTAGATAAACTAATCAAAAAAAGTTATGATTTATTAGGTCTAATGTCATTCTTAACAGCAGGGGAACCAGAAGTAAGAGCTTGGACAATTAAAAAAGGAACAAAAGCACCACAAGCTGCGGGAAAGATACATTCAGATATAGAAAGAGGGTTTATCAAAGCAGAAATAGTATCATATAATGATTTAATTAGAGAAGGAACAATGGTAGCAGTAAAAGAAAAAGGACTATTACGATCAGAAGGAAAAGAATATATAATGCAAGATGGAGATATCGTGTTATTCAAATTTAATGTATAAAAAGCCAGATTACTGGCACAAATTGCAGATATATAATTAACAAAAAAATTGTAACAAAAGCAATATTTTTGTAACAAAAATGTAATAAAAAAGTATTGAAAAAACTCTTGCAATTTAAAATAAAGTATAGTATAAATAAAATAAGTATAGATTTATGTGTAAGGAGAGGAAAAGAATGAAAAAAACAATAAGTGTTATAATGATAATATTAATGGTAGTGGTTATATCAACTAAAGTATTTGCAACAGATGGAGCATTAGATTTAACAAATACATTAGATAATCCATCAGGCAATACAAATTCAACATTAGATTTAAACACACCTACAAATGAAAACACAGCACCAACACCAAATGTGACAAATGACACAAATTTACCAAAAACAGGTGTTGCAGATACTACAGCATTTATAGTAATAGGCGTAGCTTGTATAGCAATAGGAGTATATGCATTCAAAAAAATGAGAGATTATACAGATGTTTAAAAAAAATTAAAAACACTTGCAATTTTAAAAAAAAGAGTGTATAATCAAGAACGAAGAACATAGAGAAACAGAAGAGTGGGAACAAATCCCACTCTTCAATTATTTGATAAGGAGGGAAAAATGGCAAGTATAGAAAACAAAGTAGAAAACCTTATAAAAGAAAAAGTAGAAACAATAGGATATGAATTATATGATGTAGAATATGTAAAAGAAGGCAAGGACCACTTTTTAAGAGTATATATAGACAGCCAAAATGGAATAAGTTTAGAAGATTGTGAAAAGGTAAGTAACGAAATAAATCAGCCATTAGATGAAGCAAACATAATAGCAGACCAATACTTTTTAGAAGTATCATCTCCAGGAATAGAAAGGCTATTAAGAAAAGATAAACATCTAAAAGACAGTATAGGAAAAAAAGTAGAAGTAAAACTATTCAAAAAGGATGAAGAAGGAAATAAAACATATACTGGCGAGTTAAAAGACTTTAATGAAGAAAAGATAAAAGTGGAAGAAAAAGAAATATTAAGAAAAGACATAGCGCAAATAAAAACAGTATATAATTGGTAAAAGAAAGGAATGAGAAAAAAATGAAAGCAATAGATAATAAAGAACTAATATTAGCACTAGATGAATTAGAAAAAGAAAAAGGGATAAAAAAAGAATACTTATTAGAATCAATAGAAACAGCATTAGTAACAGCATATAAAAGAAACTTTGACGCACTAGAAAATGTAAAGGTAGTAATGGATAAAAAAACAGGAGCAACACATGTATATGCAATAAAAGAAGTAATGCAAAGGGCAAATGATGACGCATTAGAAATAAGTTTAGAAGAAGCAAAAAAAATCAATCAAGAATTAGAAATAGGAGACAATGTAGAAGTAGAAATTATACCAAAAGATTTCGGAAGAATAGCAGCACAAACAGCAAAACAAGTAATAGTACAAAAATTAAGAGAAGCAGAAAGAGATATACTATATACAGAATTCAATGACAGAAAAGGAGAAATAGTATCAGGTATAATACAAAAAGCTGACAAAAATATAGTAGTAATGGACTTAGGAAGATTAGAAGGAGTAATGCCACCAAAAGAACAAATACCAACTGAAAATTACAAAGTAAATGACAAAATAAAAGGATATGTGTTAGATGTAGAAAGAGGAGAAAAAGGAGCACCACAAGTAATAGTATCAAGAAGCCATCCAGACTTTGTAAGAAAATTATTAGAATTTGAGATACCAGAAATATATGAGGGACTAATAGAAATAAAAAATGTATCAAGAGACCCAGGATATAGAAGTAAAGTAGCTGTATACTCACAAAATCCAGATATAGACCCAGTAGGTTCATGTGTAGGACAAAGAGGAATACGTATACAAAATATAATAAATGAATTAAATGGTGAAAAAATAGATGTAATAGAATGGAATAATGACCCATCAATATTTATATCAACAAGTTTATTACCAGCAAAGATACTAGCAGTAGATATAAAAGAAGAAGAAAAGTTTGCACAAGTAATAGTACCAGATGACCAATTATCATTAGCAATAGGGAAATCAGGTCAAAATGTAAGATTAGCAGTTAAACTAACAGGATGGAAAATAGACATAAAAACAGAAACTCAATTTAGAGAAATATTAAGCCAACAACAAGAAGATGAAACTGAAATCAATGAAGAATAATCGATGAAAGGATTAAAGAATGAAGAAAATACCACAAAGAAGTTGTGTAATATGTAGGCAGAAGAGAGATAAAGGTGAACTATTAAGAATAGTAAAAAACAAAGAAAATGAAGTAAGTATAGACAAAATAGGAAAAAAAGAGGGAAGAGGAGCATATATATGTTATAGTATAGAATGCTTAGAAAAAGCTATAAAAACAAAAGCATTAAAAAAGGTGTTAGATGTTGATATAGATGAGAGATTTTATGAAAATATAAGAGAAAGTATAAATAGGGGGTGACATTATTGGAAAAAATAAAAATATATGACATTGCAAAAAAATTAGACATATCAAGTAAAGAAGTTTTACAAAAAGCAGAAGAATTAGGAATAGAAGCGAAGAGTCATTTAAGCAATATAGATGAAAACGATGCGAAAAGAATAGAAGAAAGTTTGCAAAAGTCAAGAAACCAAAAGTCTACTAGGGAAGTACAAAAAAAGAAAGAATCAAAAGAAAATAAGGAAGTTGATAATAAAAAAGAAAAGAACGAAAGTCCAGTAATTATAAGAAGAGAAGTTATAATTTCGGAGGAAGAAAGTAAAAAGAAAGAAGAACAACAAAGAAAGACTCAAGAAAAGCACAAAAATTCAGTTGGATTTGTGGAAAGAAAACAGAACGATTATAACATTGTTTATAGAAACAAACCATCAAAACCTATGACATTAAATGAGTTGTTTGGAATAAACAAGCAAGAACAAAAGGAAGAAAAAGTACAAGAGAAAAAAGAAGAAGAGAAAATAGAAGAAATAAAAATAAAAGAGGAAGTAAGTAAAGAAAATATGCAAAACGCTACACAGGAAGTTAATGAAATGCCATTAAAAAAGGAAGAGAATATCAAAAAGGAATATCAAACAAGTAATAGAAGTAATACAAATTATAAAGTTAGAGAAACAAACAAAAACGGATATAATTACCAAAATAGAGAAAACCAAAACAATTATAAAAACAATTCAAATGGTCAAAATAATTATAGAAACAATAATCAAAGTAATTACAGAAACAACAATCAAGACAGACAAAATAACAATAATTATAGGAATAACAATCAAAACAGCAACTACAGAAACAACAATAATTATAGAAACAATAATCAAAATGGGCAAAATAATTACAGAAATAATAATCAAAACAGAAATAACTTTGGAGGAAACAATAAATTTGCACAAAGACCACTTGATGAAAAAGGAATTGAAAAAAATATTAAAAATATAATGGCAGACATGGGAGAAAAAGAGGTAGTAAGAGAATACAACAAATCAATAGACAAACAAAAAGAAAACAATAAATTTGATGAAAATAAAATAACAAAGAAAAATGCAAAATCAAGAAAAAATAGTGATGGAGAAATAAATGAGCATAAATTAAAAGGACTAAAAAGAACAGACCAATTATCAAATATGTTTGAAGACCAAGATGGAGGAATGCTAGAATATTATGACTTATCAACACAAAGAGGAAAGAAAGGTAAAAAGAAAAATAAAGTAGCAGAAGAACCTCGTAATAAACAAAAAATCTTCCAATTAACAGAAATAACAATTCCAGAATCAATAACTGTAAAAGATTTAGCTGCCGAATTAAAGAAAACGACAGCGGATATAATCAAAAAATTATTGGGATATGGAATAATGGCAACAATAAATAATGAATTAGATTTTGATACAGCATTTTTAGTTGCAGAAGAATTTAATGTAAAAGCAATAAAGAAACAAACTGTAACTGAAGAAGATATATTATTTGATGATTCAGAAGATAAAGAAGAAGACTTACAACCACGTCCACCAGTAGTAGTAGTAATGGGACATGTAGATCATGGAAAGACATCATTATTAGATGCAGTAAAGAAAACAAATATAATAAGTGGAGAAGCAGGAGGAATAACACAACACATAGGAGCATATAAAGTAAAAATAAATGATAGGGAAATAACATTCTTAGACACACCAGGACATGAAGCATTTACAGCAATGCGTGCGAGAGGAGCACAAATTACAGATATAGCAATACTAGTAGTTGCAGCAAATGATGGAGTAATGCCACAAACAGTAGAAGCAATTAACCATGCAAAATCAGCAGGAATACCAATAATTGTAGCAATTAACAAAATAGACTTGCCAGATGCTAATATAGACAAGGTAAAACAAGAATTAATGACATATGAATTAGTACCAGAAGAATGGGGAGGAGAAACAATATATGTTCCAATATCTGCAAAAAATAATTTAAATATAGACCAATTATTAGAAATGGTATTATTACAAGCAGATGTATTAGAATTAAAAGCAAATCCAAATAAACAATCAAAAGGTGTTGTAATAGAAGCAAGACTTGATAAAAATAAAGGACCAATTGCAAGTATGCTTGTACAAAGAGGAACATTAGATGTAGGAGATGAAATAGTTGTAGGCTCATCAATTGGTAGAATAAGAGTAATGACAGATGATAAAGGTAAAAAAGTAAAAAAAGCAGGACCATCTACACCAGTAGAAATATTAGGATTAACAGAAGTACCACAAGCAGGAGATATTTTCTATGAAGTAGAAGACGAAAAAACAGCAAAACACTTAATAGAAAGAAGAAAACGCCAAGCAAGGGAATTGGCAATAAATGCGAATTCAAAAGTAACATTAAACGATTTATTCAGTCAAATAGAAAAAGGAAACTTAAAAGTATTAAATCTAATAGTAAAAGCAGATGTACAAGGGTCTGTAGAAGCAATAAAACAATCACTAGAAAAGTTATCTAACGAAGAAGTTAGTGTAAAAGTAATACATTCAGCAGCAGGAGCAGTTACAGAATCAGATGTAACACTTGCAAAAGTATCTAAAGCAATAATAATAGCATTTAATGTAAGACCAGTGGCTACAGCTAAAGACATTGCAGATAAAGAAGAAGTTGAAATAAAACAATATTCTGTAATATATCAAGCAATAGATGATGTTGAAGCCGCAATGAAAGGTATGTTAGCACCAAAATATATAGAAAAGGTAATAGGAACAGCAGAAGTAAGACAGATATTCAAGATTTCAAATGTAGGAACAATAGCAGGAGCATATGTGCTTACAGGAAAAGTTGAAAGAAATGCGGGAGTAAGAATTATACGTGATAATGTTGTAATACATGATGGAAAATTATCAACATTAAAGAGATTTAAAGATGAAGCAAAAGAGGTAACAAAAGGATTTGAATGTGGAATTCAAATTGAAGACTATAATGATATTAAAGAAGGCGATATAATCGAAGCATTTATCATGGAAGAAGTAAAAAGATAATCTCTATAAATGCATAAAGAGCGAATTAAGGTTAGACAATTAAATAGCAAAAATGATTTTAAGCAAACAGGAGGCGAATAATATGCCAAATAGAAATAATAACAGACAAGGAAGAATAGATGAAGAGTTTAGAAAAGAAATAAGCAGTATAATAAATTATGATTTAAAAGAGCCAACAGTAACAGGACTAATAAGTGTTACAAGAGTAAAAGTAACACCAGATTTGAAATATGCTAAAGTTTGGGTAAGTATTTTAAATTCAAAAAATACTGAAGAGACTTTAAAAGGACTTTCTAAATCATCAGGTTTTATAAGATCAGAACTAGCAAAAAGAATAAACTTGAGAAATACACCAGAATTATCATTTGTAATAGATGATTCTTTAGAATATGGTGCAAAAATTGATAACATTTTGAAAGATATTATAAAATAACAAAATTAAAATTGTATAGGTGAAAATTTCGGTTTTTTCCTATACAATAAAAATAAAAGGAGAAGATATGACTTTAGATAGTATATTAGAAGAAATAAAGAAGGCAGATAAAATAGTAATATTGACACATGAAAACCCAGATGGAGATGCAGTTGCAAGTAGCTTATCTATGAAAATAGCATTAAAAGAGTTAGGAAAAGAAGCAGATGTAATAATGGATGAATGTCCAAAAACATATCGTTTTTTACCAGAAGCTAAAAATATAAAAAAAGAAACAGAAATAGAAGAATATGATTTAGCAATTTCAGTAGATGCCTCAGATTTAAAAAGAGTTGCAGGAGGAAGTAGATACTTTGAAACAGCAAAAAGAAAGATAGTAATAGACCATCACAGTAGTAATACTATGTTTGGAGATTACAATTTTGTTAACCCAGTTTCACCAGCATGTTGTGAGATAATATTAGAAATGTTAAAATATTTTAATATAGACATAAAAACTGAATTAGGAACATGTATAATATGTGGTATAATAACAGATACAGGTGGATTCCAGTACTCAGGAGTTAATGCTGAAACGTTTGAATTTGCAGCAGAATTATTACGTACAGGAGTAAATATTCCACAAGTATATAAAAAAGCATTAAAAACAAAAACGAAATCAAGTTTTGAATTAACAAGACTTGCAACAGAAAGAATGGAATTTTTAGAAGATGGAAAAATTACTTTTACATATATAAATTGTGAAGATGAAAAAAGAGTAAATGCACAAGAAGGAGACCATGAGGGAATAGTTGAAGAGGGAAGAGACATAGAAGGAGTAGAAGTATCAATCTTTATAAGAGAAAAAGAAGGAGCAAATGGTTACAAAGTATCACTTCGTTCAAATGAATATGTAAATGTAGCAGATGTAGCACTAATGCTTGGTGGCGGAGGTCATATAAGAGCAGCAGGTTGCTTTATAGCAGGAAATGTAGAAGAAGTAAAAAATAAAATAATTACAGAAATAAAACAAGTTATATAATTTAAAATGTTACAGTTAAGTTTTAATTATATAGTCTTGTTTAATAGCGATACAATCAAAAATATAATTTGATACGCCATTACAGGTACCACCAAATTATTTTTTGAATGTATCGCTAACAATATATAATTATTATATGTATTAGAAATAATATAAGATGGTGAAATATAAAATGGATGGAATTTTAATAATAAACAAAGAACAAGGAAAAACATCACATGATATTGTACACAGAGTAAAAAAAATATTAAACGAAAAGGTAGGACATACAGGTACTTTAGACCCTAATGCCACAGGTGTATTACCACTATTAGTAGGAAGGGGAACATTATGTTCACAATATTTAATAGATCATGATAAAGAATATGATGTAAAATTAAAACTTGGAAAAAGAACTGATACAGCTGATATAGAAGGAAATATAATAGAAGAAAAAATAGTTCTTGAAGAAAATTTACAAGAAGATAAAATAAAACAAATATTAGAGAGCTTTTTAGGTGAACAAGAACAGATTCCTCCAATGTATTCTGCAATAAAAATCAATGGAAAAAAGCTATATGAATATGCTAGAAAAGGGCAAACAGTAGAATTAAAACCAAGAGTTATAAACATATACCAGTGCAAATTAATTAATGTAGATAAAGAACAAAAGGAAATAGACTTTAGAGTACATTGTTCAAAAGGCACATATATACGAAGCTTATGTGAAGATATATCAAATAGGTTAGATACAGTTGGATATATGAAGAGCTTAAATAGAATTAAGGTAGGAAGGTTTTTATTACAGGAATCTATAACAATAGAAGAGTTAGAGAAAAATTATAATAATACAGACTTTATGAATAAAAACTTTATAACTATTGAAAAGCTTTTTGCTCAAAATCCATCAATTAAGGTTAATAGTCAAAGAATAAAGCATTTTCTAAATGGAGTAAAACTATCTTTTAAATTAGAAGATAATTTGTATAGAATATATAATGAGCAAGATAAATTTATAGGAATAGGCTCATTAAAAAATGAATTATTAAAGCGAGAAATAATTTTATAGTAAAAAGACATATAAATAAAAAATAAAGCATTTATTTTACTAATACGTATTTTAGGATATGTAGAATAGTTGAAATGAGTGCTTTTTCTAGATTTTGTAACAAAAATAAAACATACAAAAAAATGTTCGAAAAATTTTGAAAAAAGTATTGACAAAACAAAAATTTGGTTGTAATCTTCAGGCTTTTACAGACTTGGGACTATCAGGCGGCATATATTATTTTTTTATTCAATGTCTTTATCCGGT
>JAAWFD010000021.1 GCA_022794615.1 Clostridia bacterium
TGAAGAAGGAACAATACCAGATTTATTTTTGAAATTGAGAAAAATGATTGATAAAACAGACGAGCATGCAATTTTTATAGATGAAGTAAAAAATGCATCTCAAACAATATTAGATAGAATAGAAGAATTAAAATTCAGAATGTAATAGACACAAGGGTGGGCTAAGTAATAAATTAATAGAAAGACAAGATTACAATACTAACAAGATAGGAGGATAAGAACTTGGTTAATATATTGCTAATACTAGTAATAATAATTATATTTGTAGCATGCATATGGTGGTATATCAATAAAAAGAAAAACGAAGTAGCAGAAAAAGAAATAAATGTAGATGATAAAACATATACACTAGATATGATGCGAGCATATATAAAAAGAAGACTAGATGAAATAACAAAAGTAAATCTATATGACATAGGGTTATCAGAAGAAGAATTAAAAAGAAGAAAAAATAAAAAATACGAATTAAAAAAAGCCCTAAAAGGATGTACATATGGTGATGTAAATGATAAAAAATATGTAAAAGAATTAATATATGAATTATTATACAAAGACTATGGAATAGATGAAACAAATGTATCAAAAGCAATACCATTTGATATTCCATCATTATTAACAGCACAAGACAAATTTGATATATTATTATATATGTACAAAAAAGAATATGGATATGAAGCATTAACTGAAATTATAAAAAAATATGACTTAGCAGAATTAAAATATGTACAAGGTGAAGCAAAACCATGTTATGTAATAACAGCAGAAGAAATAAATGATATATATGAAAGAGAAAATATGATATTATCATTCCAAGATAAATTAAACATAGTAGTACAAAGAATATATCAACATTATAAAGGATATAGTTCAATAGATGAAATAAGGGACATGAATATAGATGGTATATCAGGTGGTGTATCAGGACTTCCTGAATCATTCTTAAGCCAAGTAGCACAAACAGATGGAGACTATTTAGAACAAATAACAGAATACAGAGTACCTCGTGCATGTGACAGTATATGGATAATGTTCCAAGGTAAATCAATACGTTTAGCATTTTTATCATTCGGAACAGAAGCAGAACTAAAAAGAGTATGTCAAAATATATATAAATATAATAATCCAGGACAATTATCAGATACAAATGGATATAAAATAAATGAAATGAAAGATGGATCACGTGTAGTAGTAGTAAGACCAAGTATGTCAGAAACATGGGCATTTTTCGTAAGAAAATTTGATGTAAAACGTGCTACATTAGAACAAATAGTATTATTTCCAGGATATGAAGAAACAATTGATTTACTAAAATATTTAGTAAAAGGAGCAAGAATTGTATCATTAACAGGTGAACAAGGATGTGGTAAGACAACAATGTTAATGGCAATGATAGAAAGTATATATGAAACATTAAACTTACGTATTACAGAAACAGCATTTGAGTTACACCTAAGAAAGATATATCCAACAAGAAATATACTATCAATGCGTGAAACAGAAACAGTATCAGGACAAGAATGTTTGGATGTTCAGAAAAAAACAGATGGTTCTGTAAATATAATAGGAGAGGTTGCAACAGACCCAGTAGCATCATGGATGATACAATCAGCACAAGTTGCATCAAAATTCACATTATTTACACACCATGCAAAAACATTTCCAAACTTAGTAACTGCATTACGTAACTCAATGTTAAGGTCAGGAGTATTCACAGACGAACAAACAGCGGAAGAACAAGTAGTACAAGTATTAAACTTTGATGTACATTTAGTAAAAGATTTTAGAGGAAGAAGATATATAGAAAGAATAACAGAATGTATACCAGTAGAAGAAAAAACAAAATATACATTTGATCATAGAAACGAAAAGACATTAGAAGGAAAATTTGATAAATTTTTTGATAATGCAACACAATACTTCCAAAAATCAACAGACAGAGAATTATATACATATAGGAATATAATTGAATATGTTGATGGAGAATACATAGTAACAAATAGAATTTCTGATAAAAACTTAATAGAAATGAAAAATAACATGAATGATGAAGATCAAGAAAAATTTGAAAAATTTGTAGAGAAACTATGGGGGGTAAAAGTAGGACTTTCATCAGTAGAAAAAATTAAAGAAACATCTGAAAAAAGTACAAAGAAAAATAAAAACTAGAAAATAGAAATAATTACAGAAATGGAGGTGTAACCAAGTGCCATCTATGCAAACATTATTATATCTAATGGCAGGTATATTAGTTTTATTTGTTGGAGTAGTAATAGCATATCTAATATTAAAAAAGAAGATGCAATCATCAGAATATACACAAATAAAAAAATTACAAGAAGGAACAAAGGCAAGTAATTTTTCATTGGATATATTTTATCAAAAAATGTATTTAATATTTATTAAAACTCCATTTTTAAAGAGATATATACTAAAAATAAGAAGAAGACTAGAAATATTAAATGTTGATGATGAATATGTAACAAGAAAAGACTCAGCAAAAATAATGGTAAATACATTATTAATTGTAATTCCATTAGTAATAGTTACAATAGCAATTACACATGACAATATATTATTAATGTGTATACTATTGATATTTGAACTATTTATGGTAGACACATTTATAGATGCAAGAGTAGATAAATTAGATAATAATTTATTAAGAGAGCAACTAGACTTTTTTGCAGAAATAAGACACGCTTATCATGAATTTAATATGGTAGAAGAAGCAATATATCAAGTATCACTAGATGATGAAAAAAATATTTCAAAACAGGGAGACAAGATATACGAGATTCTAATATCTGATGATCCTGAAACAGAATTAGAAAAATATTATGATACAGCACCAAATAGCTTTTTAAAAGAATTTGCAGGTATATCATATTTAACTAAAGAATTTGGAGATAGGGAAGATAATGGAACATCACTATACCTAAAAAATATAAATAACATAACACAAGAAATGCAACTAGAAATACTAAAACGAGATAAATTAAATTATGTATTTCAAAGTTTATCAGTAATAGCAATAGCACCAGTGTTATTACTAGAACCATTAAAAGCATGGTGTATATCAAACTTCTCTTTTACACAAAATTTTTACTTAGGAAAGGGAGGAATGATAGTACAAATTTTAATAGTATTATTAACTGTAGTATCATATCTTATAACAAGAAAACTAAAAGACAATGGATCAACATCAATAGATACAACAAAAGAAAATCCTTGGCAAGCAAAAGTATACAAAAAATTAAAGAAAGTAATTGACTTATTTATACCTCAACAAGGAACTAAAGATTATAAAAAGATGCAGAACTTATTGAAAGGTGCAGCATCAAAGCAGAAAATGGAATGGGTATATGTTAATAGAATAGCATTAGCAATAGTAACATTTATAGCATCAATATTTTTAATTACATCATTACATAAAATAGCTATACAATATGTATATACAGAGCCAACCTCTGACTATAATTTAATAGGACAATTGCCAGAAAAGGATTTAAAGAAGGCAGAGGAGTTAACTTTACAAGATAATTATTTTATAGATAAATTTAGAGGAAAATCAAAAGTAACAGTAGAAGACATACAAGAAGAAATGTGGAAATCAGAATATTACTTAGAAGCTAAACAAGAAGAAGTAGAAACAGCAGCAGAGAGAGTATATGGAAAATTATCAGTAGTAAATAGTGAAACATTTAAATGGTTTGAATTATTATTAGCAATATTATTTGCATTAGCAGGATATATGGCACCAGAATGGTTACTATATTTCCAAAAGAAAATAAGAGAATTAGAGATGGAAGATGAAGTGCTTCAATTCCAAACAATAATATTAATGCTAATGAAGCTAGAAAGAGTAAATGTAGAGATGATATTAGAATGGCTAGAAAGATATTCTAATATATTCAAAGAGCCAATTAGTAGATGTGTAAATGATTACGAAGCAGGTGCATGGGAAGCTTTAGAAGAACTAAAAAACACAGTATCATTTACCAAATTCACAAGAATTGTAGAAAGTTTACAATCAGCAGTAGAAAAGATACCAATAGTGGAAGCATTTGATGAATTAGATACTGACAAAGATTATTATCAAGAGAAGAGAAAAGAAAGTAACAATAGATTAATTTCTAGAAAAGGAATGATTGGTAAAGTAGTAGGATTTGCACCTATGATATGCTTATTTGTAGGTTATCTAATAATACCATTAGTTTTCATAGGAATGACAAGCATGAGTAGTTCATTTAATAGTATAAGATAAGAAAGGAAATAATATGGAAAATGCAACAAAAGCATTGCTTATAGCAGGAGGAATATTTTTTGGATTAATAATAATAACAGCAATTATATTTGCATATACACAAATAGTAGACTATTATAGAAGTGAACAAGAAATTATAAAAACAGAACAAGTAGTAAAATTTAACCAACAATATGATAGATATATAAGAAATGATGTTAGAGGAAATGAAATTCTTTCACTAATAAATAAGATAGTAGATTACAACAAAAGAGAAGCAGATACAGAAGGAATTAAATTCGAAAGAATGATTATACAAATAAGTTTAGATGGTAAGAAGTCTGAATTTAAGTATCCAAAAAAATACGATGTAGAGAATAAAGATATAATTATGGATTTCAACAATACACGTAGTGATAATGACATAGACAAAATATCAAATATGATGCAAACAATACAAGGTAATACAGGAGTAAACTATACAGAAGCACAATTACAAAGATGTGCAACAGAAATATCTAATATATTTGCGCCAGATGACTTTCCAAATAGTGATAAGAAAAATGCAACACCAAGTTGGGTATCTGCATGTAAAAAAAGAAACTCAGTAGTACAAAGTATTATAGGAAAGGAATATGATGCACTTTCTGCAAATGAGCAGTTAAAATTAAAGGAAGCAACATTAGAATATTACCAATTCCAAAGATTTAAAAGAGCACATTTTGACTGTGAAGTATCAAAAGTAGAATATAACAAAGAAACAGGAAGAATAGTAAAACTAGTATTTAAATTTAATGGAAAATTCGAATAGGAGAAAAGGATGGAAAATGCAAGTCAGGCTTTATTAATAGCAGCAGGTATATTAGTTGGAATATTAATTTTATCATTAGGAGTAAGTTTGTATATGTCATTAGGAGGATTTGCAGCAGATACACAGGCAAAAATGGACCAAAAGAATATACAGCAGTTTAATGAAGAATTTTTAAAATATGACCAAAAAACAAATTTAACAATTCATGATGTAATAACTGCTAGAAATAAGGCTTTAGAAATAAATCAATCATATGATAATTACAATATTAAGACTACAAAAGCAGATGAAGATAGTTATTATGTTGATGTATTTTTCAACAATAAACTAATATTTGATGCGGATTTAACAGATTTACTAAATAAATATATAGATGTTAAAGATATAAAATGTACAGTTACAATAAGTCCAACTACTGGAAGAGTTTATAAACTAATATTTAAGCAGTAGATATATACATAGCTAGATAACAACATAACATTATAAAAGGTAAAATATACAAAAATAAAAAATATAGCAATTTGTTGCAAAAAAAGTAGAAGAATGCTATAATATAAGGTAGATATATGAAAAAAATTTTAATTTTATTTAGCATAGTAATAATTTCAATATCAATAATATGGTTTAACTATGCACAATATAAATCAGAATATAAAGAAATACAAAAATCAAATTTAGAATTTGAAAAGTATTATCAAAAAGAAATATATGGAACAGACTTAACAACACTTATAAATAAAGCAGTTGATGAGAACACAAGAAATAAAGTTGAAAAGAACGAAAGTAATGAATTTATAGAAAATGAAGAAGATTCAATAAAGATAGAAATAATGATAACAGATACAGGGAATGTATACAAAATGGAGAACTTCTATAATGGAGGTACTGGAAAGTTTGTTCAATATTATGGAACTATAAAATTTAAGTGTACGAAAATAGAATACCATAAAAAAACAAAAAAGATAAAATACTTATATTTTGAACAAATACAAGAAAAATAGTTATTAATATTTAAATAAAATAAATTATTGAAAGTAAATTTAATTAGTAAACAAATGCAAAAATTAAAGGAGGAAATATTATGGAGAACGCAACTAAAGCATTATTAATAGCAGCTGCAGTATTAATTGCAATATTAATTATATCATTAGGAATAGCAGTATATAGAATGGCAGCAGAAGCAATGCAAGGTGCAGATTTAACTGGTGCAGAAATAACAAAATTTAATGCTACATTTGAAGGATATGAAGGAGAAGTAGTAGCAGGATCAAGAGTAAATGCATTGCTTAAAACAGTATTGACACACAACTTAAAAAATAAAGATGCTGGAAAACAAGTTACAATCACAGGAGCAGTTACATTAAATCCAGCAGACAAAGCATTACCAGATAATAGAGCAGATACAGGTAAGACATATAAAGTTAAATGTACATATGGAGATGCAGGATTAATAACAACAATAACTGTTACATTAAATTCAAGTAAATAATAATTTATAAGAAAAGGAGTGATATATAATGGAAAATGCTAACCAAGCACTACATATAGCATTTGGAGTATTGATATTTGTTTTAGCGCTTTCCATCAGTATATCAGGATTTAGTCAAGCAAGACAAGCATTAGATTTAGTGGTTTCGTATGCAGAACAAGAAGAATCATTTGTAACAGATGAAAATGGAAATTACATAAATTATATAGATTTTGACATGGAAAGTGGAGGAACTAGAACAGTTGGAGTAGAAACAGTAATTTCTACAATGTACAGAGCATATAAAGAGAATTTTAAAATTTACTTTTATGGAATAGATAGTACAGCAAAATGTGGGTTACAATTTGACGAAAACAAAAAAACAAAGGAAAAGGTATATTATATTGATTTAGCAAGACAAACAATAGCACCAGGAAAAGAAGAAGAATATATCAATGAAATATTATCAGAAAACAACAATCAATTTTACAAATATTTAGCAGGTAAAAAGTTTACTGAAAAGCTTGGTGAATATTATCAAAATGATGAAGAAGAAACATCAGATATATCAGATGTAAATAAAACTAAGAAGAGAATAATAATATATATTGTACAAAAATAGAAAAATATAAAAAGTTAATGCAATATAAAAATGTTCATCAAAAAAGGAGGAAAAAATGAGTGATACATTAGTAACAATAATAGCAATATTTTCAGCAGCAGTTTTAATGTTTATATTCCCATTAATGACATTAGCAGATAGAAATGATGACATAACAGAATTAGCAATTCAAACAGCAACAGATGAGCTTGTATCAGAGATAGTTAAAACGGGAAAACTTACAGAAGACAGCTATGACAGCTTTATCTCAAAAATTTCATCATCTGAGGTATATGATGTTCAACTTGAGTTTCAAATATTAGATGAAAATCCAGCAAAAAAGGCATCACAATCTGCAGGAACAGTAAAAATAGGTGAAAATGTATATTTTTCTGAATATACAACAAAAATACTAGATGAAATATCTAGAGAAAATGGACCAAAAGCATACTATTTAAAAAAGGGAGATATAGTAACAATAAAAGTTAAAAACAGCAGTGAAACATTGGCACAAGTACTAAGAAACATATATTACAAAGTAACAGGAAATGACACATACGTAATATATGGAAGTAGTTCAGCAATGGTAACAGTAGATGGTAAATAATATAAAGTAATGATGGGACTGTTCTAAAATGGAATGTTAAATTCTTAATTGATTTTTAGTTAAGATTCCATTTTAGAACAGTTCATTTTGAAAGGAATGGATAGAATATATGAAGATACAAACATTAGGAATAATATTTATAATTATAATACTGCCGATATCATTTGCTTTATCATTATATACAAAATCACAATTAGAAACATTATCATTACAAAATACATATGATGCAAAATTACAACAGTCTACATATGATGCACTACAGGCATTTCAGATAAACACAGAAAATAACACAGAATCAAATATTGCAGACTCAAAGTTAAAAGACATAGAAGCATCTATAAATGCATTTTTTAATTCATTAGAAGCAAATTTTGAATTAAATGGATATTCATTAAATCAATTAAAAGAATATGTTCCAGGAATAGTATATACAATGTATGATGGATATTATATATATTCTCCATATAGTAATGTTGCGACAACTACAGAAACAGGAGTTGTAGTAAATGAAGATGAATCAGAAAATGTGCAATATGGACTAAAGCCATATATATATTATAACTGCAGATATAAAAGAGCAGGAGACGACTTTGTAATAACATATTCACTGGACAATTACATAACTATAAAAGGAATAATAGGTGGAAAATATATAAATGATTCAGGATATATTATAAGCAATATAGAACCATATGGAGATGGATCATACAAATATAATGGAATAGTAATAGAACCAGAAACAGGATTAGAAGAATATGTAGGAAATACAAAATATAAATATATCAAAATAAGTGGAACTAAATATTATTGGGATGAGACAAGAAACAGAGTATTTTATATTTTGAATGGAAATGTACATGAACAAATATCTAAAGGAACAAATGAAGAACTATATAATAAATATGTAAATTTAATAACAAATAATTCAAGTGCATTAAGATATTACAAAGAAGCATATGAATTTACAGATAGAGTTTTAAACAAATATAATTTAAAAAACTTAGAAATAACAGATGCATATGATGCAGAAGGAAATAGAATAAAGTTTGCAACAAATTCATATACTAAGATATTCAAACAAGATGATGTAAAAGAAAACATACCTTTAGAATATTCAACATCTAATTTTAACAAACATAGAAAAGAAGTAATAAGATATGCAATAGAAAGTAATTTATCAATGGCAATAGCAAACTTCAATAGATATTCACAAAACACAGCATACAATTACCAAATGCCAGAATTAAAAGAGACAGACTGGGATATGTTAGCAAGCAATGTATCAATAATAAGTTTCTTACAAGGATTAAGTATAGGTGGAAAGATATATAATGGCTATTCAGTAGTATTGAATACTGAAACTCAAGAATTAGTAAGAGAACAAGATATCTATATAGTTGGAAAAGATGAGCACTATCATAGAGTAGAGGATAAATATTTATTAGAATATAAAACATTAGGTGATTATATAGATAAGTCATCATATTCAAAAGGAGCATTAGATTTAGACTTTAAAATAACTTCAGCAAATGGAGCTGATAATAACAAAGTATATTATTACCCAAAGAGAGAACTAGCATGTTATGATTGTGTAGTAAATCAATTAGGACTAAACTATGATTTTAAATATTCAAGTATATATGAATATTTAAGCAAATTAAATGTAAATACACAAACAACATTACTAAAGAAAGTATATTATACAGCGCTAGGAAGAGAAAGATGGGGAAGCAAACTAAACAATGTTAAAATAGAAAGTTTAGATGATATTCATTTAGATAATGAATTTGAAAGTAATGAGATTACAATAGACTTTAATCCAAAAGAGTGGACAAATAAGCCTGTAAATGTAAGTGTAAAATTTGCAGAAAGTATAAATTTAGATAAAGTTGTAATAGAAATAGCAAGCCCACCATATTTACAAGAAGTAGAGTATCAAACATTACTAAAATTTGAAAATGGGAATTTTACAGATATAAAAAACAATCCAGTGACATATGAAATTACAGAAAATAGCATAATATATGTAGTAGCATATTCAAAAACAGGTAAGAAAATAATAAAATATGATATAGTAAATTGGATAGATAAAGAAAAACCAGTAATTCAGAATATGAAAATAGAAGAGATATCAGATAGCGGAATAAGGGAAAAGATATATAATTCAATAGATGAATGGAACAATAAAGGATATACATGGACAAAAAATGATGTAGTACAAACGATTAATGCAATAGATGCAAATGGAATAGACCGAATAGAATACACATACAATAATGGGGCAACTGTACAAGCATTACCAAAAGCTACTGGAGGAACATGGCTAATTAATTATTCATTTAACCAAAATGTAAGAGTAAGAGCAGTAGACAAAGCAGGCAATGAAGGTGATTGGACAAGTCCATATTCAATATGTATAGACAAAGAAAAACCATCTAACTTAAATATAGATTTAAGGGATGAAACTGGAGCATTATATACTAATGGAGCTTTAACTAATAAAACTATAACATTGACTGCATCAGCAAGAGACAATTATAGTGGAATAGCAAAATATCAATATAGCTATAATAGAAGTACAGTACATGGGGAATTTGCATCACGATTAACAATAAATACAACAGTAAATCAAGTGTATTTTATAAGAGCAGTAGATAATGTAGGAAATGTAGGAGAATGGTCAGAAGGATTTAGAATTAATGTAGATAAAACGACACCTAAAAAACCTACTGTAACATTAAAATATAATAATGAAGGAGGAGCACTATATCCTAATTATGGACCAATAACAAATCAAAATGTATGGCAACAAGCACATTCAGAAGATTCTGATATAGCAAGATATGAATTTAGTAATGACAAATATACAATAATCGGAGGAACTTCTAATCCTTGGACAATAGCATGGTCAACAGCAAATAAACAAC
Organism: Clostridia bacterium; assembly: GCA_022794615.1. GTDB lineage: Bacteria > Bacillota > Clostridia > TANB77 > CAG-508 > CAG-269. The sequence goes on from JAAWFD010000021.1 coordinate 10,658, forward strand.
CATTTTATGTAAGAGCAGTTGATGAAGCAGGAAATCCAGGAGAATGGTCAGATGTATATTACATCTGGATAGATAAAGACCCACCAGGGTATAGTGGAAGTTTAACAGCTACTACACAAAATATAAATCAAGTTAGACTAGATTTAACTTTAAATAATGCATCAGAAATTGCAAAAATAGATATAAAATATAGAACTGCAGGTGGTAATTATGAAACTAGAACTGTAACATCAGGAATATCAAATAACTACGCATATACATTAACAAACTTAGAATATTCAACACAATATGAAATGTATATGATAATATATGATATGGCAGGAAATGCTACAGAAACCAATCATGTAAATCCTAAAACAGGAATAAGGACAAATACTTTAACAGGAAGTGTACAAAATAAAAACCAAATAGCATTAGAATTGAGGATAGATGATATAGATAAAATACAGAGAGTAGAAATAAAATATAAAACAGCAAGTGAAGCAATTTACAATACTATATCTGCATCCAAATCAACTGATTTTAGATATACGTTGAACTTAAATTATTTAACAACTTATAATGTGTATATAATATTATATGATAATGTAGGAAATAATAGAGGAACAAATATTATAACATTAACAACAGATGCAGACCATACTCATACAGCTGATTGTTATCATTACCATAAACAAGAATGCTATCATAAGCATTCAGAACAAGGACCTTGTAGAAGATGGGAGATATGGGAAAATTATTGTGGTAACTGTCACCAAGGACCAAATGCTCACTTTGATGGAAATCCATATGGAGCTTGTAATAACTTTCAAGCTTGGCAAGGATGGGTACTTAAATGTGACAAAGATGGAAACATTGAGTGTGGGTTATCAGAAGGACAAAAAATATGTGGTTATCCATAGAAAAAAGACTAAAAATAAAAAAAAAGGTTATCCTAATAAGGGTGACCTTTTTTGAAAATAGAAAAATTTATAAAAAGAAACATAATAAAATTATTAACATTATTAATGCTAATAACAATATATATATATATAATAGTGATAGACAACATACCAGAAGTAGTAACAGTATTTGAAGGAGAAAACTTTGAAATACAAACAATATTTGGGATAAAAATAAATGTAGAAGACAAAAAGCAAGAAGCAATATTAACATCTAGTATATTAAAAGAAACAGCAGAATTCAGTCAAAAAGGAAAAAACACAATAGAAGTAAGCCTTTTCGACAAATTCAAAATAAAAGATATAGATATAAATGTAATAGAAAAAACTAGTGTAATACCAATAGGAGAATTAGCAGGAATAAAACTATACACAGAAGGTGTATTAGTAGTAGGAATGTCTGAAATACAAGGAAAAGACAATAATAAATATAAACCATATATAAATTCAGGAATTGAAGAAGGAGATGTAATTACAGAAATAAATGATAGAAAAATAAACAGTACAACTGAACTAGTAGAAAATGTAAATAATTCTAAAGGAAATACATTAGAGATAACTTACAACAGAAAAGGAGAAAGTAAAGAATGTAGCATCACACCAGTTGAATCACAAGAAGGATATAAATTAGGACTATGGGTTAGAGATAGTGCAGCAGGAATAGGAACAATAACGCTATATGAGCCAAAAAACAATGCGTTTATAGCATTAGGACATGGAATAACAGATATAGACACGAGTGAATTAATAAATATATCAACAGGAGAATTAGTAACGACAAAAATATTATCAGTAATAAAAGGAAAAAATGGAGAGCCAGGAAAGATACAAGGAACAGTTGAAAAACAACAAAACATTGGAACTATATATAAAAATACAGGTTTTGGAATATATGGAACAATAGGAAACATACAGAATCTAAACTACAATAGCAATAGGCAAATGGAAGTAGCATTAAGAGATGAAATACAAATTGGAAAGGCTACTATTTTGTGCAAGGTAGACCAAGAGCAAGAAGCAAAAGAATATGAAATAGAAATAGAAAAGATATATAAAAATAACAATTATGATAACAAAAGTATGTTAATAAAAGTAACAGATGAAGAGTTATTAGGAAAAACAGGTGGAATAATTCAAGGTATGAGTGGAAGTCCAATAATACAAAATGGAAAGTTTTGTGGTGCTGTAACACATGTATTAGTAAATGATGCAAAACAAGGATATGCTGTGTTTGGAGAAATATTAATAAAACAATTAAATAATTTAGGCAATTAATGTGTCATGGGGACGTTCTTTTTGACACAGTTTATTATATTTTATTATTATAAAATTTTGTGTGTCAAAAAGAACGTCCCCATGACACACAAAAAATAAAAGCGTGTATTAATTACACGCTTTTATTAACATTGGACCAATTTCAGTAACTGTACCAGCACCTAAAGTTAACACAATATCATTTTCAGAAATATTATCTTTTAAGAAATTAACACAATCATTAAAGTCTGGAATATAAATAGCTTTTTTGTTAAACTTGTTAATTTCATTAACTAAATCTTCAGCGGATACACCAAATCTATTAGATTCTCTAGCAGCATAAATATCAAGAACAATTACATTATCAAAATTAAGTAAAGCTTTAGTAAAGTCAGAAAGTAGCATTCTAGTTCTGCTATAAGTATGAGGCTGAAATACAACCCAAGATTTGTTATATTTTTTAGACATTAGTGCTTTAGCAGTAGCAATAATTTCAGTAGGATGATGACCATAGTCATCATAAACGCTAGCCCCATTAGCTAATCCTTTAAACTCGAAACGTCTAGCAGCACCTTTAAATTTTAAAACAGCATTCTTAATATCTTGTTTAGAAATACCATAATAATCACATAAAGCAATACAAGATAAGCAATTTAAAACATTGTGCATACCAGGTACTGAAAGCTTAATTCTTTCATAAAATTCATTGTTGTGATATACATCAAATTCTGCATAACCATTATCATCAAAATTAATATTAACTGCAAAAAAGTTGGTATTTTTATTAGTAATACCATAAGTAATGCATGTAGCATTAGTATGTTGTGATAAATCTAAACAATTAGAATCATCTCCATTTACAACTAAAAGACCATCATCAGGTAAAATCTTAACATATTTTACAAAGGCATTTTTTATATTCTCAAAATTTTTAAAATAATCTAAATGATCATTATCAATATTTAAAATAATTTCTGCTCTAGGACTAAACTTTAGAAAACTTTCAACATATTCACAAGACTCAATTATAAAATACTCACTATTTCCAACCATATAATTACCACAGATTTGTGACAAATATCCACCAACTTGAATGCTAGGTTCTTTAAGAGCCTCTAAAAAACAAAGTGCAACCATTGAGGTAGTAGTAGTTTTACCATGAGTACCTGAAATTGCAATAGTATCATTATAACATCTTGTAATTTCACCTAAAAAGTCAGACCTTTCAATAGTAGGAATGCCAAGCTCTTTAGCATGGATAAGTTCTGCATTATCTTGGCTAATTGCAGCTGTATATACAACAACATCAATATCTTTTGTAATGTTTTCAGAATTATGACCTATAAAAACTCTAATACCATTTGCGTCTAATTTATTTGTAATTTCGGATACAGCATTATTACTTCCAGTAACTTCAAATCCCCATTGATGAAGTATTTCAGCAATACCACTCATACTTACGCCACCAATTCCTATCATATGTATTTTTTTGTACTTTTTAATTCTATCTATATTTGGCATAAAGGCACTTCCTTTTCAATTTATATTCTACTTTTAATTTTTTCCCTTTTTGATTTTAATATACGCATTATATAATTATACTATGGAAAATTCAAGTATTTTGTGATATAAAAATATTCTATTAAGAGAAAAACATAAATATTATTTGCATATAATGAATATTGTGGTAAAATATAGATATTAAAATAATATTTTCAAGTAAAATAAAAATCAGAGCTTGAAAAAATAGGAGGAGAACATGAGAAACAAAGAAAACATAGTATGGGGAATATTACTAGTAGTATTAGGAGTGATATTCGGATTAAATGCAATGGGAGTAACACACATAAACATATTTTTTAGAGGATGGTGGACATTATTTATTATTCTACCAAGTATAACTGGTATAATAAAGAATCCTAGAAAAATAGGAAGTTATATATGGCTAGTAATAGGTGTAGCTATACTATTAAACATAAGAGGATTGATACAATTAAATCATATATCAAAATTAATATTTCCAGCGATATTAGTATTGATAGGTTTAGGAATAATATTTAAAGAACAAGTGGGAACAAAAGTAAATGAAAAAATAAAAGAATTAAACTCAAAGACAGGAAAAGAAGGATTAGAAGAATATTATGCAACATTTTCAGGGCAAGAATTAAGCTTTAAAGGAGAGGAGTTCAAGGGAGCTAATTTAAACGCCATATTTGGTGGAATAGAAATCACATTAAAAGAAGCAGAAATAACACAAGACACATTAATAAATGCAAATTCAGTATTTGGAGGAATAGATATTATTGTTCCAGAAAAGATAAATGTAAAAGTAAAATCAACATCAATTTTTGGAGGAACAACAAATAAGGTTAAAGATGAAAAAGAAAATGCACCAACAATATATATAAAATCTTTCTGCTTATTTGGAGGAGTTGAGATAAAATAAAAGAAGCTTTTTTGGATATTAAGCAATAAAGCTATGATATGGAGGTTAAGATGAGTCAAGCACAAAAAATAATAAAATACTTAGCAATAGGATTAGGATTATTTTTAGCAATAAGTATAATTGGATGGATAGTATCAGGACTATTTTTCATAACAGGAATGAATCAGGTAGTTAATTTTGGTGGAGGCAATGTTAACATGATAACATATAGCCAAGAATATCAAGAAGTAGAAAACTTAAAAATAGATATAAAGCAAGCAAAATTATATATAAAAAAGGGAGAAACACTTAAAATAGAAGCAGACCAAGTAAATGAAGATTGGAAAATAAAACAGGATGGAAATACATTAAAAATAAGTAATGTAGGGAAATCATGGAATATGTATAGTGATACACCTGTATTAACAATATATATACCAGAAACTATAAATTTAAACAAAACAGAAATTGACTTTGGAGCAGGAGAAACTGAAATAGAATATTTAGTAAGTAACAGTATAGATTTAGACTTTGGAGCAGGAAAAGTTGATATAAACAACATAGAAGCAGAAAAAACCAATATAGAATGTGGAGCTGGAGAAGTAATAATATCAAATGCAGATTTAAATAATCTAAAATTAGAGGCAGGAATTGGAAGATTAGAATATTCAGGATATATAAGAGGTAAAAGCGATATAGAATGCGGAGTAGGAGAAGTTGACTTAAATTTAAAAGGTGGAGAAGCAATTTATAAAATTTTTGTAGAAAAAGGGTTAGGAGATATAACCTTAAATGGAGATAGCATAAAAAATAAGACAGACATAGGAGATGGAGAAAACAAAATAGATATAGAAGGCGGAATAGGGTCAATAAAAATAAAGATAGAAGAGTAAATATTTTAAAAATAAATATAAAAAATGGAATAATATTAATCCCTCATAAATATATTTTGGTAAAGATATATTTAAGGAGGGATTAATTATGGTTGTAGATGTAAACAAAGAGCAACTAACATTAAACAAACTAATATGTGAAAAGAAAGAAACAATAATTGTACAAGGTGATATGATAGTACCAGATGCTAAACCTGACATAATAAATACAATAGATACAAGCGGAATAATAAGTATATATAAAAAAGAAGTATTAGATGGAAAAGTAAGAATAGATGGAAATGTAAATATATATATTATGTATTTAGCAGACAATGGAGAAGATAAAATAAGGGGGCTAAACACAAATTTAGACTTTTCAGAGAATTTTATAATTCCTGAATGTAGAGGCGAGATGAAAGCGGTACTAGAAACAAATATAAAATTAATAGAATGTAAAGTATTAAACGGAAGAAAAATAAATGTAAAAGCATCTGTAGAAACAAAAGTAAAAGTATTTGCAAGTGAAGAAACTAGTGTAATATCAGATATAAATAACAGCAATATACAAACTTTAAAACCAACATATAAAATAAATACACTAGTAGGTGCAGGAGAGGCAAAAACATATTTAAAGGAAACAATGTCAATAGATAACACAGATAATTTAGCAGAAATACTAAAGGCAAATGTCAATTTAATAGACAAAGATATCAAAGTAAGCTATAACAAGATATTAGCAAAAGCAGAAGCGGAAATACAAATAATGTATTTAACAGAAGATAATAGAGTAAACACAACTACAAGCAAATTACCTATTGTAGGATTTGTAGACATACAAAATGTTTCAGAGAATAACATATGTGATTCTTCATTTGAAATAAAAAATATAGTATTAAAGCCAAATAGTATAGAAGAACACTCAATATATATAGAAATGGAGATAGAAATATCATGTCAAAGTTATGAAGAGAGGGAAATTAGCATAATAGAAGATTTATATAGTATATGCAGTAATTTAGATTATACAAAAAATATAATCAGAACAATGGCAAACAAATGCAAAAGAAAAGAAATGCTAAGCATAAGAGAAAAAGTAAATGTGCCTGAAATTGGAGATAATAGAATTATAGATGTAGAGGTAGTACCAGTTATTCAAGAAGAAAATAGAATGAATACAAGAGTTAGATATCAAGGAGAATTAAGCTTAACTATAACATATGTAGATAATTCAAGTATAGGCATAAGTAATAAAAATGTAAAAGTTCCATTTGACTTTACAGTTGATAATATAAATGTGCCAGAAAACACAGCATTAGATACAGAAATGGAAGTAAAATCAAAAGATTTTATAGTACAATCTGGAGGAGATATAAATTGTAATGTAGATATTGAATTTGGAATGGATAGATATGATGATATACAATTAGATATAATAGATGCAGTAAATGAGGAAGAAGTAGAAGATGAACAAGATTATAGTGTTGTAATATATGTTGTAAAACCTGGTGACACATTATGGAAAATTGCTAAGCAATTTAAAAGTACAGTTGATGATATAGTAAGGGTAAATGGAATTGAAGATTCTAATAAAATAATGGCAGGAGAAAAATTATATATTCCTAAAACTGTTAAAACAAGAGTAAGCTATGTATAATGCAATTATTCTAGAAAAGGGTAAACTATGTATAAAATTTATTCAAGAAAAAGATTAAGATTTGGAATACATAATAATGGAACAAGTATTAATAATAGAAAGAGACAGTTTAAGTTTGGAAAGATAATAGTTATAGCAATAATAGCATTTGAGACTATAAAAATATTGTTAAATTATATAAACCCCATATATGAAAAGATTGCAATTGAATCGGCAAAATCATTAGCTACAATAGTTACAAATGAGCAGTCAACAATTGTTATGAAGCAACATACTTATGATAATATGTTTTCAATTGAGAAAGATAATAACGGAAATATAAGTATGATAAAATCAAATATATCTGAAATAAATGAAATTATTTCAGATATTGCTAATTTAGTGCAAGAAAATTTAAATGACTCTAGAGAAAATGAAATTAAAATTCCACTAGGTAGCTTTTCAGGTATATCTCTATTCTCAGGAACGGGACCTAGAGTGAAGATGAATGTAGTTTTACTAGGAAATGTTGATACAGAACTAAGAAGCGAATTTATATCTAAGGGGATAAATCAAACATTACATAGAGTATATCTGCAAATAGATTGTAAAGTAAAAGTCTTATCTGCTTATAAAGATTTGAATTCGAATATTTCAAATCAAGTTTTGCTTATTGAAAATGTGATAGTTGGTCAAATTCCATCAACTTATTATAATTTAGAGGGATTACAAACATATGAAGATACACTTAATATAATAGATTAAATGTTTTGCAAGTAGCTTTTTTGGGAGTAGAACAAGATTCTTGATCTACTTTCAGAAAAGTAATTTTTTAGAAAACAGATAATTTTTCAAGTGGGGGTAATTACCAGCACCTAGAAGAAAAGCATTCCTTAGAGATAATATATATTAGTATCAAAGGCTTATACCAATTTTCAAAAAAATATTGACTGAATACTATATTTGTGATATAAATAGCAAGAACAAGGAAGAAAAAGGCCCCTTGGTCAAGCGGTTAAGACGCCACCCTCTCAAGGTGGAATCATGGGTTCGATTCCCGTAGGGGTCACCAACTACATTCTGTTCGAACTTTTTATAGAACAGAGATATACAAATATCATTCTGAAAAGGATGGTATTTTTTTGCTTTCAGAAAGAAATTGTTTCGTACAGCCCCCATGTTATGTGCCGTTGGTCATAACATATAGGGGGTTAGGACTTATGGCAAAGTCAAAGTCCTGTGCTACGAAGAAAGTTCAAAGGAGGGATTTTATGGAGCAAGAATTGGCATATTCTTTTCACTTGGGTAGTGATAAAAACAAAAGTAAATTAGCAAAGAAAGTTGCAAAAGAAAATGTATCTGGTTCAACTTCTCTATCTAATAATGCAATTCAAAATGCAAAAGATTTATCAGATGTTAATAAACACAATTTAAGAGATTATGATAATCAAAGAGAGTTAATTAGAACAATTTATGGAACAGATGATATTGTAAATGATGTTAAGCAAGTATATTTAGATGAGTTTGAACAAGCTAGAACTGAATATAACCAGAAGCAAACTCGTGAAGATAGAAAAATTGAAGATTACTTCAAAAAGGTATGCGAATCTCAAAACGATATAGCTTGTGAAATTATAATAGAACTTGGAGATATGGACTTTTGGAACAATACACTTTGACGAAACTTCTCCTCATATGCACATTGTAGGTGTTCCAGTAACTACAAATTGTACTAGAGGAATGAAAAAGCAAGTAGGAAAAAGTAAATTGTTTACAAAAGCAATACTAGCTGAAATACAAGACAAAATGAGAAATGCTTGTATTAAGTCATATAACAAGTTTTATGAGGTCAAACACGATTAAAAGAAAAGCAAAAAGGTAGAAATCAAGATATTTATGTTAATGATATGAGTAATTACAGAGAAATAAAGAAATAACTAGCTAAAAAAGAGCAAAAACTTGAAAAAGCTAATAATCAAACAAAACAACTTGATAATACTAGCAATGATGTAAATAAAATATTAGACAATTTGAAACCTACTCTAATGAATAAAAATAATATGGTTATTTCAAACGAGGATGTCCAGAAAATCAGAAATTATACAAAAGATGTAAAAGATATTACACAAACAGTTAGAAGTGTAAACGACTTAAATATGGCTATTAAAGATTTTGAACGCTCTGCTTTTGAAATAGAAAAGGAAAATCGTTCACTTAAATATGAAATAGAACTAAAAGATAATGAAATTGGAAGTTTGAAAAAGGAACTATCTACTAAAGACAATATTATTAGCAAATTACAAGCTGAAAAAGAAAAACTAAAACAAGAATTACACAAATTTAAAGGCTTTTGGCATAGCTTAATGAAACATTTTCATAAAAGAATTTGCTATGATAAAGATAACAACTATAAAATTGTAAGTGATGACCTATACAAAAATGGAATTTTTGATAACAACGACAATGAAATTGCAAATAATATTTTAAGAGAAGTAACTATATCAGATGAAAACAAGCAAACCAAGAATAAGAAGAAAAATAATGATACCAGATTTTAAAGGGAGGAAAATGTTATGGAAGAAGATAAAATTGAAAATGTAATAAATATAATTAAAGGTATGGATGTAAAAGACAGGTTAAGACTTGCAATATGTATGAACGATAGCCAGTGGCTTACTTTAGACTATGACAGAAAAGAAATGTATAATAAATTTGATACACACTTAAGAAAAATTGATAAGGAATATAGAACAACTCTAATAAATTTTGGACAAAGCAAATATTTTATTATAAATTTTACTATGGCAAAACTTATGGAAATGGAACAAACTGATAGAAATAAAATAGCACTATATTTATTTAATAGCATGCCTACATTATGTTAATTTGTTTTTTTAATCAAAATATGTTATAATAAGATTAATCTATTGTACTTTACACAGCAAAGTACAGAAGAAATTAATCATTTTTTCTGGAGGGGCTGTGTAAAACCTCCAGAAGATAATTTCAGGAGGTAAGCAGTATGGCAAAGGTTATAGTTTTCGAAAAAAATGGTGAAATTCGGTTAGCGACTTTAATCGATGACCACAAGAGCGTGTGCAGGGAGAATTTCACAGATGTTGTTCCGTGTCCTGAGGAATTGTTGGCTTATGTGCCGAGCGAGATTGCAGGATTCTGCAAAGAAACAGCTCCACATTACCTGTACCTCAACTCTGAGGGCGAGTGGGAATCAACTACGGATCCTATTCCTGTATAACCAGTATTGGCTTCTCCATCACATTTGCCACTAATTATGTGATGGAGGGGCTACTTATTATTAATTTTGTATCTTATTTTTGTTAAAAGTATTGATAATTTAAGGAAGTTATGTTAAAGTAAAGATAATAAATTGATTGATATTTGTATCAATTGTCAAGAGAGCCAACGAGTTGTAAATAACTACGTCGTTGGCACCAAAACATTCCAAAAACGAACTTTACATTTGTTAAACGGTTTAGTTCACCAAAAAAAGCTTATACTAACATAAGTATAAGAAATAAAAACATCTAAGCTTACATTTTATGTATTTGGAGATTTTTTTTACTAAAATTATCAAGCTAAAAAATTATTGACATATAAATCAAGAAATGATAATATAATTTCAATAAATATAGAATTAAAAGGGAGTAGCTATAAATTACTAATCAACAATCGCGATGAAAATCTGGTTAGTAAGCTTTATAAAAAACGAGCCTAAGATTTGCTAACAAATGCAAATTTTAAGCAAATCTAAGGCTTGTTATAATTATTCTCTACAAAAACTTATCCTACAAGGATAACTTTTTAAGAGAATAAAAAAAAAGAAGCAAGACTTTTAAAAGAGAAGGAACAAAAAGTAGTTCTAAGCTCTTTTAAAAGTCTAATTTTTTTCAAAAAGGATATAATAAGAAAAGTGGATGTTAGCAAAAGCAAAGCTTTCTACGCCCACATGTGCATTTTGCTTCGCAAATATGCAAAGACTAATGAAACTTAACCTTATTGTATACGAAAAAACCTTCGATTTTTCCTATACAATAAAAAAGAAATTAAGAAAGAGAGGAAAGAGATGAAAGAACAAAAAAACTGGTTTAATCAAACAATTGAAGAAGTAGAACAAAATTTAGAAACAAGTACAAAACAAGGACTAACAACAGAGCAAGTAAAAGAAAGACAAGAAAAGATAGGACTAAATGAATTAAAAGAAAACAAAAAGAAAAGTACACTACAAAAACTAATTGACCAATTCAAAGACTTTTCAATCATAATACTAATAATAGCTGCAATAGTATCAGGAATAGTAGGAATAGCAGAAGGAGAAGGAATAACAGACACAATAGTAATATTAATAGTAGTAGCTATCAATGCAATAATAGGTGTAGCACAAGAAAACAAAGCAGAAAAGTCATTAGAAGCATTACAAAAGTTAAGTAGTCATGCAGCAAAGGTATTAAGAAACGGAAAAATAGAAGTAATACCAGCAAGAGAATTAGTACCAGGAGACATTGTCACAATAGAAACAGGAGACTATATATCAGCTGATTTAAGAATAATAGAGGCAGTAAACTTAAAATCGCAAGAATCTTCATTAACAGGAGAATCAGTACCAGTAGAAAAAATGACAAACACAATAGAAGCAAAAGAAATAGGAGTAGGAGATAGGACAAATATGCTATTCTCATCAAGTCTAATTACATATGGAAGAGGAACAGCAATAGTAGTAGAGACAGGAATGAACACAGAAGTAGGAAAGATAGCAGAAATGTTAAGCACAACAGAAGAACAGAAAACACCATTACAAAACAAATTAGACAAACTAGGAAAAACATTAGGAATAGCAGCAATAGGAATATGTATATTCATATTTTTAATAGGAATAATACAAGGAAAAGAGCCAATTAATATGTTCATGACAGCAGTAAGTTTAGCAGTAGCAGCAATACCAGAAGGATTAGTCGCAGTATCAACAATAGTATTAGCAATAGGTGTACAAAAGATGGTAAAGAAAAATGCAATAGTAAAAAAATTACCAGCAGTAGAAACGTTAGGAAGTAGTACAGTAATTTGTTCAGACAAAACAGGGACACTAACACAAAACAAAATGACAGTAAAAAAAGTATTTTGGAACAGTAAATTAGAAGACATAGAAAAAGTAGAAATGGACCATGAATTACAACAACTAATATATGATGCAATATTATGTAATGATACAAAAATACTAGAAGATGGAACATTGGCAGGAGACCCAACAGAAACAGCACTAACCGAAATGGCATTCAACTTAAAATTAGATTCAAGCATATATGAAGATATGCCAAGAATATCAGAAGTACCATTTGATTCAGACAGAAAATTAATGACAACAGTACACAAAATAAATGACAATCTATATAGAGTATTTACAAAAGGTGGAGTAGATGAGTTATTAAAAAGATGTAAGGGGTATGGGTTAAACGGAAATGTAAGAGAAGACTTAGAAAGATATAAAAAAGAAATAGAGAAAAGCAATGAAGAAATGGCAAAAAATGCATTAAGAGTATTAGCATTTGGATATAAAGAAATAGAGCATAAACCAACAAAAGAAGAAATCGAAAATATAGAAAGTGAATTAATATTCTTAGGAATGGTAGGAATGATAGACCCACCAAGACAAGAAGCAAAAATAGCAGTAGAGAAATGCAAGACCGCAGGAATAAAAACAGTAATGATAACAGGAGACCACAAGATAACAGCAACAGCAATAGCAAAACAATTAGGAATATTAGAAAACGAAGAAGAAGCAATAACAGGAGCAGAATTAGAGCAGATGACAGATGAAGAGCTAACAAAAAATGTAAGACAATATTCTGTATATGCAAGAGTATCACCAGAACACAAAGTAAGAATAGTAAAAGCATGGCAAGCAAATGGAGAAATAGTAGCAATGACAGGCGATGGAGTAAACGATAGTCCAGCCTTAAAAACAGCAGACATAGGATGTGCCATGGGAAAAGTAGGAACAGAAGTAGCAAAAGAAGCAGCAGATGTAATATTAACAGATGACAATTTTGCAACAGTAGTATCAGCAGTAGAAGAAGGAAGAAGGATATATGATAATATACTAAAAGTTATACAATTTTTAATATCTTGCAATGTAGGAGAAGTAATAACATTATTTTTAGCAACACTACTAACGCCTTTATTTGCAAAATGGTTTGGAATAGCAGACAGTACATTAATAGAAGTATTATTACCAATCCATATATTATGGATAAACTTAGTAACAGATACTTTACCAGCATTAGCATTAGCATTTGACCCAGCAAACAAAGATATAATGCAAAGAAAACCTTTAAAACCAACACAAGGTGTATTTACAAAAGGAATGGTATTTAGAATAGTATATCAAGGAATAATGGTAGGAGTAGTAACATTATCTGCATTTATGATAGGATTAGCAACAACAAATGCACCAATAGGAGGATTAACATTAGATGAATCTAAAGTAGAAGTAGGTCAAACAATGGCATTTGTCACATTATCATTATTAGAATTAGTACATGTATTTAATATAAGAGACAACAAAAATTCACTATTTAAAACAAAAGTATTTAACAATAGTAAATTAATATTAGCAGTATTGGCATCATTAGCATTAGTACTAATAATATTATTTGTACCAGCATTAAGAACAATATTTAGTATACCATTATTACCAGTAGGAAATATATTAGAAATAGTTGTATTGATATTAATACCAGTTGTAATAGTAGAGATGTTTAAGTTGTTAAAAATAAATACTACAAAAGATGAAGAATAGTATACAAATATTATATAGGGGTACATTTAACGAAATGTACTCCTTATATATTATAAAGAAATGAGATACAAAAGATTTATTATTTTGGAGAATCTCTGCCTTTATTTTTTATACAATTAAAATTCTATTTTTTTATAAATAAACTATACAAAATTTAAAAATAACATGATATAATAAAAAAGGCAGTAGTAAAAAACGCTAAAACTAATGAAAAAACAAAAGAAAGAGGAGATTAAATGAAAAAAGTAATAAAAGTATTAGTTTCAATAATAACAACAATACTATCGATAGTAATACTATCAGTATTGGGATTAATAATATATACAGAAATAAACAAAGAAGACAAGTTTGCGGCAGACCTTATACAAATTGGATATGAAAAAGTAACTGAATTTTTATTTGGAAAACAAGAAGTAAAAGAAGAAAAACCAAAAGACTTAGGAAGTATAATAACAAATCCAGAAGAAATAACCAAATACTATTTTTATGAACAATTAGAAGACTATTCAAAAATAATATATAACAAATTATTAGAAAACAAAGAAAACATGAAGACAGGAACATATACAATAAACTTTGGAGAATCATTTAGTGTATTATTAGAACAACCAAATGGTTCAGACCTATTACAAGACTATTATCAATCAGCAATAGAAACATATTTATATGACAATCCAGATGTATTCTATTTAAATCCAAAAAAGATGTATATAAACATACAAACAACGAAGAGTAAATTCAAAACAAAGTATGAGGTATATTTAAACAGTGGAAATGAAGCAAATTATTTAGCAGATGGATATACAACAAAAGAAGAAGTAGAAATAGCAGAACAAAAAATACAAGAAATAAAAAATCAAATAATATCAAGTATAGAAAACAAAAGTGAATACGAAAAAATAAAATACATACATGACTATTTAGTAGAACAAATAGAATATGATGAAACACTATCAAAGAACAATATATATGACATATATGGAGCATTAGTAAATAAAGAATGTGTATGTGAAGGATATGCGAAGTCATTCAAATACTTACTAGATGAAGCAAGAATAGAAAATGTAATAGTAATAGGAAAAGGAACAAATTCAGATGGACAAACAGAGAGTCATGCTTGGAACTATGTAAAATTAGAAGGAGCATGGTATGCAGTAGATGTAACTTGGGATGACCCAATAGTAAAAGGATTTGTAGGATATGTAGCCCAAAAATTAAAATACAAATATTTCTTATTAGGAAGTAAAGACATAAGTAAAGACCACATACCAAGGACACAATTTGTAGAAGGGGGAAAAGAATACACATACCCTATACTAAACGAAAACAATTATATAGACTAAAAAAGTTATATATATTTTCCTAAGATTGAAAAAACTAAAGAAGGTGTGAAATGAAAAAAAAGAACGAAAATGAAAGCGATGTAAAGAAAAAATTAGATTATATAGGACTAGATTTAGATAATGTACCAGAAACACTAAAAATATTCGAGCCATTAAATTATAGAACAAGCAAAACAATTGAAGGGAACAGATACAAACAATACAGATATGTACCAATAAAGGACATTGAAATACTATTATCACCAACAAACAGATTAAACACAATAGAAGAAAAATACTCAAAAGCAAGTCCAATATATACATATTTAGTACCAGATGAAGAAGAAAATATAATAAAGCATGCTAACTTTTTACAAATGCTAAAAAAAGTAAAAATAGAAGATATAGAAAAAATAGAAGAGGAGCAAAAAGTACTTAACACAAGAATACCATTCAGAGTCAAATATCCAGGAAACTATTTATGGCAAATATACTATTCAGAAAATGCAGATAAATATTTTATGCTAGTACCAATAGAAGACTCAGACTATTCAGCATTTTTCTATTTATTAAAGAAACAATTAGAAAAAAGAAAAATAGGGAAAATATTCATACCAATAAGTGGACAAGACTATTCAAGAGAATTTTTTACTAAATCGGAAATAGAGGACATAGAAAATTATATATGGTTATTCACAAAAGATTGGCCAAGTATATATGAGATACATGACAAGACAGAAAAAACAAGTTTTCAAATTGTAGGAGAGACAGAAGTATACGAAAACATAAAAACACCATATAAAGTCACTCTAAAAACTAAAGAAGAAGCAAACCAATTTTATAAATTACTAAAAGCCCTATTTATATTACAAACCCAGTTACAGCATTATTATAAATTTGAAACAAACATAAGTAGTAATGGAGAATTAGAATTATATTTTAATAATAAACAAATAACATATGAAAAGATAGGAAAATTCATAAATTCAGAATACATAAGATTAATAAAAAATGAAGAAGAAAAAGAAGAAGAAATAACAAAATCAGAAAAAAGATTGCAAGTATTACAAGAGCAAGTAAAACAATTAGAAGTAGAATATATTGCAAAAGAAAAACAAATATCAACATATTTAGAATACAAAAAGACATTTTTAGGAAAAGTGAAATACTTTATAAAATACAGTAAAAAGGTACAAAAAAATACAATACAGATACCAGAAGAAGTAGAAGAGGAAGCAAAAGAGACAATTCAAAAGAAAGAGAAAGAAGAAATAGACAACGAAAAAAGATATACATTAGAGGACCTAGTAGAAAAAAGTAAAGAATATGAAGTAAAAGAAAACAAACATAAAAAATTAGTAATGGATATAAATGCAATAAAACTAAGAATAAAAAATATAACTAAGAAAATAGAAAACGCAACAAAATTTATAGAAGAAATAGACAAGCACAAAAGAAGTATATTTGAATTTTGGAAATATGCAAACAAAGATGAGTTGGCAAGTTTACCAGAAGGAGAAGAAGAAGTAATAAATGTAGAGCCACATATAAAAAGGAAATTCAGTTATAAAGATGATATCGAAAAATTTGGTGAATACTTAGATACTAAGCAACGAAAAGAACTAACAAGAGAAGAACTAGAAAGTATATATGTAGGAACAACTAATGTAATAAATGCAATAAATTCATTAATGGCAACAAAAGAAACAGCAAGAAAAGAAACAGAAAATAGTTTAAAAAATCTAAAAGAAAATATGTCAAAAGATAGTCAAGAAAAAGAGGAATTTGATATATTTGGAGGACTAATAGAGGACAATAGAAAAATAAAAACAATAGCGAACAAGAGCCACAGAGAAATTGCAAGAGACATATATAACATATTAGGAATAAGTAAGAACACTAAAATTACAGAATATAAATTCGAACTAGATAGAATAATAAAAAATATAAAAAATGCTATAACAAAAATCAAAACTAATCAAAACCTAATAGCATATAAAGCAATAGATGAAGAACTAAATCCAAGCAATATAAATGTATTTGATTTAAACTTAGAAAAAGAAATAAAGGAAGTATTAGAAAGCACAGAAACAAAGATAAATTTATATAAAATAGAAATAGAAAAAGATACAAATTTAGTAGGATTTACAAATAACGTATTTTATGATAATAAAAATAATACCTTACCAATAGGAATGGACTTAAGTACAAAAGTAATGATTTATGATACAGAAATAGTAGAAAAAATCAGCCAAAAGCCAAGTAAGACATTTAAGATAGCATATTTTGAAGAAAATAAAGATGAATTATCAAAAGTAAAAATAAAAACAGTAAATGTATATGAATGAAGATTTTAGAAGGGAGATATATATAAGCTCTAAAGCTTACATATGCCAAAAATAATGGAAGAATTTAAGTCAGGATTTGTTGCATTAATAGGAAGGACAAATGTAGGGAAATCAACACTACTAAATATGTTAGTAGGAGAAAAGATAGCCGCAACAGCAAATAAAGTGCAAACTACAAGAAATGCAATAAAGGGAATAGTAAACACAGAAAAATCACAAATAATATTTATAGATACCCCAGGAATACACAAACCAAAGACAAAACTAAATGAAACAATGGTAGAGACGTCATTTGGAGTAATACCAGATATAGATATAATATTATTTATGATAGAAGCAACAAGTGAAGAAATAGGAAGAGGAGACCAAAGAATACTTGAGAAAATAAAAGAATCAGGAAAGAAAGCAATTCTATTAATAAACAAAATAGACTTAATAAAAAGGGAAAAACTATTATCACTAATAGAAATATATAGTAAAGAATATCCATTTGAAGCAGTAATACCAATAACTTCGTTAAAAGACAAATATGCACAAGCAATACTTGATGAGATAGAAAAGCACTTAAAGCCAGGACCTGCATATTATGATATAGAAGAATATACAGACCAAACAATGAGACAATTAGCAGAAGAAACTATAAGAGAAAAAGCATTAATTCTATTACAAGATGAAGTACCACATGGTATTTTAGTAGAAGTAACAAAAATGAATTTACGAAAAAATAAGGAAAAACAAGAAATATATGATATAGAAGCAACTATATATTGTTTAAGAAATTCACATAAAGGAATAATAATAGGAAAAAATGGGGAAATGCTAAAAAGAATAGGAAGTTTAGCAAGGACTGATATGGAAAGAAACTTTAGAACTAAAGTAAATTTAAAAACATGGGTAAAAGTAAAAGAAGATTGGCAAGAGAGTGACTCTATAGTAAAAAAATTTAAACTAAACTAAAAAAAATAAGAAAAATTCAAATTTATTGTATATGAAAAATTTTCTTGAAATAGAATAAAAAAATATAAAATGCTAAAGATAAACTTAAAGGAGTGAGGCAAATGATTAAAAAAATTGCATGGGATACATTTAAGAATACAGGAAATATAGATACATTTTTAGAATTTAAACAAATAAAAGATATAGAAAACAAAATACAAAAGGTGGAGCAAGATGGGGATAATAAAAACAAATGGAATAATAATTTCTGAAAATAATTTTGGAGACTTTGATAAAATGCTTACAATGCTGACACCAGGCATAGGAAAAATATCATGTGTAGCAAAAGGTGCTAGAAGACCTAGAAGCACCTTACTTGCAGGTACACAATTACTATGCTTTGGTGAGTACATAATGTATAAAGGAGCAGATACATATAATATAAATTCGTGTGAAACAATTGAGATATTTTATAACTTGCGTACAGACTGGGACAAGCTAAAATATGCTACACATATTACTAAAATAATACATGATGTGACAGGTGAAAATGAGAATAGTTATAAAATATTGCAGTTATATTTAAATACATTGTATACAATGTCTGAAACAGATAAAAATTTAGATTTAATTGTTAGTATTTTTAAAATGAGATTGTTATGTATATTAGGTTTTAAACCTAGAATTGAGGAATGCGTAAACTGTAGTGAAAAAGAAGTATTAACGCATTTTAGTTTAAAAGATAATGGTTTTAAATGTGAAACTTGTAGTAGATTAGATAAAGGTAGCATAAAAATGAGCGAGGGAACGGCAACTGCTATTAAATATATTGTTATGTCTCCTCCTAAAAAGCTGTTTTCGTTTAGTTTAAAAAATGATAGTGTTAATGAATTGAAACTTATATCTGATTTATATTTTAATGAAAAAATGGAAAGACAATATAAAATGGGGTAAAATAAGGAAAAATCTATTGACAAAACTAAAAAAAGTCTGTATAATCGTATAGTGACAAATAAAAATTGGCAAGAAAAAATGTAAAAGCCAATAATAAAGGTTATAAATGAAAGAGTTAATAAATGAAAAGATATATACACATATCTAAAACGAGGAGGGAATAACAATGGCACAACCAAAAAGAAGATGGTCAAAAGCAAGAACACATTTAAAAAGATCAACATGGAAAAAAGAAACACCTACATATGCAAGTTGCCCACACTGTCATGAAACAATATTACCACACAGAGTATGTTCAAATTGTGGATATTATGCAGGAAAAGAAATAGTAGCAAAAAAAGAAGAAGAATAAAATTAACAATAGAGAGTTGTATAGTAATATACAGCTTTTATTTTTTAAAACTAATGAAAAGACTTGCAATTTATATGTTTTCATGATTAAATAGAAAAGTAATAAAAACGAAAAAGGGATGATATAAAGATGAAAGAAAAACATAAATTATCAGAAAAATACAATCCAAAAGAATTTGAAGAAAAATTATATAAAGAGTGGGAAGAAAAAGGAAACTTCAAGCCAAGTATGAACAAAGAAAGAGAATCATACTGTATAATGATGCCACCACCAAATGTAACAGGAAAATTACATATGGGACATGCATTAGATGACACGCTACAAGACATATTAATAAGAACAAAAAGAATGCAAGGATATAACACGCTATGGTTACCAGGAACAGACCATTCAGCAATATCAACAGAAATGAAAGTAGTACAAAAAATAAAATCAGAAGGAAAGACAAAACAAGAATTAGGAAGAGAAAAATTTTTAGAAGAAGCATGGGAATGGACACATAAATATGGAACAACAATACAACAACAACAACGAATGTTAGGATGTTCATGTGATTGGGAAAGAAACAGATTTACATTAGACAAAGGATTATCAGAAGCGGTATTAGAGCAATTTGTAAAACTATACAAAGATGGTCTAATATATAAAGGAAAAAGAATGGTAAACTGGTGTCCAAGCTGTAACACAGCAATATCAGATGCAGAAGTAGAATATAAAGAAGAAGAATCACACTTATGGCATTTAAGATATCAAATAAAAGGCGCAGATAAATATGTAGAAGTAGCAACAACAAGACCAGAGACAATGCTAGGGGACACAGCAGTAGCAGTACATCCTGATGATGAAAGATATACAGATTTAATAGGAAAAACATGTATAGTACCAATAGTAAACAGAGAAATACCAATAATAGCAGACAGATTTGTAGAAAAAGAATTTGGAACAGGGTGTGTAAAGTTAACACCAGCACATGACCCAAATGACTATCAAGCGGGGCTAACACATAACCTAGAAATAATAGAGGTATTTGATAATAATACGATAATGGGAGATTTAATGCCAGAAGTTAAAGGAATGTTAGCAATAGATGCTAGAAAAGTAATAGTAGAAAAACTAGAAGAGATAGGAGCATTAATAAAAACAGAAAAATACACACATAATGTAGCAAAATGCGAAAGATGTAAAACAACAATAGAGCCACGAATATCAGACCAATGGTTTGTAAGCATGAAGAAAATAACAGAAGAGGCAATAAAAGTAGTAAAAGAAGGAAAAGTAAAATTCGTACCCCAAAAATACGAAAAAGCATACTTTAATTGGACAGAAAATATAAGAGATTGGTGTATATCAAGACAAATATGGTGGGGACATAGAATACCAGCATATTACTGTGATGAATGCGGACATATAACAGTATCAAAAGAAAACCCAGAAAAATGTGAAAAATGTGGAAGCACAAAAATACAACAAGATGAAGATACATTGGATACATGGTTTAGTTCAGCACTATGGCCATTTTCAACGTTAGGTTGGCCATCAAAAGAAGCAGAAGATTTAAAAACATTCTTCCCAACAAACACATTAGTAACAGGATATGACATCATAACATTTTGGGTATCAAGAATGACAACAGCAAGTTTATACTTAATGAATGATATACCATTTAAAGATGTAGTAGTACATGGACTTGTAAGAGATTCACAAGGAAGAAAAATGTCAAAAACATTAGGAAATGGTGTAGACCCAATAGAAGTAATAAATGAATATGGAGCAGATGCATTAAGATTTTCTGTAATATCAGGAACAACAATGGGAAATGACATAAAATATATGCCAGAAAAATTAGATCAATCTGCAAATTTTGCAAACAAAATATGGAATGCAGCAAAATTTATAACAATGAATATGGCAGAAGATGAAGATATAATCAAATTCAAAAAAGATAACTACGATGAAAAAACACATGAATATAAAGAAAATAGCTTAAGATTAGAGGATAAATGGATAATAAGCAAATTAAATAAAACAGTTGCAGATATTACAACAAATATAGAAAAATATGAGCTAGGGGTTGCATTAGACAATATATATAGTTTCATATGGAATGAATTTTGTGATTGGTATATAGAAATAGTAAAAACTCGTTTATATAGTGAAAATCAAGAGGAAAAAATACGAGTAAGCTATGTGCTAGATTATGTATTTAGAATGGCACTAAAATTGCTACACCCATTTATGCCATTTGTAACATCAGAAATCTATAGCAAATTAGTACAATATGATGATATAAATTTAATGATGTCAGATTGGCCGAAATATAATGAAACAAATAATTTCGAAAAAGAAGAAAACATAATAGAAAACTTCAAAAAAATAATAGTAGGGATACGAAATAACCGTGCACACTATAATGTACAAAATTCAAAGAAGACAGAACTAGTATTTGTAACAAAAAAATACCAAAGAGAAATTGATGAAGCAACAGAATTCTTAAAGAAGTTAGGATATGCAGAAAAAATAAAAATCCAAGAAAACAAAGAAGGAATTGGAGAAGAAGCAATATCAATAATATCAGATGGAATAGAAGTATATATAGAATTAAACGAATTAGTAGACTTAGAAGAAGAAAAGCAAAGAAAAGCTGAAGAAAAGAAGAAAATAGAAGCAGAAATTGAAAGAGCAAGTAAAATGCTTTCAAACCCAGGATTTGTAAATAAAGCACCACAAGCAAAAATTGAAGAAGAAAAAGCAAAGCTTGAAAAGTATAAAGAAATGTTAAAATCTTTTAAGTAGTAGGAAATAAATATATTCTAAAATGCTTATATATGTACATATGAAAGGACTTAAATAAAATGAATGTATCAGATTTTAATTATTATTTACCAGAAGAATTAATCGCCCAAGTACCAATAAGCAAAAGGGATGAATCAAGACTAATGGTACTAAATTGTAAAAAACAAACAATAGAACATAAGGTATTTAAAGATATAATAGATTACTTTGAAGAAGGAGATTGTCTAGTAAGAAATAACACAAAAGTATTACCAGCACGATTATATGGGCAGAAAGAAACAGGAGCGAAAGTAGAATTTCTATTATTAAATCAAATAGAAGGAGACATATGGGAAACAGCCGTTAGACCAGGAAACAAGCTACATAAAGGAGCAAAGGTAATATTTGGCAATGGACTATTAAAAGCAGAAGTAATAGACACAATGGAAGGTGGAACAAGAAAAGTAAAATTCGAATATAAAGGAATATTCAATGAAATATTAGACAAACTTGGATTAATGCCATTACCACCATATATACATGAAGAATTGAAGGAAAATGACAGATATCAGACAGTATATGCAAAATATCGAGGCTCAGCGGCAGCACCAACAGCTGGATTACATTTTACTGAAGAGCTAATAGAAAAACTTAAACAAAAAGGTGTAAAAATTGCTAATGTTACATTACATGTTGGAATAGGAACATTTAGACCTGTAAAAGTAGAAAAGATTGAAGAACATCATATGCATTCAGAGCATTTTTATATAAAACAAGAGGATGCAGAAATAATAAACGAAACAAAAAGACAGGGAAAACGCATAATCTCAGTAGGTACAACATCTACTAGAGTATTAGAAACTGTAGCAGATGAAAAAGGACTTGTAAAAGAAACAGAAGGAGATACACAAATTTTCATATATCCAGGGTACACATTCAAGTGTATAGATGGACTAATAACTAATTTTCATTTACCAGAATCAACACTACTAATGCTAGTATCAACATTAGCAGGAAGAGAATACATATTAAAAGCATATGAAGAAGCAGTAAAACAAAAATATAGGTTTTTCAGCTTTGGAGATGCCATGTTTATAAGTTAGCCGTTCGAACGAAGTGAGTTACGGATAACTTATGTAAATAACATGAAATGTTATTTACATACATTTAAAAAGCCATTCGAACAAAGTGAGTTACGGATAACTTATGGAAATAACATGAAATGTTATTTCCATACATTTAAAAAGCTGTTCGAACAAAGCGAGTTAGGATAACTTATGTAAATAACATGAAATGTTATTTACATACATATAAAAAGCCATTCGAACAAAGCGAGTTAGGATAACTTATGGAAATAAAATCCAACCATAATTCATTAGAGACAGAAAAAAATCATCAACAACAAAATAAAGAAGAAATTGAAAATGAAATATAGAAAATAAACAGAAAGGGATAAAAAATGAAACCAGCAGTAACATATGAATTAATACACGAATGCAAGCAAACAGGAGCAAGAAGAGGAATAGTACATACACCACATGGAGATATACAAACGCCGATATTTATGCCTGTAGGAACACAAGCAACGGTAAAATCAATGACACCAGAAGAATTAAAAGAAGAAGTAAAAGCACAAATAATATTATCAAACACATATCATTTATACTTAAGACCAGGACAAAACATAGTAAAAGAAGCAGGAGGACTACACAAATTCATGAAATGGGACAAACCTATATTAACAGACAGCGGAGGATTTCAGGTATTTAGTCTAGGAGAATTACGAACAATAACAGAAGAAGGAGTAGAATTCAAATCACATTTAGATGGAAGTAGGCACATGTTTACACCAGAAAGTGTAATGAAAACGGAAGAAGATTTAGGAGCAGACATTATAATGGCATTTGATGAATGTTGCCAATATCCATCAACTTAT
The DNA here is from genome assembly GCA_022794615.1 of Clostridia bacterium. Taxonomy (GTDB): domain Bacteria; phylum Bacillota; class Clostridia; order TANB77; family CAG-508; genus CAG-269. The sequence continues at coordinate 35,220 of JAAWFD010000021.1, forward strand.
GAGTATACGAAACAATCAATGGAAAGAACAACACGATGGGCAAAAAGGTGTAAAGAGGCACACAAAACAGAAAACCAAGCATTATTTGGAATAATACAAGGAGGATTTTACGAAGACTTAAGAGATAAAAGCTTAGAAGACTTAACAGCACTTGATTTACCAGGATATGCAATAGGAGGAATAAGTGTAGGAGAGCCAAAAGGAGAATTCTTAAAAATGCTGTATCATACAGCACCTAAAATGCCAAAAGACAAGCCAAGATATTTAATGGGAGTAGGAACACCAGACTATCTAATAGAAGCTGCAATGGCAGGGATAGATATGTGTGACTGTGTATTACCAACAAGAATAGCAAGAAATGGTACAGCGATGACATGGAATGGAAAGGTTGTAGTAAGGAATGCGACATACGAAAGAGACTGGGGACCACTAGACCCTGAATGTGACTGCTATACTTGTAGAAATTATACAAGGGCATATATAAGACATTTAGTAAAAGCAAATGAAATATTAGGAGTCAGATTACTATCAATACATAATCTAAGATTCTTGACTAGTTTAATGGAAAGAGTTAGAATAGAAATAGAAAATGACAACTTAGGAACATTCAAGGAAGAATTTTACAAAAAATATGGATACGAAAAATAAATAACAGGAAAATACAAAAGAATTGAAAGAAAGGGTGAAAAAAATGGATTTATTTGGAGATGTAGAACAAAAAATAAAACCAAAACAAAAAAAGCAGATAAAACCAACTACAATATTATTGATATTTATAGCAGTATTAGTAGTAATAACAATACTAATATTCTGTTTATTAATATATTTAAAAGGGAATATATTAAAAATAAGTATAAATGGTGTAAAAAGTGAAGAACTAAAAGAAATTATAATAATAAAAGAAGATAAAGTAGTAGTACCAATAAAAGCAATAGCTAGGTACTTAGGATATGAAGCATATAGTGGGGACTATAAAACATTAGAAGTAGATGAAACAAAAAGCTATGTAAAAAGTGAAGATGAAGTAACGATGTTTACAGCTGGATCTAAAATAATTCAACAGATATTACTTGAAAATAATAGTTTGCAAGAAATAGTCATAGATGAAGAGATAATAGAAAAAGATGGAGAATTTTATACAACAATAAGTGGAGCTAGAAAAATTTTTAGTATATATTTTAATTATGACAAAAATAAAAATGACATAATAATAATGACATTAGACTATTTATATGCAAACAACTTAAATTATTATATGCAAAATGGATTTGCAGAGATAAATGAAAGTTTCCAAAACAAGAAAGCATTATTAGAAAATATGATGATACTAAAAACAAGCAATAATAAATATGGAGTTATAAATGTAGCTACTGGTAAAATGATACTAGAGCCACAGTATGAAAATATAGATTATATACCTAAATTATCAAAATTTATAGTTACAGGAAATGGTCTAAAAGGAGTAATATCAAAAGATAAAGAGATGGTAGTAAAAATAGAATACAAAGATATACAAGTAATAGAAAACGAAAAAGACAATAGTAGTTATTATTTAGTAACTACAAGTAATGATTTAATGGGACTAATAGACAAAGATGGAAAAGAAATTATATATCCAGAATATAGTCAAATAGGATATAATATGAAGAATTTTACAGATAATGATATAGAAAGTGATTATATATTATTTGGAAAATTAGTGCCAGTAAAACAAAATAATTTATGGGGGATATTTGATTTACAAGGAAATCAAATAACAGATTTTGAATTTTCTAATCTAGGATGTACAACAAAATTATCAAATGCATACAATATTATACAAGTTCCAGAATATGAATTAATAATAGTAAGTTCAACAAATGGAAAATATGATATTATAAGAACAGATGGAACAAAATTGTTTGGTTTTGTATTAGACTCAGTATACAAAACTATAAATACTGGAAAAAGCTACTACTACATGGTAGTTAATGGAACAACAATAGATTTAGTAACATATTTAGAGGAGCATGGAATAACAAAGGTAAGTCAATAAAAAGCTAATAGAAAAAATATATTCAAGTACAAAATAGATATATTATATTTTTAAATTTAACTAATTCTCAAGAATACTCATTTTTGCGTAACCTTGAGAATTAGTTGTTTTCTAAAATAAATACATATAATTCTTCACAAAATGTTTTTTATAAAAAATTATCAATACAAAAGAGTTACCTTATTGGCAGACCTTCTAATAAAACCATCATCTTCTAAAAATTTAAGTTCTCTCATCATAGCACTTCTATCAACATTTAAGTAATCAGCCAAATCAGTATAAGAAAATGAAATAAAAATAGTTTTACTATGTTTTTTCGAAGACTTTAAATTAAAGTATGAAAGAAGCTTATCTCTTGTATTACGTTTAGTCAAATGCTCAATTCTAGTATTAAGATTAATAATATTATTCAAAAACAGCTTATTAAAATTATCATATAATTCCTTATGGAATGGACAAGTTTTTTTACATTTAGAAAATAAATCATCATAAATATAAAACAAAACTTTACAATCTTTTTTTGCCAAAACGAACAATTCATTATTAGTATTAGTAACATGAAAGATTTCACCGAAAATATCATTTTTAATAAAATGTCGAATAATAGTCTTATTACCATTAATATCATAACGAATTAAATCTGCTTCTCCTTCCATAAGAATACATACCTGATTTCTTTTTTCAATATATGTAGTAATTACATCATTTTTAGAAAAAAGCTTAACCTGAGCCTTTGAACATTGATTAGCGAAAGACTCTACAAAATAGCTATCTTCAGCGTTTAACCCCATAATATAAACCTCCAATATTACAAAAATATTACACAAATATTACATTTGCATTATATTATAATTTTGTTGCTTTTGCAACAGCGAAAATAAAAAATAGATATATAATGTGAGTATAAAAAAGAAGGAGGAAGTAAAAATGAAAATAATAAAAAGAGATGGAAGAGCTGTAGATTATGATAGACAAAAGATAGTAATAGCAATTGAAAAAGCAAATCAAGAAGTAAGAAAACATGAAAGAGCAAGTAAGGAAGATATCAAGCTAATAATTGACTATATAGAAGATTTAGACAAAAAAAGAATGTTAGTAGAAGATATACAAGATATAATAGAAGAAAAATTAATGGAATTAAATAAATATGAATTAGCCAAAAAATATATAGTATATAGATATACAAGAGCACTAGTAAGAAAACAAAACACAACAGATGAATCAATATTAGGACTAATAAGAAAAACAAATACAGAATTAATGGAAGAAAACTCTAACAAAAATGCAATAATAGCATCAACACAAAGAGATTTAATTGCAGGAGAAGTTTCAAAAGATTTAACAAAAAGAATGCTATTACCAGAAAAAATAACAAAAGCTCATGAAGATGGAGTTCTACATTTCCATGATGCAGATTACTTCCTACAACCAATATTTAATTGTTGCTTAATAAATATAGGAGACATGTTAGACAATGGAACAGTAATGAATGGAAAGTTGATGGAAACACCAAAAAGTTTCCAAGTAGCATGTACAATAACAACACAAATTATAGCCTCAGTAGCAAGTAGCCAATATGGTGGACAATCAGTTGATATAAAACATTTAGGAAAATACCTAAGAAAAAGTTACAACAGATTCAAAAAAGAATTAACAGAAGAGTACAAAGACAAATTAAGTGAAGATTTAATAGAAGACTTAACACAGACAAGATTAAGAACAGAACTAAGACAAGGTGTACAAACTATACAATATCAAATAAATACATTAATGACAACAAACGGACAATCACCATTTGTAACATTATTCCTAAACTTAGAAAAAGATGATGAATATATAAAAGAAAATGCAATGATAATAGAAGAGATATTAAAACAAAGATATCAAGGAATAAAAAACGAAAAGGGAGTATATGTAACACCAGCATTTCCTAAGTTAATATATGTATTAGACGAGCATAACTGTTTAAAAGGTGGAGAGTATGACTATTTAACAAAATTAGCTGTAAAATGTTCATCAAAGAGAATGTATCCAGATTACATATCAGCAAAGAAAATGCGTGAGAATTATGAAGGAAATGTATTTAGTCCAATGGGATGTAGAAGTTTCTTATCACCATGGAAAGATGAAAATGGAGAATATAAATTTGAAGGAAGATTCAACCAAGGTGTAGTAAGCATCAATTTACCACAAGTAGGAATAATAGCAGATGGAGATGAAGAAAAGTTTTGGAAACTACTAGATGAAAGATTAGAACTATGTAAAGAAGCATTAATGTGTAGACACTATTCATTAATAGGAACATCATCAGATGTAAGCCCAATACATTGGAGATATGGAGCGATAGCAAGATTAGAGCCAGGGGAGAAAATAGACAAATTATTAAAAGGAGGATACTCAACATTATCATTAGGATATATAGGAATATATGAACTAACAAAAGGAATGAAAGGCGTATCACAAACAGCCCCAGAAGGTCGTGAATTCGCATTAAAAGTAATGAAACATTTAAATGAGACAGTTGCTAGATGGAAAAAAGAAAGTGGGCTAGGATTTGCACTATATGGAACACCAGCAGAGAGTTTATGCTATAGATTTGCACGTATAGACAAAGAAAAATTTGGAAATATAGAAGACATTACAGACAAAGGATATTATACAAATTCATATCATATAGATGTAAGAGAAAAGATAGATGCATTCAGCAAATTATTATTTGAAAGTGAATTCCAGAAATTATCTACAGGGGGAGCAATATCATATGTAGAAATACCAAATATGGAAAAAAATCTAACAGCATTAGAAGATTTAGTACAATTTATATATGACAATATACAATACGCAGAATTCAATACAAAATCAGACTATTGCCATATATGTGGATATGATGGAGAAATAATAATAAATGACAATAATGAATGGGAATGCCCACAATGTGGAAATAAAGACCATAGCAAAATGAGTGTAACAAGAAGAACATGTGGATATTTAGGTGAAAATTTCTGGAATGCAGGAAAGACAAAAGAAATTAAATCAAGAGTATTACATTTATAAAATCAAAAGAAAAAGACTTTGTGTGATAGGGACGTGTGTCATGGGGACGTACATTTTGACATAATATAGGTATGTCAAAATGTACGTCCCCATGACACAAAAAATAAATAGAAAGAGAAATATTAAAATATGAAAAGAGTATTATTAGGAATGAGTGGTGGAGTAGATAGTAGTGTATCTGCTATCTTATTAAAAGAACAAGGATATGAAGTAATAGGAGTAACTGCTAAATTATATGAAGAAGAAAATCAAAATTGCTGCGACTCTAATAATCCTAGTTTAGATGCAAAAAAAGTATGTGACTATTTACAAATACCACATTACACAGTAAATTATAAAGAAGAATTTGAAAAAAATGTTATACAAGACTTTGTAATAAACTATAAAAATTGCAGAACACCTAATCCTTGTATAGAATGTAATAAATACCTAAAATTTGGTAAATTATATCAAAAAGCATTAGAACTGCAATGTGATTATATTGCAACAGGACATTATGCCAATATTGAATATGATGAAAAATATCATAAAAATATGCTAAAAAAAGCAAGAGCTATAGAAAAAGACCAAAGTTATGTTTTATATAGTATACCGCAACAAATATTAGATAAAATAATATTACCATTAGGTAATTTCAATAACAAAGAAGAAATAAGAGCAATAGCAAGAAGTTATAATTTGCCAGTAGCGAATAAGCCTGATAGTGAGGATATATGTTTTATACCACATGGAAATTATAAAGAGTTTTTAGAAAATAGGGGAGTAACACAAAAATCAGGTGATATAATATTAAATAATGGAAAATTAGTAGGAAAGCATAATGGATTATATAATTATACAGTAGGACAGCGTAGGGGACTAGGAATAGCTTATGAAGTACCATTATTTGTAATAGGTTTTAACAAAGAGAAAAATCAAGTAATAGTTGGAAGGGAAGAAGAACTGTATAAAAAAGAAATAATAGTAGATAGTGTAAATTGGTTATATGATATAGAATTGCCAAACAAGGTTAAAACTAAAATAAGATATTCAAAAAAAGAAGCGGAATCTATAATAGAGAAACTAGCAGATGGGAATATAAAAGTTACTTTTGAAGAGCCTCAGAGAGCACCTACACCAGGTCAATCAGCAGTATTTTATATTGATGATGCTGTAATTGGTGGAGGCAAAATTATATAGGAAAAAATAAGTTTTTTTATTGTAAAACACTAAAAAATGTGATAATATAAATAAAAAGTGTGGGAGGTTATATAATGTCTGAAAAGAATGATAATAAAAGAAAAATAGAGATAGTATCAGAAGATGATGGTTCAACATTAGAAATATCACCATTATATGAGAATATTAATACAGTAAAACCAAAAGATGAAGAAAACAAACCAAAAAATATTGTTATACCAGAAGAAAGAAATAAAGATAAAAAAAAGAAAGAAGATAATAAATAGAAAAATGCAACATTCAATGATTTTTCTATACAATAAAAAACTACCCATCATGGGTAGTTTTCATATATTTATATAATATCAATAAAAATTAGTTTCCGTTTACTAAATCTTTTAATGCTTTACCAGCTTTGAATACTGGAGCTTTAGATGCAGGTATTTTTATTTCTTCTTTAGTTTGTGGATTTCTACCTTTTCTAGCTGCTCTTTTTCTTACTTCGAAAGAACCAAATCCAACTAATTGAACTTTGTCTCCTCCTTTAAGTGCTCCTGTTACAACTTCAACAAATGCGTTTACAGATTCTTCAGCTGCTTTTTTTGTTGCACCTGTTTTTGCAGCTACTGCTGCTACTAATTCAGCTTTGTTCATTTTACTACCTCCTATAAGATTTATGTTTTATGTAGTATTAGATAGCTATGTTGGCAGTATCTACACTACTAATTACTTTTATTCGCCATAATTAGATAAAATCCCTCTAAAATTTTAATAAATTCTTAATTTTTCTAGAAAAAAGCACAAATTTTGTCCAAATGGGAATAAATATAGTTCTTCTTTTGTAAAAATTTTCAAAACAATAATTGAAATAAAGTAAATAGCTATAGCTGATAAGATTGATATTATTGTAGCCAAATTTTCCGCTAATATACAATTTAACATCATAAAAATAAAATAAGAGCAAATTCCCATAATAAAATTAGCAACAATAGGCTTTAAAATAAATTTTGAAAACGAAATTTTTAATTTTGCAATCTTCTTTAAAGCTACAAAAGCAATAACAAAAGAAATAATATTACAACAAGCAGTTCCTATTGAAGCACCATAAATATTTAGTTTAGGAATTCTAAGCAAAATTAAATTTAAAATTAATTTTATAACAACACCTATACCTAAAGAAAGGGTAGGTATAAAAAATTTTCCAAAGCCTTGGAGTGCACCATTAGTGGTTTGTATAAGAAGAGAGAATATTATTGATATAGAAGCAATTTGTAATAATAAAGCACCACTATTAGCATTGGGATAAAGCAAATTAAGAATAGGTTGAGCAAAAATACAAAATCCTAATGTACATGGAAGACCAATTAAAATAGAAATCAATATAGAAAAGCTAGATGTATTTTTTGCCGTTTCAGTATTTCTTTTAGCAATGGCAGCAGATATGGTAGGAATTAATGCAGTTGAAAATGCCATATTAAAAGATAGTGGTAGTGCAATTAATGTTTCAATTTTTCCACCTAATATTCCATACTTTTCTATAGCAATTTCAGGTGGCAAATATGTAGATAGTATCTTATTTACAGTAAAAGCATCAATATTTTTTGTAACAGAAGAAAGAATAGAGCTTATGGTCATAGGAATAGATACCAACAAAACATTTTTTAATATAGTATGTACTTTTTCATACTTATAATTAATAGTAGATTTTATTTCTTGAGCAATTTCAGATTTTCTTTGATTATAGTAAAGTAATAAATAAGAAAAGCTTGAGAAAGTGGCTAGTGTAGTAGCTATGTTAGCACCAGCTGCCATGAATTTAGTAGATGTATTAGTAAAAATAGCAACAAGTTCTACAATCAGAATCGTAAATCCGGTTTTAAAAAACTGCTCAATAAATTGTGTTTTTGCAGTAATTTCTAGATTTTTTCTACCATTAAAGTAACCTCTCATAACTGAAGAAACAGCAACAAAAAATATAGCAGGGGAAAGGGCAACTAATGTCATTTCTGCTTCTGGAATTTCAAGCCATTCATTTGCAATTACAGAGGCACTAGAAAATAGTAAAAATGTGCCTAATAAGCCTATGAATGCAAAAACAATAAAAGCCACTTTAAATATTTTATTTGCTCCACGATGATTACCGAATTGCGACTCTTTCTGCAACTAATTTAGAAATTGCATTTGGTACTCCAATAGAAGAGACAGTAAGCAATAAAGAGTATATTTGATATCCACTAGAGTAAATTGCATTTCCTACATCACCAAAACCATTTTTATTTGTTAAATATAATGTATGGATTAGACCTAATACTTTGATTAAAACTTGAGAAAATATTAAAACAAATATGCCTTGCATTAATCCATTAGTTTTATGCTTTTTTTTCATTATACCTCCATTTTTATTCTATGGTTACGGTTGATTTGAAATTGTATTCGGTTAAACAGGACTATATAATTTTAACCTGAACTGTAACCCATCAAGCAGATATGTTCAACAAATTTTAGAAAAAATATTGACAAACTGCTTATTTTGTATTAAAATTATTCAGTATTATGTATAAATATGATTTAAATATAAAACTTCTCCCCGGTAGTTTCTTATTTAAATTTCATATATAAATAATTATATAAAAATAGGAGGGTTAATATTACCATGAATAATATTACATATAGTGCTAAAAAGAGCGAAATTCAAAGAAAATGGTATATAATAGATGCAGCTAATAAACCAATGGGTAGAGTTGCTACAGAAGCTGCAAAATTATTAAGAGGAAAACATAAGCCAACATTTACACCTAATATAGATACAGGTGACCATGTTATAATAATTAATTGCAAAGATGCAATCTTAACAGGAAATAAGATAAATCAAAAAGTATATAGACATCATTCAGGATATATTGGAGGAATGAAAGAAATTTCTGCCAAAGTAATGATGGAAAAAACTCCAGAAAGAGCTATGATGTTAGCTGTAAAAGGAATGTTACCACACAATTCTTTAGGAAGAAAAAGTCTTACAAAATTAAGAGTATATGCTGGTAGTGAACATGAAAATCAAGCACAACAACCAGAAATATGGAATTTTTAATAGGGAGGAAGTACAATAATGGCAGATAAGAAAATAGTATTTTATGGTACAGGTAGAAGAAAAAGCTCAATTGCTAGAGTTAGGTTAGTAGAAGGTAAAGGAGCAATAACTGTAAATGGTAGAAAATTAGATGAATTTTTTGGTGAAGAAACATTAAAAGTTATAGTTAAACAACCTTTAACAGTTACAAATACATTAGACAAATATGATGTAATTTGTAAAGTTTGTGGGGGAGGTTTCTCAGGTCAAGCTGGAGCTATTCGCCATGGTATTGCTAGAGCTTTAAATGAAGCAAATTCTGAATACAGACCAGAATTAAAATCAAATGGTTTCTTAACTAGAGATTCTAGAATGAAAGAGCGTAAAAAATATGGTCTTAAAAAAGCTAGAAAAGCACCACAATTCAGTAAGAGATAAAAAAGAGCCCATTTGGGCAAGAGGTCAAAAACCTATATACAAAGCGGTAATCTATTTCGATTACTGCTTTTTATTATCTTTATAAAAGTCATTAAAATCTGATAAAAGCTCTCAAAAGCGACTAGCTAATATACACACAATATACAAATTTAAAAAAGAGGTCATATTTTACTTTATTGACCTCCTCCATCTTTTCTTAACTTATTTATCTCTCAATTTCTTTATATCTTTCGTTTATCAATCTATATAGTTCTATTAAAATATCTCCTTTTATTTCTTTTTCACATTTCACAACTGGGATACTAAAGTGAAAAAAACTATCTACTTCTCCAGGATAACTTATTATTTTTCCATTTGGATAATGATATAATACTCTTTCAAATTTCCTTATCATTCCTTCTGTTTTTATTTCGCTTATTAAATCTTGTTTATTATAATTGCGTTCTAAATAATAAGTTTTTTCTCGATACATCAATGGTGAACGCTTCTTTCTGTCCTTTGTCCAATTTTTATTAAAATCTTCTAAAAGTTTCTTACTTATTTTTTCATGATACTCATAATCTAAAACATACATACAAGGAATTTCAATCTCTGTAATTCCTTCTTTGTTTAAAATATCGATAAATAAACTTAATGCTAATATACTTTTTGATTCTACTTTATCTTTGTATTCTTCAGGAACTTCAGAATTTACTTTATATTTTTTTCTGTTTAATTTTTTATTTATATCCTGTCTTTCGTATAATTCTTTGTCTGCTAAAGATTGACTCTTATTTTGTACAGATCCAATATAGCAAACCTTTTTTCCATCTTTTTCATATATTCCATATCTTATCAGAGGAAGAGTACAATGAGGTCTATCAAATAGTTCCATATTATTATAATATTTTTTATCATAAATTGTTATCTCAAATTCTCTAGAATTTTCATCCCATGTTTTTGCTATACCATTTTTTATGCAAATTATATTATCATCTAAAAAATCTAATTTTCCTAAATAAGTTTCTTTATCATATTTCTCCAAAGTTCTGTCTCTTATCATATCTACCTGTTTTGTTAAAAACTCTTCTGGACTATTAAAATCATCTGGCGTGGCTCTTAACCAAATTTGTTCAAAACAGTTGTCTTTTTCATATACAGGAAATCCTGTCATTTTCGTTCTTAAAAAATATAATTCTATATCTCTTTCATAGAATTGTCTTAACAATTCAAAAAACTTTTTATAATTACTTATTATCATTACTGGCTGTGTAATATTGTCATTAAATCTTTGCTTTATTGCTTGTACTATTCTTTTATGTTCATCTTCCAATTCCTTAATAAATGACTCATCTCTAAATTGATTTCTATAATCTTGCAATGTTTTTTCTATAAAGGTTATTGCTTCGTCTTCTCTAAAATCAAATTTAAAGTTAGGCAATTCATCACTAAATAATATTTTATATAAAGTATTTGTTATAAATTCTCTTGTTACATTTTCAAAAGTTGGTTTTAAGCTATCTGATATTGTTCTATTCTTCATTGATTTCTCCTTGTATATATTTTTAAATATTATATAACAATAATAATCTTTTGTGAACAATTTTAATACCTATTTCTTTATATAATCTCTGTATAAATAATGTGATATATTTTTTAAAATTTTTTATTCATACTAAAATAAGTATGAATTTACTTTTATTCTCTTAAATCCTTTAAAACCTAAATTCTAACGTCATTTAACACCTCAAAACATAGCTTATTAATATACATACAATATACAAAACTTACTCAAAATGCTTAAAAACAAACCTTTGCAATTAACAAAAAGATAAAATTTTATACAAAAAATATGGAGAAGATTTCCATCTTTTTAATATATATAGAATTTTACCTATATTTTATACCTTCTAACAATTTATTAACAATATTATTAAATCCCATTTTATTAGAAGCCTTTAAATAAACCAAATCACCAGGGGAAATAATATTAATAAGTTCATTAATTAAATCATCTTGATTTTCGAAATTAATAACTTTATCAGTCTTTATAAACTTTTTTGCAGACTCACAGATATATTTTGTATTTTTACCTTGTGTAATCAAAATATCAAAGTTCAGATTTCTAAAAGTTTCTCCAACTTGGGAATGTAAATCGATAGCAAAATCTCCTAAATCAAGCATTTCACCTAGTACAGCAATTTTCCTTTTACAATTTTGCATATTGTTTGCACTTTTTAATCCAGCTTGCATAGAAGCTAAACTAGCATTATATGTATCATCAATAATAGTAAATCCATTTTGTTGTATTATATTAAATCTTCTATTTACATTTTTATATTCTTTAATACCTTTAATTATATTTTCTATACTAATATTCAAAAGATTAGCTATTTTTATTGCACAAACAGCATTAGAAACATTATGCTTACCAAAAGCATTCATAACAAAGTGGGTAGATTTACCATAAATATTTGTATCAAAAGTTAATACAGTATTTTCCTGATTGATATTTGTTGCCTCATCAATGCTATATCTAATAGTATTATATTGATGGTTATCTAATTTCAGATTTTCAAGTAGAGAATCATTATTATTTAAAAATACTATTTTATCATCTTTCATATATTTAGTAAGAAGAAGTTTTTCTGCTAAGATATTTTCTTGACTTCCCAAATTACCTATGTGAGCTGTACCAATATTGTTGATAACTACAATAGATGGCTGTAATAATTTGGAGATAGGTTCCATTTTTCCTTTACTTGCAATACCAGCTTCTAAAACAGCAATATCATAACTATCTATATCTAAAAGAAGCAAAGATAACAATAACCTAGTATTATTATTTCTGTTGTCTGAGAATATCTTTCTTTCTTGTTTAAGTATACTAGCAATCATTTCACAAGTACTAGTTTTTCCGACACTTCCTGTTACTGCAATTATTGGAATATGAATATTTTTTTGTCTATTATATTTTCCTATTTTATATAAAGTATCATTTACATTATCAACTTTTAAGATGATAAGATGAGGGTTAATTTTCAAGCTTTCTTTTATTATGTGTTCATAATCTTTACAAGAAGAACTAATCATAAATCCAATTGCACCATTTTCTACAGCATTTAAAATATATTGATGTCTATCTGTGTGCAAAAATACTGGAAGATAAAAAGCTCCATTAAAGTGATTGGTGCAACTTATATTAAAATCTTTTAACTCTGTATTGTCTGTTCCATTTATAATTTCAGCATTTGCTATTTTTTTTATTTCATTTACAGTTAACATTTAAAGACTCCTTTTTTTATTTGATAGTATTATAATATGTATAAAGAAAAAAGGCAAGACTGAAATATGTATTAAGAACAGTGTATACAGTTAAGAGTTTTTTATAAAAATTACAATTGTACTTTATATAAAATCGTGATAAAATAATTAGTAGACATATTTTATTTGTCAATAATCTAATTCAAAATTGAAAGGAGATGATTGTTTAAGTTTCATTTAAGTAGTAATTTAAAAATAGCAAGGAGGGCCTATTGAAAATTAAAAGTGTTAATACATGATGGAGATGACTTTTATTATCACAACTGGAACACAAAATAAGAACTAATAGGGGGAATAGATATGACAACTTCTACAGATGCAGATGGAAAAGTAGATGAAAGACTTAATGCTGCTTTAAAAATCTTATCAGATAAGAGCACTCTTGAAATGTTTGATTGTGCAATGAATGCATATAGTATGGCAAGTGAACTAATTCAAGAGTCTACTCAAGTGGACGGTATTGCGATAGGAAGTTTGTATGATGAATTTATGAAAACCTTTAAGGAATTCAAGAAGACGCAACGAATATTGCATGATATATCAGAAGCTAAAAGAGATTTTACATGATGGACAAAAAATTTTATACAAAACATTGCTAATTTTGATGACTAAAAGAAAAACTACTTTCAAAAAGTAAACTTGAATAATTAAAAGAAAACTCTCTTGAGAGGCATAATGCCTTGCTAGAGAGTTTTTCCTGTCATAAGTATGCTAAATAAATTTGCAGAAATTTGTAAATAGTGTTATAATACAAAATATAATTTACTATTTTGACAAGTACAAAAGCACTTGACTCTATAAATAATTTATTTTAGGAGGAAAAAATAGGATGAAAAGATTTTTTAAGAAGGTTAGGACATTTACTAATGATTTACTATACAAAAGAGATACAACATCATGTATAATAATGTTATTAATAATTATTGTACCTGGTATTATAGCTAATAAAATGTTGGAAAATAATGATTTAATAATGCCAAGGAGAGAAACATTATTATTATTATTCATCGGACCTCTATTTTTTGCCTTGTTAAATTGTATTGCTAGACTTTACTTAGCAATTAAAAGCTCTAAGGAACAAGGTATTAGTATAAAAGAGGCCTGGGAGCAGTCATAATGTTTAAATGTATGATACTGACACAAAAAAATCTTATAAGCACCTAATATTCTTATTAAGAATATTAGGTGCTTATATATTTCAAACAAACAAATTAAATACTAAGTTAGTACACATACAAAGAATAATACCACAAACAGTAGGAAGAAGGAAAGCTACAAAAGTCCATTTCCAACTACCAGATTCTTTTTTTATAGTAAGTAGGGTAGTAGTACAAGGAAAATGAAGAACAGTAAAAAGCATAACATTAATAGCAGTAAGTAAAGTCCAACCATTATTCATTAATATAGAGCTAATTGCAAAATTATCAGAAATGTTAGTTAATGAATTACCTCCTAAATAGCACATTAAAATAAGAGGTAAAACAATTTCATTTGCAGGGATACCAAAAATAAAAGCAGTTAATATATAGCCATCTAATCCCATTAATTGAGCAAAAGGATTTAGAAAATTAGCAATCATATTGAGTAAAGAGACACCATTAAATCCAATATTAGCAAAAAGCCAAATAACAAGTCCTGCAGGAGCAGCAACGGCAAGAGCTCTACCTAATACAAAAATTGTTCTATCTAAAATTGACCTTACGATAATTTTACCAAATTGAGGTTTACGATAAGGTGGAAGTTCTAATACAAAAGAAGAGGGAATACCCTTTAAAATTGTGTGTGATAATATTTTAGAAATGATAAGCGACATCAAAATTCCTAAAATTATTACAATAACAACAGATAAAGTGGCTAATAAAGAAGCACCAAACCCAGTAAATTGACTGGCTATAAAAATTGTAGCAATTGTTATTAAAAAAGGATATCTTCCATTACAAGGAACAAAGCTATTAGTTAAAATTGCAATTAAACGTTCTCGTGGAGAATCTATTATTCTACATCCTGTTACACCACATGCATTACAACCAAACCCCATGCACATGGTAATCATCTGTTTACCTGAGGTGCAAGCCTTTTTAAAATAATTATCCAAATTAAAAGCTATACGAGGAAGATAGCCCAAGTCCTCCAAAAAAGTAAATAAAGGAAAGAATATAGCCATAGGAGGGAGCATAACTGCTATAATCCAAGTTAAAGTCTGATAAATACCTAAAATAAGCATGTCAGAAAGCCAAGTAGGAGTACCAATGTTAGATGCAAAAGTAAGTAGTTTATCTTGAATAAAAGCAAAGAAATCCGATAAAAGTTGTGATGGATAATTGGCACCAACAATAGTAATCCAGAAAATCAAAGCTAAAAAAAGTAGCATAATAGGTATTCCAAACTTTTTAGAAGTTAAGATTTTATCTAATTTTCTATCTAAAGAAGAATTAGAACTACGTTTAAAAGTAACTACATCATTACAAATAGACTCAGCATAACAAACAATAGAAGAAACTACATCATCTTTAAAATTATTTATTTTTACATTATAATTAAGAGTACTAGAACAATATTCTTTAATTTCACGAACATTTAGTACATCGAAATTAATATCATAATTATTTTCAATTGAATTTATAATAACTGGCTCATCATCTAATAGCTTAAGAGAAATCCATCTATATAAATATGTAGGAATATTAGGAAAAACTAAAAGTTTAGAAGAAGTATAAGAAATACAGTTTTCAATTAAATCATTATAATTAACTTGAATAGGATTAGGTTTGATTTTTCCAATACATATTTTATAAGTTACATCTAACAGCTGGTTTAAAGTTTTCTTATCTCTTGCGATAGTTCCAACAACAGGAACACCTAATTTTTTAGAAAGTAATTTTAAATCAATGTGAATACCTTTTTTCTTAGCTTCATCAAGTAAATTTACACAGACAACAATGTTTTTAGTGATTTCCATAGCTTGAAAGACTAAGTTTAATTGTCGCTCTAGGCAAGTTGCATCCACAACAATAATTGTAACATCAGGATTACCAAAGCAAATAAAATCACGAGCAATTTGTTCCTCCTGAGAATTTGACATTATAGAATATGTACCTGGAATATCAACTAACAAGAATTTCTTATTTAAGTAAGAACAGAAACCTGTAGCATTACTAACAGTTTTTCCAGCCCAATTACCAGTATGTTGATGCATACCAGTTAAATTATTAAAAATAGTGGATTTACCAACATTAGGGTTTCCACCTAAAGCTATACAATAGTCACAATTTTCATCAAAAGTACTATCAGAAGAAGTATATGACTTTCTAGAACTCGAAGAATTAATACTCATTATATATCACCCTGATTTATAGTATGTAAATAAAGTAAAAACGTGCTATAAATAGCACGTTTTTATGTGTAATAATATTAATAGCTTTGATTATTGCTTAAAATTAGCAACATCCACCTCTATCACCACCACAGCAGCAACATATTAAAAGTATTAATATTATTATCCAACAGCAGTTATCACCAAAACCGAAACCGCATCCGCATCCTCCTCTGTTCTCTGGCATATTGTTTCCCCCCTCTCGTTATGATATATAATATGTATAATCAAAAATTGTGTTACAAGAAACTAAAAAAGTTTTTTAAAAAATAATATACTTTACTAATGCCAGAGCTCATAACAGCTATCAAAATTAATTATACTTTTTTAAATTAAGTATTGAAAAATAAAATCAAATTATATATAATGAAAAAGTAATAGTGTATAGACTACTGTTTATATGCACAAACTAAGCATTATGTAAAAATAATACAAAAAAGAATTAAGGGGGAACGTAAAGATGAAAAAAATTGCTATATTAACAAATGGAGGAGATGCTCCAGGTTTAAATGCAGTAATAAGAGCAATAGTAAAAACAGCTGAAACAAATGGGATAGAATGTTATGGATTTATAGAAGGATACAAAGGACTTCTAAAAAATGAATATGTAAGATTAGATACAAAAACAAATGCATCTGGATTATTGCATAGAGGTGGAACAATAATAGGAACATCAAATAATACAAATGTTTTTAATTATAAGATTGAAAAAGAAAATGGAGATGTAGAATATAAAGATTTATCAGACCAATGTGTACAAAATATAAAAGATGATGGATTTGATTGTTTATTTACATTAGGAGGAGATGGAACACAAAAATCAAGTAGAGACTTTTCATTAAAAGGTTTAAAATGTATAGGAATTCCTAAAACAATAGATAATGATGTAGCACACACAGAGATGACTTTTGGTTATAATACAGCGGTATCAGTAGCAACAGAGGCGGTAGATAGACTTCATACAACAGCAGAATCACATCATAGAGTAATGGTTTTAGAAGTAATGGGAAGATATGCAGGATGGATTGCTCTAGAGTCAGCAATAGCTGGTGGAGCAGATATTGTATTAATACCTGAGATTCCTTATGACATCAATAAAGTAGTAGAGAAAATAGAACAGAGAAGAAAAGAAGGAAAGTCATTCTCTATAGTAGTAGCTTCCGAAGGTGCAAAACCAAAAGATGGAGATATTGTTATTAAAAGAACATTAGATAGTGGAAGTGGATTAGATAATATTAGACTAGGTGGAATAGGGGACAAGTTAGTAAATGATATCGAAGCTTTAACAGGATATGAAGCTCGAAATACAGTACTTGGATATGTTCAAAGAGGTGGAACTCCTACTGCATTTGATAGAGTTCTTTCGACACAATACGGTGCTAAAGCTGTTGAACTTGCCATGAATGGTATATTTAATGTATTAGTAACATATAAGGGTGGAGAATTTGGTTATGTTACACTTGAAGATGTTGTTGGAAATAATAAAAAGGTGGGTGCAGCATCAGGAAATACAGCTGAGAGCAATATTAGAAAAATAACTATGGACCATAGTTTAATAAAAACTGCTAAAAATATTGGAATTTGTTTAGGGGAATAGATTTTTACTAGTGGGCGGTAATAACCGCTCACTAGTAAAAAAGTTGAATTGCTTGATTCATGTAAACAGTTTTAGTATGTGGCATAGCCTTTTTATGCATTTTGTAATTATTTGCCACTATAGCTCAGTTGGTAGAGCAACGGATTCGTAACCCGTAGGTCAGCAGTTCGATTCTGCTTAGTGGCTCCAACGACGTTTCTGTTCGAACTAATAGAACAGATAAGATATGAAAATCAATCAGTAAAATGGTTGATTTTTTTGTTTGTGAAGAAACCTTCCAACAGAAAGGAGGATTATTTTTATGGTTAAGATAATTAAGCAAGAATTTGAAATAGAATTTTATGAATTATTTTCAAAAAATGTGAATGAAAATAAAGAAGAAATTGAATTAAAATTGAACAAAGAAAAACAAAAACTGATTCGATTAGTTGCTGTAAAAGATAACAAAACTTTTTCAAAATCTACGAAAGAAATTTATAAAATAGGTGCAGTAATTAGTAATCAAAAATAGAAAAATTAGAGGAAAAATTCAAGTTAAAGGTGATTTTTGTACTCCTATATATTTCATAACAAGCACTGAATTTTTCCTCCCTAGTCAAAATTCGAAATTTTGGGACTAAGTCCCAACCCTTTTATAAAATAATAAAAGAAACAAGAAAAATAATAGTGCAAAAGTTGATATATATTTTCTATTTTGGAAAATTATATAGGAAATTTTTATTCTTTCGAATAATTACTTTTATGATAAACTTTTTATAATTATTAAATATTAGGAGCAACAAATGAAAGAATATTTTTATAAAAAAGAATATAAATATATGTATTTAGGTACTGTATCATATAGCTTTGCAAATGCTTTAATTGGAACATTTGGAACGGTTATGCTATATAAAAATGGAATACCAATATGGCTTATACTTTTAGTCTATGGGCTAAGATTTGGAATAACAGGATTTATTACACCACTATTCGTAACAATATCTTCAAAATTTGGAATAGCAAAGTGTATTTTGATATCTAACATTTTAGTATTATTTGTGCTTATATGATGTTAGATGGAACAAATTTATATAGAAATATAGTTATATTTATATTAGCAATGGGATGTATGGGACTTTCTAATCCATCAACTGATACATTGTCTAGTAAATATGTAGATAAAGAGCATAGAGGAAGATATAATAGTTTTATAAATATAAGTAAAATATTAGGAACAGTATTAGCAAGTTGTTTAGTTGCATGGGGCGTAATAACAGATAATAACTTTATATTATTTTCAATAATTTTTGTATTCTTTTTGTTACAATATATATTTATTAGAAAAATAGATTACAAGGTAGAAAATAAAACAAATGCATTTAAGTCAACAATGAAATATCTTTTTAAGAATAAGAGCCGATATAAGATTATTTATGCTTTAACAACAAATCAAATAATAGAAAGACAATTTGCTCCACTATATTTGTATATAGTTTTAAAGGACTTTTCTGTATTTTCTTCTATAATTGTAGTATCACTGTTATTACAAATAATTACTATAACATTGATTGGGAAATATTCAGATAAAAATTTATCAAAATCCAATACTTTAGTTACAATTATTAAGACTATGAATACAGGAATATACTTATTTGCAAGAAATAAAGTCATAATATCATTAAATAATATGTTAAGTGATAATTTTACAAAAGTATATGAAACATCTATTCAAACATCAATACAGAATATTATAAAAGAATCAAAGGAAGATAATGACCTTTTGTCATCAGTAGGACAAATGAGTTTATGTTTTACAGAAGTAATCATATTTATAATACTTGCAATATTAAGTAATTTTATAGGAGAGAAAATATTTTATATAATATTTATGCTATCGATAATTTCAACAGTTGGAATTAACTTAAACATCAAAAAAGAGCAATTAAAAAATGAAAATTAATGTATATTAAGCAATGTATAAATTTTAATAAATAATCATATAATGTTAGTGTCAATTTAGTTTGACAAGTTAAATATTATATGTTAAAATATATTTAACTTAACCCTCTACTACTTTTGTAGTAAGACGGGAGCCTAAATGATTTTGGAGAGTTCTAGCAACTCTCCTTTTTAAGTTATATATTATTATTTCGTGAAAAACTTTATAATTTGTTTATCAATTAAATCAAGTGATACACTAGATATTTTTACATTTCTTCTTATAGTATCTTTAAAAATTCTTTGTTTACTAATTGTTGTTATTTGATTGATTAACGCAATGCTATCTTTCTTCATTTTAGAAATTTCTTGTTCCATTTTTTCAATATATTTTTGTTCTTTTTCTATTATATTTTGAATGTTAATAGGTACGTCTTTTATCTTTTCTAATTCATCTAATATTTGCTGTAACTTTTGTTTTTCTTTTTCAATTTTATCTTGAAAAACATTATAAAGTTCCTTTCCAAGATTTACAGAAGAAGAGTCATATTTCTTTCCATCTTTTCTTGATGTTAAAGGAATAACATTTAAGGCTCCATTTTTTGTATTATCATATTTATTTAGAACAATACAATAGTGTAGTCCACCTAATTCATTTCCAATATTGAAACCTAAATTTACTTTAATAATATCACCACGAGAATACATTCCAGATTTTGCAATATTAAATGTTTTTTCTTCATCATGATACGTAGCAAAGTCATTAATCCAATAAGCTAATAAATTACTTTTTTTATATTCATTTAATTCTATATGTTTCAAAAAAGATAAATCTAGTCTATTCAATGAATTATCCTTATGTATAATAGCATTATTTTTTAATTCGATTTCATTTTCATTCAAGGTATCATCTCCTAGTATTTTTTATAGAAACAGTATATCAAACATTTGTTTAAAATACAATATCTATTGAAAAATAATTTTATTATGTTATAATTTATACATCAGTTTATTAATCGAATTATTTTTTTGAGCAAAATATGGGAGGAACACTATGAAAAATAAGCGATTTTTTCCCAAATAACCTCCTAAAACGCTCCAACGACGTTTCTGTTCGAACTAATAGAACGGATAGATATGAATATCATTCTGAAAAGGATGGTATTTGAAATGAAGATAATTAAGCAAAAACTAGAATTTGAGGAATGTCTAAAGCAAAGGCTGGAATTTATATGTGAGTTTTCTAAAGTTACTCCTATTTTTATCAAAGGTAGCATTAGAAAATTAGAGAGAACTAATCTTACATATATTGAAACACATAGAGTTATTATTAAAAACATTACTTTTTTAGTGTTTAATTACTCTAATGATGTGTATATTACTAACTTAACTAAAAAGATTAAATTATCAGAGTTAGAAGAATATTTCAAAAACAAATGATTGTAAATATTTGACATTTCTTTCATAATCTACTGTAATTTTCTTAAATAGACTCTGTCGATGATTTTCTTAAATAGACTCTTGACATCACAAAAAAAATATAGTAAAATTTCCAAGGGTGTAAAAAATGAGAAAAATTGTAGAAAAAATAAAAGCTAATACAATTGCAAAAAGCAAAGAAAATTTGCTTATATTAATAATTACTACAATTAATTTCATTATATATATGTATTAATAAATCACTAAAAAGAAAAAAAATCTTTTGGTGATTTATTTTTATATAAGAAAAATAAAAACCAAGAATATAAAGGAGGAAAGTTTATGAAAAATAGCAAAATGATTTTAGATGTAAATGAAAAGCCAACAATTCCAAAATGGATAATATTAGCATTCCAACATGTATTTGCAATGTTTGGAGCAACAATTTTAGTACCAATCTTAGTAAACGCACAAGCAGGTGAGACAGTATTAACAATACCAGTAGCATTAGTAACATCAGGTATAGGAACATTAATTTATATATTATGTACAAGAGGAAAATCACCAGTATATTTAGGAAGCTCATTTGCCTTTATAGCACCACTAGTAGCAGCATATGCAAAAGGTGGGTCATCAGGAGCTATGACAGGAATAATGGCAGTAGGACTAGTATACATAGTATTTGCAATACTAATAAAATTCATAGGAAAAAATTGGATAAACAAATTATTACCACCAATAGTAATAGGACCAATGATAATGATAATAGGATTAAGTCTTGCACCTTCAGCAATAACACAAATGGGACTTAATGCACAAGGAGTAATGGAATGGAAGACAATTTTAGTAGCAGTGGTTTCATTCTTAGTAACAGCAATTGTAGCAGTAAGAGGAAAAGGATTTCTAAAAATAATACCATTTTTAGTAGGAATAATAACAGGATATATAGTATCAATATGTGTTGGTCTAGTTGATTTCAAACCTATAGCAGAAGCAGCATTTTTCAGTATGCCACAATTTATAATACCATTCATAAATTACACACCAAGTTTTAGTGCATTATTGACAATTGCACCAATAGCATTAGTAACAATGGCAGAACATATAGGAGACCATACTGCATTAAGTACAATAATAGGAAAAGATTTATTAAAAGAGCCAGGACTAGATAGGACATTATTAGGAGATGGAATAGCAACATTTGTAGCAGGATTATTAGGAGGACCAGCAAACACAACATACGGAGAAAACACATCTGTAGTAGGAATGACAAAAATAGCATCAGTTTGGGTAATTGGATTAGCAGCAATATTTGCAATATGTTTAGGATTTTTAGGAAAATTCACAGCATTAGTATCAACAATACCAAATGCAGTATTAGGAGGGGTATCATTACTACTGTATGGATTTATAGCAGTTAATGGACTAAAAGTGCTAATACAAAACCAAGTAGATTTTGGAAAGACAAAAAATGTAATAGTAGCATCAGCAATGCTTGTATTAGGACTAGGAGGAGCAGCAATATCAATAATTAATGGAGACTTATCAATAACAATTTCAGGAATGAGTTTATCAGCAATAGTAGGAATACTAATAAATTTCTTATTACCAGAAGAAAAAGAAGAAACAAACAAAAAGGAAGAACAAAAAAAAGAAGAAAGTAAAGAAGTAGAGCATGTGTAAAAAAAAGAAAAAGGAGGAGAAGAAATGAAGGCGATAGAAATAAAACATCCACTAATAGAACACAAAGTTGGAATAATGAGAGACAAAAGAACAGGAACAAAAGAGTTTAGAGAGCTTGCTAGTGAAATTGCGATGTTTTTATGTTATGAAGCAATGAGAGATGCACAAACAGAAGAAATAGAAATAGAGACACCAATAACAAAAACAGTAACGAAAAAAGTAAATGAAGACAAATATGCATTTATACCAATATTAAGAGCAGGAATGGGAATGTCAGAAGGAATAATAAGAATTATACCAAATGCTAAGATAGGAGTAATTGGGTTATATCGTAACGAGGAAACATTAGAACCAGTAAGATACTATTACAAAGTACCAAAAGACATTAAAGAAAGAGAAGTAATATTATTAGACCCCATGCTTGCAACTGGAGGATCAGCAATAGATGCTATAAAAATGATAAAAGAAGACGGAGTAAAGAAAATTAAGTTTTTATGCTTGATAGCAGCACCAGAAGGAATAAAAAGGGTAGAAGAAGCCTATCCAGATGTTCAAATATATTGTGCACAAATAGATGACCATTTAAATGAAATAGGATATATAGTACCAGGTTTAGGAGATGCAGGAGATAGAATATTTGGAATAAAATAATTTTTGTGTCATGGGGACGTTCTTTTTGACACACACCAATAAATACTTCAAAAAAATCATAAAATTAGAAAATAGAACAAATTTCGACACAACAACAAGGAATAATATGATATAATAAAGATAATTTTTATATCATATTATTTTTTATCTAATTTAAAAGGAGGCACAATGCCAAGATTTCCAAGAAGTTATATCAAAACATTTTTATTTCATATAGTAACCCAAGGAATTAACAAGAGTTACATATTTGAAAATTCAAACGACATAAAATATTATATAAACATAATGAATCTATTAAGTGAAAACTGCGAAGTTAAAATACTAGCATATTGTGTGATGAATAATCATACACATATGCTAGTAGAAACTGAGCAGGTTGAAAAATTAAGTAAATATATGCAACGATTAAATACAAAGTATGCAAAATATTACAACAAGAAATATGAAAGAGTAGGATATGTATTTAGAAATAGATATTGTTCACAAGGAATTTATAATGAAGAACAGTTATATAATTGTATGATGTATATTTACAATAATCCAGTAAAAGCAGGTATATGTAAAGAAGCAAAAGACTATCCATATTCTAATTATAAAGAAATAAAAGTAAAATTAAAAGAAGAATATACATTTATAGATGCAAATGAAGAGCCACCTATCGAATGTAAAAATATAATAAAAAAGTTTTTAAAAGAAAATAATATAAATTTACAAGAATTAAAAGAAGATAGCCAAAGACTTGAAGAGCTGATAACCATATTGAAAAAAGACAATGGTATATCATTAAGAAAGATATCTGAACAATTAGAGCTAAATAGAGAAAAAGTAAGAAGACTATATAATAAGCAATAAGTGTGTCAAAAAGAACGTCCCCATGACACATCCCATTGACATTGAAACAAAATGTGGTAAAATATAAAAAAACAAAAAATAAGAAAAGGAGAAGTTAGTTTATAATATGTAATATATATATGTACATATAAAATTTAAGGCATATAAATTATTAACATAATAACTAATGTAAAAAATAAGAATGGGATTTTTTGATAAATTAAAACAAGGGTTAAGCAAAACAAAAACATCATTTGATGAAAAAATAAACAATGTATTCAGTAATTTCAGAAAAGTAGATGAAGACTTTTTAGAAGAATTAGAAGAGGCATTAATATTATCAGATATAGGAATAGAAACATCAGTTAAAATAATAGGAAGACTAAGAGAAAGAGTAAAAAAAGAAAAGATAGAAGATGAAGAACAAGTAAGACAAACACTAAGAGAAGAAATAATAAAAATATTAGATGTAGAGAACAAAGAATTAAAACTAGAAACAAAACCATCAGTAGTATTAGTAATAGGAGTAAATGGAGTAGGAAAAACAACATCAATAGGAAAAATAGCAGCAAGACTAACAAAAGAAGGGAAAAAGGTAGTAATTGCAGCAGCAGATACATTTAGAGCAGCAGCAGTAGAACAATTAGAAATATGGGCAAAAAGAAGTAACTCAGAAATAGTAAAAAGAGAAGAAGGAATAGACCCAGCTTCAGTAGTATATGAAGCAATAAAAAGAACAAAAGAAACAAATGCAGATGTTTTAATTTGCGATACAGCAGGAAGATTACACAACAAGAAATACTTAATGGATGAATTAAATAAAATACAAAAAGTAATTAATAAAGAAATGACTGAATGCTCAAAAGAAGTATTATTAGTAATAGATGGAACAACAGGACAAAATGCTATATCACAAGTAAAAGCATTCAAAGAAGAAGCAGATATAACAGGACTAGTATTAACAAAATTAGATGGTACTGCAAAAGGTGGAGTAGTAATAGGAATAGTAGAAGAAAATAAGATACCAGTTAAGTTTATAGGTGTTGGTGAACAAATTGATGATATGGAAATCTTTAATTCTAAAGATTTTGTAAAAGCAATTATATAACTAAATAGGTTGTATCTACGAAAAAAGAAAATAAACCTAATATAAATGTGGAGGAAGACATTGGAGAAAATAAAAGAAATATTAAAAAATAAAAATTCAAGAGTGATATTAGTAATATTATTTTTAATAATATTTATATTAACAACAATAATAGTCCAAAGAGGAACATACTTAGAATATAAAGAATTAGGAGACCAATATATAAGCATTTTTGAAATGAATCTAAAATGTAAGTATATGATAATGGCAATAAGTTTTGTAATAATATATATAATAGTATATCTAATAAATAGAGGAGTAAAAAAGGGTATAAAACCATTTCTAGAACAAGATAACGTACAAATGCCCAAATTTTTAAACAAATCATTAGCATTAGTAATAGCAGTTATAGGAAGTGTAATAATATCAAACATGTTACAAGAAAAGATATTAATGCTAATGAGTAATGTAACATTTCAAACAACAGATCCAATATTTAATCTAGATATATCATATTATATGTTTATAAAACCAGTAATAGAATTAGGAATACAATTATATATAACATCTGTAATATTGACAAGTATATATATGTCAGCATATTATATCATAATATTTAGTATATACTGTAATGGAGTAGATAGAGAATTACTAAAGAAGAGTTTATTATTCAAAAAATTGCAAAGAAATGTAATACTAATAGCTATAGGAATAGCAACAGCCACATTTGTAAACACACAAAATATAGTGCTAGAGCCATTCTTAAAATTAAAGAATGAAGCAGAAACAGAATTAATAGGTGCAGGATTTATAGAATCAACAATAAAACTAATAGGATATCAAATATTTTCAGTAGTAGTAATAATAGTAGGAATATTAGGAATAAAATATTTCAAAAAAAATCAAGCCAAGAAAGTATTAGCAAGACTAGCAATAATACCTTCATATTTAATAATATTTTTTTTAACAACACAAGGATTTTATTATATTTATATGAATTCAAATGAATTAGACAAGCAATGGGAATATATATCAGATAACATAGAATTCACAAAAAAGGCATATAACTTAGAAATAACAGAGCAAAATTTAGACTATACAGGAATAATTAGATTACAAGAGATAGAAGAAAATCCTCAAGTAATAAGCAACATACCATTAGTAAGTAAAACAATGGTACAAAACACATTAGAAGATACACAAACACAAACAGGGTATTATACATATAAAAATGTAGCTTTAGCACAATATAAAATAGCAAACAAGAACAGATTAGTATATATCGCCCCAAGAGAAATATCAAGTGGTAATGCCACATATAATTATAAAACATATGAATATACACACGGATTAGGGGAAATAATAGTATCAGCAACAGATACAACAGAAAGGGGAACAGTACAATATATACAAAAAGATATAGAAGGGAATAACAACGCAGTAAAAATACAGCAACCCAGAATATATTTTGGCTTAGAAACTAATGAAACAATAGTAACGAATTCAAAAAACAAAGCAGAATATGATTACACAGACTCTGAAGGAAACCAGTATACATTTGAATATACAGGGAAAGCAGGTTTACAACTAGGATTTTCCGATAGACTTATATTAGCCACGAAACAGGGGAATTTCAAATTAGCTTTTTCAGACTCAGTAACAAATGAAAGCAAAATACTAATAAATAGAAACATTAGACAAAGAGCAAAAAGAGCATTACCATATTTAATGTATGATGAAAATCCATATACTGTAATAGATGATAAAGGAGATATATATTGGGTAATAGATGCATACACAACATCAAGTGAATATCCATATTCAACATATACAGAAATCCAATATGAAGGACAAAAACATAGAATAAATTATATAAGAAATTCTGTAAAAGTAATAGTAAATGCATATGATGGAACAATGAAATTTTATATAACAGATAGAACAGACCCAATAGCGATAGCATACAACAAGTTATATCCAGATTTATTTGAGGATAAAGATGCAGTAATACCAGAAGATATATCAAGTAAATTTATATATCCAAAATTTTTATATGATGTACAAGCGAAAATGCTTGAAATATATCATAATGTAAAACCTGAGGTATTATACAGAAGTAATGATGTATGGAAATTTGCAACATACAATACAAACCAAACAAATAAATCAGTAGGAGAAACATTAGATTCATATTACACTATGCTAAAGACAACAGATTCAGAAACAGAAAAATTAGGACTAGTACAAATGTATACTAAAGATGGTAAATCAAATATAATTTCATACTTAGTAGGAGAATGTAATGGAACAAATACAAAGCTAAGCATATACAAATTTTCAGCAGATACAAATTTGCTAGGACCAACACAGTTAGATAAGCAGATAGAACAAGATGAAACAATATCTAAGCAGTTAAACAGCTTAAACATAACAGGTTCAAAAATTTCAAAAAATATAATAATAGTGCCAATAGAAAATACATTATTATACATAGAACCAATATATCAAACCATGATAAACGAATCTGATGTACCAAGCTTAAAAAAGGTAATAGTAGCATCAGGAACTAAAATGGCAATAGGTGATAACATCACCGAAGCACTTGAAAATTTGCTTTCACAATATGCACTTAATATACAAATAGATAGAACAGAAGATATTGATGGAATGATACAATCAATAATTCAGGCAAATAAAAATTTAAAAGAATCTAGCGACAGTAAGAACTGGGAAATAATGGGTAGGGACATACAAGAATTACAAGATTTAATAGACATATTAGAAAAGTTGATTGATGAAAAGGAAAAGACTGAATTTCAAGAAACAGCACCAGTTAACGACACAGTAAATGAATAACAAATAAGAAATTCATTTATACATATATAATATTTTATATGTGTATAAGTGAATTTTTATTTTTTCTTATTGATAGGAGAAATCAAGGATTTTAACTATTCAAAAGATTAGTATTTTTACACAACAAAAAGGAGTTATATAATGTCTGAGAAAAAAGAAGATAAAATAGAAGAAAAATTAAATATTTTAGAAGTAGGAATTGATAAAATTAACAAAACTCTAAAAAAGAGAGAATTGCACGACTTAGTATATATTTTAGGAAGTAAAAGAGAAATTTTAAGGCGAAATTTGCTAGCAGGAATTTCAAGAGGAATTGGAACAGGTATAGGATTTACAATAATAACAGCAGTAATAATATATTTCTTACAAAAAATTGTAAGACTAAATATACCAGTCATAGGAGAATATATTAATGATATTATACAAATCGTACAACATTCAAAATAGAAGAATTTATAAAGTATAATGTTTTAAAATTTACTTGCTATTTTAATTGAATATGATAAAATACAAGTATTAAATAAAATGTAAAATATTAAAATTAGACAAAATAAACAATCCAAACCAAAAAGGAAGAGAAAAGATGATAGCAGAAGTAATAATAGAAAGTACAGCAAAGCAACTAAATAGAACATTTGATTACAATATACCCAAAAATCTAGAAGAATATATAGGAGTAGGCAGTGCTGTACTAGTACCATTTGGGAGAAAAAAGGAATTAGAAGAAGCATATGTAGTAGGAATAAAAGAGAATACAGAATATGAAGTAAAAGACATAGCAAAATTAAAACATAATCTAACAGAAAACCAAATAAGACTAGCAAGATGGATGTCAAAAAAATACTTTTGCAATGTATCAGAATGTATCAAATTAATGTTAGCACCAGGGACTAAAAGGAAAAATGAAGTACAAGAAAAAAAGATAAATGTAATATATTTAAAAAAAGAAGCAGAAGATATAGAAAATGAAATAGAACAAGGAAAAATAAAATCAGAAAAACAAAAAAGGGTATTACAATTTTTAAAAGCAAATGAGGGGGCATCAGCATCAGAGATAGAAATTTTTACAGATTGTTCAAATGCAATATTAAAGACTTTAGAAAAAAATGGATATATAGAATTCATAGAAAAGAAGATAGAAAGAAACCCATTAATAAGTAAAACAGTGGAAAAGACAGAAAAGCTAGAATTAACAGAAGAACAACAACAAGCATTTAACAAAATAGAAAAAGCAATAGATAATGAAGAGAACAAAGAATATTTAATATATGGAGTAACAGGGTCAGGAAAGACAGAAATATATCTACAATTAATAGAAAAAACAATAAAAAAAGAGAAAGTTGCAATGATGTTAGTGCCAGAAATATCTCTAACGCCACAAACAGTAGACAGATTTATTGGAAGGTTTGGAAAAGAGAAGATTGCTATATTACACAGCAAGTTATCAATAGGAGAAAGGTATGATGAATGGAACAAAATAAAAGAAGGCAAAGCAAACATAATAATAGGAACTAGGTCTGCAATATTTGCTCCAACAGAGAATATAGGAATAATAATAATAGATGAAGAGCATGATAGCTCATACAAATCAGAAAGTACACCAAGATATAATGCCAAAGAAATAGCAAGCATATTAGGAAAACAAGCAAAATTTCCAGTAGTATTAGGAAGTGCAACACCAGATATAAACACATATTATCAAGCACGAATAGGGAAAATAGAATTACTAATATTAACAAAAAGGGCAAATAAATCAACATTACCACAAATAGAAATAGTAGACTTAAAACAGGAATTAGCAAATGGAAATAGAAGTATGTTAAGTGTATCTTTATATCAAAAGATAGAAGAAAATTTAAAAAACAAAAAACAAACAATACTATTTTTAAATAGAAGAGGGTATTCAACTTTCATCATGTGCAGGGACTGTGGATATACAATAAAATGTAAGAACTGTAATATAAGTATGACATATCACAAAAAAGAAAACAAACTAAAATGTCATTACTGTGGAGCAGAACAAAAAATAGCTACAATATGTCCTAGTTGCAAAAGTACACGCATAAGATATTTTGGTACAGGAACGCAAAAGTTAGAACAAGAAATAAATAAAATATTTCCAAATGCACAAACAATAAGAATGGATGTAGATACAGTAACTAAGAAAAACTCACATGAAGATATATTAAATCATTTCAAAAGAGACAACATAGATATATTAATAGGAACACAAATGGTAGTAAAAGGACATCACTTTCCAAATGTAACATTAGTAGGGGTAATAGCAGCAGATAGCAGTTTAAATATAGATGATTACAGAGCAAATGAAAGAACATTTCAAATATTGACACAAGTAGCAGGAAGAGCAGGTAGAGAAGAAACAGAGGGAAAAGTAATACTACAAACTTACAATCCAGAAAATTTTTGCATAGAACTAGCAAAAAAGCAAGATTATGATGAATTTTATAAAACTGAAATAGCGTTAAGAAAACAGTTGAAATATCCACCCTTTTGCGATATAATCATAATTAGTTTTAACAGCAAAAAAGAAGAAGAATTAGAAAAGGCAACAAAGTTCGTATATAAATATTTAAATACAAAATTGGACAAGCAATACTATGCAGTGTATCAACCAATGCCATCACCAATTGACAAAATACAAAATAAAATAAGATGGAGGATGATAATAAAGGGAAACATGAAAAAAGAAGCATATGAAATAATAAATGAATGTTTAAAAGAAGTTTATAATTTAAATTTAAGAAATACAGCAATCTATGCAGATATAAATCCAAATAATATGATATAATGCAGATGATATAAAATGAATGATATCAAGAAAAGAGAACTATCGAGAAAGGATGAGAAAAATGGCTATAAGAACAATAAGAGAAGAAGGAGACGAAATATTAGGTAAAAAATCAAGAGAAGTAGATAACATCCAAGATTCTAAAATACAAGAATTAATAGATGACATGTTAGAGACCATGTATAAAGCAAATGGGGTAGGACTAGCTGCTGTACAAGTAGGTATATTAAAACAGATAGTAGTAATTGATGTAGAAGAAGATTGCAGTAATCCAATAGTATTAATAAATCCCAAAATAACAAAAGAAAAAGGAACACAAGAAGTAGAAGAAGGATGTTTAAGCTTTCCAAACAAGTTTGCAAAAGTTGTAAGACCAGCAGAAGTTATAGTAGAAGCATTAGATAGAAATGGAAAGAAAATAAAAATAAAAGCAAAAGAGTTGTTAGCACAAGCAATTAGTCATGAGTTAGACCATTTAAATGGAATAGTTTTTGTAGACAAGATAATACCTGGAACATTAGAAGTAGTAAAACAAAATGATAATACAGTTAAAAAAGATTTAAAAAATAATTAAAATAAGGAGTAATATATGAATAATGAAGAAAATAAAAGTGAAGGAATAAACAACAATGAGAGTCAAGAGATAGGAAATGGTACAAATGATAACTTAAATACTAATTTAAAAAAACAAGCAAGCAATAACAAAAAAGAAAAAACAAAAAGGGAAAATCCAAGCACGTCAAAAAGAATTTTTGGAATAATAAAAAGAATAGTAATAATAGGAATATTATTATGTATGGTAGCTTTTGTATTGCTATATGCATCTAGATATTATAAAAATGATTCTATAAAAGATAAAACAAATTTAGTATTAAACAGCAATAATGTAACTGCAAAATTAAAAGAAGAAATAATAATAGAAGATGATATAATATATTTATCTATGAAAGATATAAAGAACTTTTTAGACTATTATATTTATGAAGAAGAAGAAACTGAGCAAATAATAACAACAACAGATAGGAAAATAGCAGCGATAAATTTTAAAAGCAAAACAATGGTTGTAAATGGAGCAAATACAAAAATAAAAGCTACAGCAATAAAAAGAGATGATAGAATATATTTACCAATTTCTGAATTAGCAGATGTATATGAAATAGAGATAAAATACATAAAAGAAACAGACACAGTAACAATAGACTCATTAAGCAGGGCACTAGAGAGAGCAACAATAATAAAAGATGTAAGTGTTAAGTCACATACTAGAACATTATCAAGAACAATTGACAAAATAAAAGAATCAGATAGTGTAGTAGTTATTAGAGATATGACTAATGGATGGACAAAAATAAGAACAAAAAATGGAAAGATTGGATTTGTCCAGACAGATAAATTAAAAGATTATGTACAGGTAAGAGAAGCAGAAGTAGAAGAAAAGCAGATAACAGAAAAGATAAATATGTTTTGGGATTACTATTCAGAAAGTAGAACAGCTCCAGATAGAACAGGGGAAAAATACGAAGGTGTAAATGTAGTCTCACCAACATTTTTCTACATAAACGCAAATGCTGAGTTTGTTGAAAAAGGCGGAGAATCTATCAAACAATATGTAAAATGGGCAAAAGATAATGGATATAAAGTTTGGCCATCATTATCAAATGATGTAGCATCAAATGCTGGTATAGGAGTAACATCAAGTATTTTAAATAGTTATGAAAAAAGACAAGAATTAATTGATAACATTATTGAAGTTTGCAAAAAGTATGAATTAGACGGAATAAATATAGATTTTGAATATATGTATGAAAAAGATAAAAATCTATTTTCAAGATTTATAATAGAATTAACACCACGAATGAAAGAAATGGGATTAGTTACATCTGTTGATGTAACAGCGCCAGATGGCTCACCGAATTGGTCTTTATGTTATGACAGATATGTATTAGGAAAAATAGCAGACTATATAATATTCATGGGATATGACCAATATGGTACATCAAGTAAAACAGCAGGGACTACAGCAGGATATAACTGGGTAGAGATAGCCTTGAAGAAATTTATAACAACATATGAAGTAGATTCTAAAAAGATAATTTTAGCAATACCTTTTTATACAAGAATATGGACAGAAACTACAGATGGTAAACTTTCAAGTAAAGCTGTAAAAATGAAGGATATTGAAAACACAATTATTAAAGAAATATCTAGTGATGTAGAGAAAGTTTGGTTAGATGATGTAAAGCAATATTATGTAGAAGGTAAGTCTGGTTCAAGTATAAAGAAAATGTGGATTGAAGATGAAAAATCAATAAAGGAAAAGCTATCTCTTGTATCTGAGTATAATTTAGCAGGAGTTGCGAGTTGGCAAAAAGGTTATGAACTTGATACAATTTGGGAAGTTATAGACAGAGAATTAGATAATAAGTAGTATATTTTTTAGAAAACAGCTAATTTTGCAGTGAGCGTGAATTACCGCTCACTGCAAAATTACTTGTAAATAAAAAAACATATACACAAAGTAGTATATGGTAAGCTAAAAATTGTAGTAAAGTCATATAATGTAAAAGGCAAAGTATTTAATACTTTGCCTAAACTTTATTTAATTAACTTATGGAAAATTTTCTTACCTTTTTTGATAATGGCAAATCCATTATCAAAGTCTTTATCAGAAAGAGCATAAGAAACATCATCGATTTTTATATCATTTAAAGAAATTCCACCTTGCTCAATCAAAGTTTTAGCTTGACCTTTAGAAGGAGCAATACCTGAAAGAATAATTGCATCAACTAAAGAAATATTAATATTATCTAATTTAGAAGAAGGCATACTGTCTGTATTGCCTTGACCACCAAATAAAGCGCTTGAGGCTTCTTCAGCTTTTAAAGCTTCGCTTTCGCCATGAATAAGTTTAGTAATTTCAAAAGCTACAATTTTTTTTGCTTCATTTATTTTAGCATCTTGTAAAGAAGAAAGTCTATTAACTTCATCCATAGGTAAAGTAGTTAATAAGCAAAGGACATTTTTAACATCACTATCTGCAATATTTCTCCAATATTGATAAAATTCATATGGTGAAGTTTTTTCACTGCTTAACCATAAAGCACCCTTTTCAGTCTTTCCCATTTTTTTACCTTCTGAATTTGTAAGCAATTTAAAAGTTAGACCAAAAGAATCATCTTTACCAATTTTTCTTATTAATTCAACTCCTCCAATAATATTAGACCATTGGTCATTACCACCAATTTCAAGTTTACAACCATAAGTATTATATAGATGTAGAAAATCGTAAGATTGCATAAGCATATAACCCATTTCAAAAAAAGTTAAACCTGTATCTAATCTATTTTTATAACATTCAGCAGATAACATTTTGTTAATAGAAAATAAACTACCAATATCACGCATAAATTCGATATAATGCAAATCTAAAAGCCAATCAGCATTATTAACAATAATTGCTGCATTTTCACCTTCAAAACTTAAAAATTTAGCAATTTGTTTTTTTATAGATTGAATATTTTTATCAATATCTTCGCGAGTTAACATTTTTCTCATATCAGTTTTTCCAGATGGGTCACCAATAATAGCAGTTCCACCACCAACTAATATAATAGGTTTATGACCACATTTTTGTAAGTAAGATGCCACCATTAGAGATATAAAATGTCCTATATGAAGACTATCAGCAGTAGGGTCTATACCTAAATAAAATGATATTTTTTTATTTGCAAATAATTCTTTCATTTCTTGTGGATGTGTCATTTGTTCAATATATCCACGTTCTTCTAATATGTCTAGTGCATTCATTATAATTCCTCCTATTTAAAATAGCTAAGTTATTAATAAAAATCTTAGCTATATAACTTATCTTATTAAAGTTTTTTAAAGTGTAGTAATATTATTATCTCCTAAATTTCCAATTCCATCAACATTTAAAAATCTATTTAAATTTTTTGTAGATATTCCAGTTCCAGCTGAAACAACATCAATAGAAGAAAAACCATTTTCCTCTATATAATTTTTTAGAGTTGATAATTCTAAAGCATCTTTTGGACTACATTTTGGACAAACATTTCCTCCAGATACATAAAACGCCCCACAGCGACTACATTTATTAAAATCCATATAAATTCCTCCATTCAATTAATGTATATAATAGTATATTAATATTTACTGTTTGACAAATTGTATCATAAAACATTAAAAATAGGAAGAGTTTTTGAAAAAAATATTATAGTAGTTACAACAAGTTAACATCTGATACAAATAAACATTTTGTTCACATGTGTAGAAGAGTAAGTAAAAACATTTATGATTATGTGAAATATAAAATGAATTTAAAAGTTGATATATTAGGGTAAGTGTGCTATAATTTAGAGTAAGTTGTGCAAACTTGCCAACCAAAAAATATATAGGAGGGTGGAATTTATGAAACCACTAAAAGTTAAAGGAAGGACACTACGGGAAAGAGGCACTATAAGTGCATGGTTACAAAATGATTTCGCAATCGGTGATTGGGATTTCATCAGAGTGGGAGACGATAAATCCGCTGAAGGAGAACTATATCACAGGGAATTACTAATTAAAGGTGGCATACTTGGAAGTAATGAAATGCCGGTAAACAATCCGGGACAACTCATTACAGCGATAGCCAATCGGACCAAAGTCACTGTGAATTATGGTAGACCTGGAGATTCAGTAAATATCTTCTTCAGTAGAAAGATGATTGCCGATGCTAAAATCATACGGTATGTTGATGAGGATACTGATGATTCGGAAAATCAGATGGAATATTTTGATGAAGAAGAAGATGATCAGTGCATAGGAGACATGATGAGCTGTACCGAAGAGGAACATGGATATGATGATGTCCCGGAGGACTGATAATCATATTCTGCAGTAGATTCATGGCATAGCCTCATTAGTCCAAAATAACCTTTAACAAAACACAGATGGGAGCGAGAGCTCCTATCTGTGTTTTGTTAAAAAGGAAAATTATTAATGCAAAAGGATTTTATAAATTAAAAATCAGATAAAATTGACTATTTTATGGAATTTTGATACAATAATATTAAGTTGGCAAATAGTCAGCAAATAAAATACACAGGAGGGTGCAAGATTATGGAAGCACTTACAATTGAATCAAATTCCCTGAGAGACAGTAGTCGGGGAATAAAAGTATCTGAATTTTACGAAAAGGATTTTTCAATAGGAAAGTATAAATTCAGATGGGAAAAAACAGGTGAGGATGACCAAAAACTATATGTTTCGTCAACGGAAATATTTGGAGAAAACACAAAGTTTCTGGTCAAGAACCCTGTTCAGTTGATTTTCACTCTTGCTATCAATACCAAGGAATGTCTTGTATATATTGGTGAAGAGGGCTATGAAGTAGCAATCAAGATTAAGTGGGTATTAGAAAAAGATGGACCCATGTTGAGTGCTGAGGAGTGATCAACCATAGAGGGACAGATGAGATTTTTTTGTAAATCATCTGTTCCTCTTTTCCTTCAAAAAGGATACGCAAAAAATCATGTCCATATACAACAACAAAGCAATGAAAAATATTGACAAAAAGCTCTAAAATAGTATAAAATAAAACAAGTTAGAAAAGAGGAAAAGTAAGGATGAAAGCAGAAATAGAAAAACAAAAAGAATATATACAACAAGTAAAAGATATAAACAAAAATAAGAAGCCAAAGTACATAATACAAACATTCGGATGTCAACTAAACGAAAATGACTCAGAAAAACTATCAGGAATGGTAGAAGAGATGGGGTATAAAAGAACAGAAGATGCAAAAGAGGCAGACTTAGCAATATTTAATACTTGTTGTGTAAGAGAAAATGCAGAAGACAAGTTATTTGGAAAGATAGGAGAATTAAAAAAAGTAAGAGAAACAAGAGGAACAATAATAGCAATAGGTGGATGCATGATGCAAGAAAAGCATATGACAGACAAGATACAAGAATCATATCCATATGTAGATATAATATTTGGAACACATACATTACACAAAATACCAGAGAATATCCATAAAATATTAGAAAAAAGAAAGAAAGTAAAAGATGTAATAGATATAGATGGAGAGGTATATGAGGGAATACCAATAAAGAGGGAAAATAACATAAAAGCATCAGTAACAATAATGTATGGTTGTAATAATTTTTGCAGTTATTGTATAGTACCATATGTAAGAGGAAGAGAAAGAAGTAGACATCCAAAAGACATATTAGAAGAAGTAGAAGAATTAGCAAAAGGAGGATACAAAGAAATAACACTATTAGGGCAAAACGTAAATTCATATTTAGTAAGTGAAAATTGGAAAGAAGCAGGAAAACAATATAAAGGAATAAACTCATTTGCAACACTATTAAAAGAAATAAACAAAATACAAGGAATAGAAAGAATAAGATTTGTATCACCACATCCAAAAGATTTTACAGATGATGTAATAGAAGCAATTGCAGAAAGCGACAAAGTATGTAAACTAATACATCTACCATTACAATCAGGCTCAACAAATATGCTAAAAATAATGAACAGGAAATATTCAAAAGAAAGTTATTTAGAATTAGTAACAAAAATGAAAAGCAAAATAAAAAATCTAACATTATCAACAGATATAATAGTAGGATTTGCAGGAGAGACAGAAGAAGACTTTGAAGATACACTAGATATAGTAAGAAAGGTAGGATTTGAACAAGTATACATGTTCATTTATTCAATAAGAGAAGGAACGCCAGGAGCAAAAATGGAAAATCAAATACCAGAAGAAATAAAACACAAAAGATTTAATAGACTAAAAGAATTAGTAGAGAGCCAAATAGAACAAAACAATAAAAAATATATAGGAACAATACAAAAAGTTTTAGTAGAAGGAATAAGCAAAAACAATGAAAAAATGTTAACAGGAAGAACAGACAGTAATAAAGTAGTCATATTTGAAGGAAATAAACAAGACATAAATAAAATTATACAAATAAAAATAGTATCAGAACATATGTGGTACTTAAAAGGAGAAATAGAAGATGTCAACAGATAAATTATCAAATGATAAAATTTGGGAAGCATATAGAGATATAATGTCTGGCAAATCCCTAACAAAAGTTGCTAAAGAACTATCAACAGATAGAGGAGTACTTAGAAAAAATATACAAAAATCAGTAATAGAAAACTTGCCAGAGGGAGAGCAACAAAGATTTCAAGAAAGAATACATAGAAATTTTAGAGGAAATGGATTACAAGAAGGAAGAAAAGGAAGAGATAAGAAAGCAAAAAATTTACAGAGTGAGGAATATGCTATAGCAAAACAGCAAATCCAAGAATATGGAATAAGTGAGCAACAAACAAATCAATTATATAGTTTATTAAGAAGTAGAAGAAATACAACATATGCAGAAGGGACTTATATAATAAAACTTGCAGAATTTCTTAGCTATTTTGGAGAAAAAGGAATAACACCAATGCAAGTAATAGATATGATTACAAGAAGACCACAAATTTTTTCTGCAGACATAAGAAATACAATAAATCCAATTATAAAATTACTAGAAAAAAATAATGGAGAAGGAGCAAGAATAATATATGAAGCTCCAAGCAAAATAACAAAAGGAAAAAATATTATAAAACAAGAAAATCAGAATATAGAAAATGGAAGTGATAAAAATGGCAGAATATTCACCAATGATGCAGAAATATCTGGAGACGAAAAATAAATATAAAGACTGCATATTATTTTATAGACTAGGAGACTTTTATGAAATGTTCTTTGAAGATGCAATAACAGTATCAAGAGAACTAGAATTAACACTAACAGGAAAAGATTGTGGACAAGAAGAAAGAGCACCAATGGCAGGTATACCACATCATGCAGCCGAAAACTATGCAGCAAGATTAATAGCGAAGGGATATAAAGTAGCAATATGTGAACAACTAACTGACCCAAAAACAACAAAGGGAATAGTAGAAAGAGGAGTAATAAGAGTATTAACACCAGGAACAATAGTAGAATCAAATATGCTAGAAGAAAGAAAAAACAATTATATAATGTCAATATATAAAAGTGGGATATACTTTGGATTAAGTGTATGCGATATATCAACAGGAGAATTCTATACAACAGAAATAAAAGAAACAAACAATTTTGAAATGCTATTAGATGAAATAGCAAGATTTTCACCAGCTGAAATAATAGCAAATAAAATGTTATATAGTTGTGATGAAGAAATGGCAAAAATAAAGGAAAGATTTGACATATATGTAACACAATTTGCAGAAGAACACTTTTCAGAAGAGATAAAATTAGATACAAAAGAAAAATATGAATTTATAGATAATAGTAAAAAAATAATAGAGAACTTAGATGAAAAACTACTGGCAATAGCATCAATAAACTCATTAATAGAATATTTAAATGAAACACAAATGACAAGTTTAGAACACATAAACAAAATAACAATATACAATACTTCAAAATATGTGGCATTAGATATAAATGCAAGAAGAAATCTTGAAATAACAGAGAAGCTAAGAGACAAAACAAAAAAAGGAACATTATTATGGGTATTAGATAAAACATCAACATCAATGGGAGGAAGGATGTTAAGAAGATGGCTAAATGATCCATTAATAGACACCAAAGAAATACAGAAAAGATTAGATGCAGTAAAAGAATTAAAAGATGATATGATGTTAAGAGGAGAAATAATAGACACATTAAAGAAAGTATATGATATAGAAAGACTAGCAGGAAAAATGGCATATGGAAATAGTAATGCAAGAGACATGATATCATTAAAAAATTCTTTATATAAATTACCAGAAGTAAAAAAAGCACTATCAGTATGTAAATCAAACTATTTACAAGAACTATATGAAGAATTAGATGAATTACAAGATATACATGAATTAATAGAACAATCGATAGTAGAAGATCCACCAATGACAATAAAAGATGGAGGAATAATAAAATTAGGATATGACCCAGAAATAGATAGATTAAAAACAGCAACAACAGATGGAAAAAGTTGGTTAATACAGTTAGAACAAGAAGAAAGAGAAAAAACAGGAATAAAAAACCTAAAAGTAGGTTTTAACAAAGTATTTGGATACTATATAGAAGTAACAAAGTCATTCTTATCACAAGTACCAGAAAGATTTGTAAGAAAACAAACATTAGCAAATGGAGAAAGGTATATAACAGAAGAACTAAAAAAAATAGAAGAAGAATTGCTAGGAGCAGAAGAGAAAGCAATAGAATTAGAATACAATGCCTTTGTAGAAATAAGAGGAAAAATAGCACAAAATGTAAAAAGATTACAACAATCAGCAAATGTGGTATCAACATTAGATGTAATATGTTCATTTTCACAAGTAGCAGAAGATATGAACTATTGCATGCCGACAGTAGACAAAAGTGGAATACTAGATATACAAGCAGGAAGGCATCCAGTAATAGAAAAAATGTTACCATATGGAAGTTTTGTAGAAAATGATACATATCTAGACAAAGAACAAGACAGGCTATCAATAATAACTGGACCCAATATGGCAGGAAAATCTACATACATGAGACAAGTAGCATTAATAACACTAATGGCACAAGTAGGAAGTTTTGTACCAGCAACACAAGCACATATAGGAGTAGTAGACAAGATATTTACAAGAGTTGGAGCATCAGATGATTTAAGCATGGGACAAAGTACATTTATGGTAGAAATGATGGAGGTAGCACAAATATTAAAAGAAGCAACAGAGAATAGTCTAGTAATATTAGATGAAATAGGAAGAGGAACATCAACATATGATGGTTTATCAATAGCATGGGCAGTGGCAGAATATATATCAGATAAAGAAAAATGTGGAGCAAAGACCCTATTTGCCACACATTATCATGAATTAACAGAACTAGAAGAAAAATTAGAAGGAGTAAAAAACTATTCAATAGCAGTAAAGGAAAAAGGAGAAGATATCATATTCCTAAGAAAGATAGTATCAGGCGGAACAGATGAAAGTTATGGTATACATGTAGCACGATTAGCTGGCGTACCAAAAACTGTAACACAAAAAGCTAATGAAATTTTAAGAACGCTAGAAAGAAAAAGTATATTATCAAATAAGAAAGAAACTGAAAACAAAAAAGCAGTCGAAGGACAATTTGATATGTTTAACTATAAACTAGCAGAAATTGCACATGAAATAGATAAAATAAATTTAGATGAACTAACTCCTATAGATGCATTAAATACATTAGTAAAAATAAAAGAAAGAATGAAATAACTAGCTTATAAACAATTAGAAAAACATAAAAAGGACAGAAAACATGGAAAATTTAATAAGAAATGAACTTTTTAAGTTAAAAGATGATAAATATAAAGAATTTCATAGTTCACTATGCCCAGGAGTAGATACAATAATAGGTGTAAGAGTACCAGTACTTAGAAAATATGCAAAAGAACTAGCTAAAATCAACTGGAAAGAGAATTTTATTAAGATACAAAATGATTATTATGAAGAAATAATGTTGCAAGGAATGATAATAGGGATAGCAATAAAAGATATAAAAGAACTAAAAATCTATTTAGAAGATTTTATTCCAAAGATAGATAACTGGGCAGTATGTGATGTATGCTGTGCAGGATTAAAATTAACACAAAAAAACCAAGAAGAAATGTGGGACTTCTTACAAAAATATCTTAAATCAAACAAAGAGTTTGAGATAAGATTTGGGATAGTAATGTTATTAGATTATTACATAAATGAAAACTATATAGATAGAATATTGAAAATATTTGATAATATAAAAAGTGATTTTTATTATGTTAAAATGGCAGTAGCATGGGCAATATCAATTTGTTATATAAAATTTCCGAAAGAGACAGAAGAATATTTAAAGGATAACAATTTAGATGAATTTACATATAAAAAATCGATACAGAAGATAAAAGAATCATATAGAGTAAGTAAAGAACAAAAGCAAAAGCTAGAAGAGCAGGGAAAGAATTATAAAATATAAACAACAAAAACAGAGTTAAAATATTTTAACT